>CAZRHF010000042.1:0-17696 GCA_964599835.1 uncultured Eubacteriales bacterium | reverse complement strand
ATTCTACCATAGGGGGTTCTTTTTTTCTATTGTCCGTTTTTACTGGACTTGTGCACATTAAAGCTGTTATCGGGTGTTTTATTTTAAGAAAGAAGGTATAAGAATTGATTTATAAAACAGGCTCCGGCAATTATAATTATCTTCCGAACTCTTTGCGAATTTGAATTATATTTCACTGCGATGGCTTGCGCCCAACGATGTTGCACTTCGTGCAAATCCCCTACCCCGACCCGAGAGGTTGTCGGTCGTTTTTTCAGATTAACAACATCGGTTTTTATTGCAAAGATTTTTATTTTATGGTATAATAAATCCCGAAATCAAATTATGCCGCACATGGGAGGGCTCAAAATGATCTCAAAAAACACTTTTATAAAGGCGACCGAGAAATATAATACTTTTGAAGAAAATGTTCCTGCTTATTATTTTAGAAAGACCTTTTCATCCTCAGGCGAAGGAGATGCGACGATCACTATCGCCGTATGCGGTTTTTACGAGCTCTATTTTAACGGAAGGCGGATCACAAAAGGCTTTTTATCTCCCTACATAAGCAATACGAACGATTATATATACTACGACGAATACACCGTTAGGCTCGATGCGGGAGAAAACGTAATCGGAGTTTTGCTCGGAAACGGTTTTCAAAACAACCCTGGCGGACATATCTGGGATTTTGATAAGTGCGATTTCAGAAGCGCTCCGATGTTTGCGATGACCGTAACGCAGGGGCAAGAGATCTTGCTCCGGAGCGACGAAGGTTTCAAAACGGCACCCTCTCCCATCCGAAGCGACGATTATCGTTTTGGCGAATATTATGATGCAAACTATGAGATCGAGGGCTGGAATCTGCAAGGTTTTGACGATTCGGATTGGGAAAACGCTCTGCCCGCCACTGCACCAAAGGGCGAGCTTCGTTTGGCAGACGTTGCTCCCATTGTCAAAGAAACGGAAATTAAGCCGGTTGAAATTCTCCGTTACAGGGACAGTTTCATTTACGATTTTGGTGTTTCCCACGCCGGAATCTGCCGCCTGAGCATAAAGGGGGCGAAGGGGCAAAAAATCGAATTGAGCCACGCGGATTCGCTCAAGGACGGAGATCTCGATATCGCACAGATGTGGTTTAGCGCCCATTGGGATCGAGACAAACATATAGTGCATAAAGACATCTACGTGTGTAAAGGCTTCGGCACAGAGATATATGAGCCCACCTTTGCCTACCACGGTTTTCGGTATGTAAAGGTCAGCGGAATCACAGAGGAGCAGGCCACAAAAGAGCTGCTCACCTATCTCGTCTGTCACACGGAACTGAATACACGGGGAGATTTCTGTTGCTCCGACCCTATCGCAACAACGCTTCAGGAAATTACCAGGCGCAGTATCGTTTCCAATTTTCATCACTTCCCCACCGACTGTCCGCAGCGCGAGAAAAACGGATGGACCGCAGACGCCGCTCTTTCCTGCGAGGCTGCGCTCCTCAACTTTGATCCCGAACGCAACTACCGTGAATGGATGCGAAATATCTGCAAGGCACAGCGGGAGGACGGAGCGTTGCCCGGTATTGTTCCCACGGGAGGCTGGGGATTCCATTGGGGTAACGGTCCTGCATGGGACTGCGTTCTGGCATATATCCCCTATTATACCTACGTATACCGCGGAGAAACCGAAATGATCACAGATTCCGCGCAAGCCTTTCTTAAATATCTGCGCTATCTGAGAACCCGTTGTGACGAAAAGGGACTTCTCAGTATCGGTCTCGGCGATTGGTGCCACGTGGGCGGCATCGCTCCCAAAGCACCGCTTATTCTTACCGATACGGTTATGGCTATGGACATTTCCGCTAAAATGGCAGATATGTTTAAAGCGGTAAATATGTGGGAGGAAGCAAAATTTGCCGCAGGCGAATCGGAAAAATACAGACAGTCCATCAGAACGGATCTGATCGATCCTGATACTATGTATGCTCTCGGAGAGTGTCAAAGCAGTCAGGCAATGTGCTTATACTACGGAGTATTTGACAGATCGGAGGAAGACACCGCGTTTTTAAGGCTTTTACAAATGATCCGCGCCGCTGATGACCACATCGACGTAGGCGTTTTAGGCGGCAGGGTCATATTCCACGTTCTGACACGGTTCGGGTACAGTGACCTCGCTTATAAAATGATTACCAGAGAAGATTATCCCTCCTACGGGAACTGGTTAAAGCGTGGTGCAACAACGCTTTGGGAGAATTTCCTTCCCGACAGCGTGTCTTCTATGAACCATCATTTTTGGGGCGATATCAGCGCTTGGTTTATTAAATGTGTTGCGGGAATTCAACTTAATCCGGAAAAACACGACGTGAACAGGCTGAAAATAAAACCCTCCTTCATCGGCGCCTTAAATCACGCATCGGCTTGTCACAATGCCCCGTCAGGCAAGATAACGGTATCGTGGAAACGGGAAGGTCAAGCTATTATTCTCGACGTGGAAATTCCGAAGGATATCCGTGCAACGGCAGAGCTTGAACCGCAGTTTTGCTTTGAAGACGGGCAAGGCTCAAGACCCATTGTCAGCGGCATCTATAAAATTCTGAGGACACAAAACGATATCTGAATCGGTTCAACTATCTAAAAAGCATCCGGGTCAAAGACCCGGATGCTTTTTAACATAAAGAATAAATCTGCTTTACTATAAGTATTAACAACCGAAACGACCGCCCATAGTCAGGCGGTCGTTTCGGTTGAAAGGATATGAAAATGAGGATAAAGCTTATTTAGTTATTCATCATTCGAAGACATACTCTGTTTTTTCTTTTTTCTCACAATTATTACTACGGCGGTTGCGATAGCACCCGAAAGAACAACTCCGCCTGCGACGACTATAACGAACAGGACGGTAGATCCGCCGAATATCGGCTCACTGAGAGCAGAATCCGACTTAAAGCCTTCAAGCTCGCCGAGTGTTCCTTCCCCGAAGGTAGGTACTATAAATATGTCATCGTAGAACACCTCGGCACCCTTTGAAGTTCTTACCAAAAGATAGGGAGCGTTGGCGGTAACTGTATATTTTACCTGCGTCCAGGTTCCGGGAACCAAACTACTGAGATCGCAGACTGTGTTATAGCCTACGGTATCGGCATAATAATCGGGCTGAAGTCCCTGAAGCAGTTCGATGCTTCCGCTTTGTTCTTCGCGGACGTAGACCCAGATATTTACATCGTAGCATTTACCTTTTTCAAGGGGGAAAGCGTAGTTTGTTATAAATACCGGAGCTACCGCAGAATCGGGAACAGTCCTCAGACTCTTGGAACCGCTGTGAAGGTATTTCGGGTTATACAGGGCTACGCCCGGACGGAAATGCTCTGCACCTTCGTTTATATCGTACTGCTCATCAATAGTGCCTTCAAAGCCGTTACTGAAGCCGTAGGCCTCCCACTTCGCGTAAACGACCATATTCTGTGTGGGGAAGGTTTCGCTTTCAAAGGGGATCACCTTGTATTTATTTACGTACCAACCCTTAAATTCGTGAGCGTAATAGGTAGCCTGAGGAAGCTCTCCTATTGGGTCGCCTGGATATCCGTAGATGGAAGCTACCGACTCCCCGCCCTCGGTGGCGAAGGATATTTCAACCTTGGAGCCCGGACGTACGGCGGTATATTTTTCCGCATTGGCAAAGCAACGAAGCACCGGCGTTCCGTTTTCGACCGTTTTCCAAATATTTACATAATCGAATTCGGGCATATTGCTCTTGGCTTTATCGCCCTTCATAAGGGGCATAGGCATAAGCTTGACGCTTTTAACCGTAGCGCTGGGGCCTTCGTGATATACGCCCTGACATTTGAAGTTTTTCGCACTGTTGTTAGAGCCGATGGGATTTGACTCACGGGAAATCGAATAGCAATTCGTTATGATGCTTCCCGTTCCGTCCCAGGTATTGCCGACCATCGTTCCCATCTTACCGTCACCATCGATCACACCGGTAAAATAGCAGTTATCGATCCTTGCAGCCTGATGACCGCCCGCAACGATGCCGCCTACCGAACTTCCTTTTAAAACGACCGTATCGTCACCGAAGCACTGACTTATTACGGGATAATTATTGTCGGTACCGTTGCCTAAATAACCAACTATTCCGCCGACATAGCCGACGTTTCTTTCGCCCGTTTTATAAGACGTAAGAGAAGACTTCGTAAGTCCTACCCTCTTTACAACGGACCCGCGGGTAACCCTCGGAATAAGGGCAACGATACTGTCGTCTCCGCTGAAATACAGACCCGACACCACGTGACCGCAGCCGTCGAAGATTCCCTCGAAATACTCTTCCGAGGTAAACCACTGGTTAGCAGTATTTTCCCAGCCGTTCTTTGAAGTATCGTTCATTTTAAGGTCGGCGGCGAGGCTGAAGAACTTGCCCTTTGTATCGCCGAGATGATTTACGAAATACGCCATCTGCTCCGGGGTCTCGATAATATACGGATCCGACTTTGTGCCGCTTCCCCGCGCATATTTTGTAGCCAGCTTACCCGACCAAACACGGCCCTTCACACCCTCGTCGGTGAAGGAATAAAGCATATCATCGGTGATGACCTTCGGATGAGGCGTTTTTCCGTTTGCAAACTGCCATACACTGCTATCGAGCAGCGGCATTGCTTTTCTTGCCTTTGAACCGTACATATCAGAGGCGGCAACCTTAGTTGTCTTTGACTGAGAAGCAGTTCCGTAAAGAGCAACCGCAAAATTAGGAATATACCCGGTGCGGTAATTCGTATATCCTACCGAATAGGACTGAACCACACGCTGACGGGGATTCCATACGTCCCCGACAAGACCGTTACCTCTGCCCTCGGAGGCAGATGTAAGCTTGCCCGTAAAGTATACGTACTGTAGCTCGGCGCCGCTTGCTCCTCCGCCCAGTATGCCTCCTACCGTCTGACCCTTAAGGGTAACGCTCGCATCAGCAGAGCAACCGATAATTCTCAGATAGAGCTCATTACTGCTGCCCGAGATATAGCCGACGATCGAACCGACGTAGCCTACTCCCGAAACATAGGAATCACGAAGATGGACGTTTTTGATCGTCGCATTCATACTGACTCTTGGGAAAAGACCTGCGCCGTTGCTTATCATTTTACTGCCCGTAGCAGGGGTCTCGTTCAGGTAGAGACCGTAAACGAAATGTCCGTCGCCATCAAAGGTTCCCTCAAAAGCGGAGCCCTTATCTTTTGCGAAATTGTACCAGCTTTCGGGGTTTTTGTTCATCCAACCCTTTACGGTGGTATCATTTACGTAAAGGTCGTTTTTAAGCTTATAGAACTTGTTCCGTGTGGAAGAAGATTCGATAAGATATCTGAGCTGTTCAACCGTTTCGATCATATACGGATCATCTTTAGTTCCCACGCCCGAAGGGAATGCTTCGTTTACGATCGGAAGATCGACACCGCTTATCGTGGTAAATATCTTAAGCTTTGGCGTTCCGTTTTCGACGGTCTGCCAAACCTCTTCAAAGTCGAATCCCTTCATAAGAGCGGCCTGCTTATCGGCCTGACGTATATCGGTTGGCTCGAGCACCGTATAATTTTCGACTTTTGCCGAAGATCCGGTATCGGAATATACTCCGCTTAGGACATTGTTTATATCGGTCAGACCTTGCTTAGAGTCGGAATAAGAACCGTCTTCCATATTCCAGTAAAGGGAAGAGATGGTTCCCGATTTTTGCATAAAGTAGGGTTTTGTTCCTACAGAATATGAATTTACTATCTTGACCGCACTGTTCCAAACCGTTCCGATAAGACCGTTTACACGTTCGCTGTTAAGTCCCGAAACGTTCGCCTTGCAGTAGCAGTTTTCGATAAGCATCCTAACCTCGGTGTGACTGTCATCCTGATTAACGAACCCAATAAGGCCTCCCGCTCCGTTGTTTCCGCTTGCGGTGTAGCCCACGTGCACGGTCTCATCGGCAAAGCAGGAGGAAAGTGCCTTATACTCGCCGTCATAGGTTCTGCCCACAAAGGCACCTGCATATTTTGCGGCATAAATATAGGAGCTTCTTATACCTAAATTTTTAACTGTACCGCCGTTCATCATAGGAATAAGACCCGCAGCAGTATAGGTATTGTCCTTAGGATACCAGATTCCGTACACTGTATGTCCGTCGCCGTCTATGTGACCGCTGAACCGAGTACCGTTTACCCATTCGGTATTGTCAGCGTTTTGGAACCAACGGGAATTCGATACGTCGTTTATGTAGATATCGTTTGAAAGCCGGAAGAAATAACCGTCAGTGGAAGTGACCGCCTTCCTGAGTTGGGCGGCGTTGGAGATGATATAGGGGTCTTTTTCAACGCCGGTGCCCCCTGCATAATCACTTATAACGGGTGGCGGCTGAATCTCCGGTTTTATAATATCTTCGCCTTTAAGGGCAACAAACTGTTTAAGCTTCGGAGTTCCTTCCTCTACCGCCTGCCATACCTTTTCGAAATCGAAGGAGGACATAGAGGTCTTTGCGGCATCTCCCCGCATAGCGCCTGCATCAAGTAAAGTTATCTGCTCGATGGCGGCGACGGTGGTCGAAAGATCGGTATAAACACCCGAAAGGACGTTTTCTATTTCGGTCTTTCCCTGAGCGCCGTTTGTGTAACGCACTCCCGAAGTATAATCCCAATACAGTGCCGAAACGGTTCCGTGACCGTTCATTACGTAAGGACGGGAATTTACGCTGTAACAATCGGTTATCTTAACAGGACAGGTCCACACTGTACCTACAAGACCGTTCGTACGGGAGGTATCCTTACCCGTAATTACCGCCTTGGAGTAACAGTTTTTAAGCTCGGTAATGCCCGTATACGGAGCCTCATCGAAGGCATATCCCAGTATTCCGCCGGCGCCCTCGGTCCTGGCCCCGGTATATCCTATTTCTACGGTATCGTCTGCAAAGCATTGTTCAAATATCTGCTCTGTACCGCCTGCGGTCTTTCCGACAAAGCCGCCGACGTAACGGGTAGATTTAATATAGGAATATCTTATTCCGAGGTTTTTAATGCTTCCTCCTGCAATGACGGGGATAAGACCTGCAGCAGAATAGGTGTTGTCCTTTTTATACCAAAGCCCGAAAACTATATGTCCGTCACCGTCTATGTGACCGCTGAAGGTGATATTTCCGTACCATGAATTGTTGGTGTCGCTTTCATACCAGTTTTCGGATGAAACGTCGTTAAGATGAATGTCAGCGCCCAGCCTATAATAGGCGCCTTCTCCGCCTGAGGTAACCGCAAAGGCCAATTCGGAGGCAGTCTTTATAATATAGGGATCGGCTTCGGTTCCGCCTCCCTCGGCAATAAATTCAGCAACTCCCCCGTTCCAGACGGCTCCTACCTCTTCTTTTCCTGCAAATATCTTAAGTATCGGATAAGAATCGGTAAGGGTGTAGGCATTGTCGCCGTTAAGCTTTTCCATATTGCCGCTGTCAAAGGCAGATGCACCCTGCATTTTTGCGACCTTCAACTTTTTGCCTATGGAGGAGTCTATCCACTCGGTGCTGTAATTTGCCTGATTGTCCGAGGTTCCGTTCGACCAGTTGATACCTCCAACGGCGTAGTTATAGTCCATTTTTGCAGATTTTGCGCTGTTTCCGCCCGATACCATAGTTATACGGTTGCTGTTAACGGCATTTGAAACGGTTGCCGAAGCCAGACTGTAGCAGTTGGTGACTGCAAGGGAGTCGGAAACGGTGTTTTTAACTCCGGCTATAAGACCTGCATAGACCGATCTGACCGAAACATCGGAATGAGCATAGCAACGGTCGATAATTACAGGCGTTTCGGCAGAAGCATTATAGACGTAACCCGCTATGATACCGACATAACCCACATACGCCTTATTAGCGTCGGAATGATCGTTAGTTAGGGCGAAATAAGAATTCTCAACACCCACAGCCGAGATCTCAGCCGATTCGGTCACCGTGGGGAAAAGTCCCGTAGCAACCGACTTGTCGACGGTATTTCCCTGCGCGGTATACTGCTCGTTTACGTAAAGGCCGTAGACCTTGTAGCCGTTTCCGTTAAATACACCGCCAAAGGCAGTATCCGCACCCGTTGCTACAGTGGCTATGGGCCACTCGACAAGACCGTCGGACGAGGGCCACTGCGGATCGGACACATCGTTTACATATATGTCACATACCATCTTGTAGTAAAGCTGAGTGCCCTCGTTCCTACCCGTAGAGGTTACAGCGAGAAGCAGTTCTGCCGGGGTGGAAACTATGTAAGGATCTTCCTGTGTGCCGGCACCGTTTTCAAATTCTGTTGCGGCTGTACCGTCCCAAGCCGCTTCGACTCCCGTATTGTCGGCGAAAATCGCCAAGCCTGAGAAGGTTGAAAGCAGAAGAGAAAGCGCAAGAGCCGCAGAAAGCAAAGAACGCGGTATTCTTCTGTTTTTTAATGTTTTTTTCATCTTATGATTCCTTTCGGGCTTAAGCCTCAACTGAAAAATTCACTAATGTCTTTAACACGGTTTTCGGGTGCCTCTGAGCGCTTGCTTGTATCTATCCAAATTTTGCTTTTTCCGTCACTTAGCTGATAAAGCCTGAAATAGTCTACGAAATATTCAGCAGGAAGCTTTTCCATACTGTCATATATAAGATTAGGTTTATATGTTGAGTCTTCGGTGAAAACGTGGCAGTTAAACATTAAGAACTGCGGTTCTCTGAACATAGACATATCCGGTTCTTTATCGAAAGAGGTCTCGGTATCCATCGTGCAATATTTTTCGCCGTCAACGTAAAAATGCATACGTGTGGGGGTCCATTCGTAGCCGTAGGTATGATATTCTTTGTTAAGATCTTCAAAGCTTTCATATTTATACGATTTTTTAGGATAGCTTCCGCTTGTATACTGTGAATGAGCTTCCTTGGCTCCGTAAATACCAACGTAATCGTACTCACCGTACCATTTATGAATATTCGGAGTTACGGTATTTTCATTTCCGAATATCTCAAAAACGTCTACTTCGGCCGACCATCTTTTATCGTAGGAATAGATTCCCGTTTTTGTAGTGCCCCAGAAGGAGGGCCATACGCCCTTCATAAAGGGAACCCGCGCACGGATCTCTGCATATCCGTAAAGATAGTTCATCGTATTGACGGTTGCGGTAGCGTAAGGAATAAGGAACATTGCGTTTATGTTATTCGGGTCAAAATAGTTAATGGCACGCATTTTAAGCCTTCCGTCACCGATATCTATTACCCGTCGGTCGGTGGCCATAATTCTTGATGCGGTTTCAGTCATACTTTTATGAAACTGCCACTTTCCGAAATCAATATCGTACCAGTCTTCAAACTCATCTCCCCAGACATATTCGTAATCTTCAAGACCTTCCACATTGGGAGAAAGCGTGAAATCGGTTGCAAGTTCAAAGGTAAAGGCCTCGTTTTTCTCGGGCATAAGGCGCAGAAAACGCTTTACAGCCGCTTCCACCGTTACACTGTGTCCTCCCTCGAAGACAAGCTTTTCGCCCTTAAGTGAGACCTTTATCTCCTCGGTCTTAAGCTCCGACGAGGATGCATCACGGTTGGTGGTGCCGATAAGTATTTCCTTTTCAGTCTCTTTTGAAGCGTCTGTTACAAGCTTGAGGGTGACCCCGTGCACTCTTTTATAATAGTCCTGAAGATACTCTCCGACCGTTTTAGCTTCGCTGTCTCCTGCTGAAACGACAATAACATATCCCTCGGGACCCGACCACTTCTCGGTTTTATAGTCAAAGTCACCGTCGGTATCGACCCAATCGGAGTCATCGGTGTTTTCGTCGTTTTCAAGCGGCTCCCGGTGGGCCGGGCTTTCGTCGGAGGGTGTGTTTCCAACATCCGAACAGGCGGTCATACTCATCATAGTGGCCGCCATAATGAGCGCCAATATTCTTTTAAACAAAGTCATAAATAGTTTCCTCCACGCTATCGGTCGTTGCTGTTAACATTAGTCTGCTTCAAATTATATTGTGATGCTTTTAAGTGTTGAGATTATGCTCTTTGGTTGTTATTTTTTTGCAAGGGTGAGGGCTACAAGGTCAAGAATATCTGTAGACTCATCCTTGTTGAAGTTTCCGTTAAGGGCCTCGGCGGTGCCGATAAGAGCCTTTCTGAGTGCCTCATCGTCGCCTGTGGCAAGACCCACGCCGTCCTCGTTAACGTCACCGATAGCAGTTCCGCGCACACGGAGCATGGGGAATTTACCCTCTGACTTTACGGCATACATTTTTTCGGTTGAAAGACCGGGCATTGCGTCAAGTGCGCTTGCACCCTGAATGGTGGAATTGTCGGCTATGTTATGATAAACATCGGTTGCCGAAGCTTTGTTATAGGCCGTGTGGCCGTTTGCTGCAAAACAGCGGGTGATGGACATTCCGTTAGCCGTCCAATAGGAGGATATTGCGTGGGGTGTGCCTGTAGATTTGAGGGTTGCAAGGCTTATGCAGTCGGTAATCGCGGGCTTAGTGCCGTCGTCCGGGACGTTTCCTCCGCCAACAATTCCTCCTGCGTAGGTCGTAGAGCTTTCGTGATATACCGACTCAGCGAGATAACACTCGGAAATGGTATAGTATACCTTGTTAACGTAGCCGATAATGCAGGCCGCACTGTATTTATTGCCCGTAAGCATATAGCAGTTCTCTATTCCGAGACCCTTTATATCGGTTCCGCTACTCGCAAAATTGAAAAGTCCGAAACGGTTGGAAGTATAGGAGTCTGCCGATAATCTGTTATAATAAAGTCCGTTTACCGCATATCCGTTTCCGTTAAATACATAGAGCTGTGCATCGGCGGTTCCGAGGCTCGTACCGGTGCCGTACCACTCTCTGAGAGAGGTATCTCCTGCCGAAAGGGTAACGGTCTCATCGGTAAGCTTGGTCATTGTGGCGGTGCCGTTTGACACAGTCACCTTCATATCATTAAGATAAATATCATTCATAAGCTTGGCATTACCGCCGTTTTTAACATACCAGGCAAGCTCTTCGGCGTTGTATATCTCATATTCGCCGTTCTCATCTGCATCAGCAGGCGCTGTAATAAAGCCGCCCCAGATGTCGGTATCTGTTCCGAATACAAAGGCCTTGAGGGTGGGATAGCCTCCATCCACGGTGACAAACTTATTGCCGAGGGCAGCCATATTGGTAACGGCGGCATTGCCCTGCATATCTTCTGCCGATACAGTTGTATAATAGTCAGCATCAAGCTTTTCCGCCGCGGCAGTGGCGTATATGTCGGAATAGCCTTCTGCGGCTAAGGTAGATACCATTGCGGCATTGTTGTTCGAGTCGAAGGGCTCTCCGATACAGTAGCAGTTGGAAATTTTAAACTCTGTATTCCAGGGTTCGCCCAAGAAAGCATTTTTCTTATAATCATTGCCTGCGTTAGAGAGATTTTCGGCAGGAACAAGGGAATAACAGCTTTCGATAAGGATGCTGTTTTTACCCTGTGCATCTCCGACAAAGCCTGCGGCGGCATTTGATGAGGTGCTTTTTATTACAATATCATCTCCGGCATAGCAGGAGTCGAAGGTAAGTGCTCCGCTGTTAGAGCCACGTCCGTTAGCACCAACAAAAGCCGCGGCATCCTGTTTTGCCGCAACGTAAGCCTTATCTATCGAGAGATTTACAATTTCAGCATTATGTACCGAAGGAATAAGTCCCGAAAATACACTTGCAGTATCATCCTTATACCAAAGTCCGTAAACGGTATGACCGTTTCCGTCGATATTACCGTTAAAGAAGCTGGTCGTTTCAGAAGCAAGGTCATAATATTTATATACATTGCCCGATGCATAGCCATTAAACCATTCTTTATTAGTTTCTGCGGTGTACCAGTCCTCTGCGGTGACATCGTTTAAATAGATATCCTTTGCAAGCTCGTAGTACTTGCTGTCACCGAAGGTGTTGAGCATTAATGCCAACTGCTCTGGGGTTTCGATAATATAGGGATCGTCCTGCGTACCCGTACCGCCTGCAAAGGAGTCAGCGACGGTACCGTCCCATATATCAAGCTCGGCGGGTGTTTCCGCGGCTGTTTCGGCATAGGCTGTTGTTAAGCAACCGATAATCAAGGCAAGCGCCAGAACCGCAGAGAAAAAATTGGTAAATGCTTTTTTCATAAATATCTTCCTTTCTGAATATCTGTAAAAACGGTCCGCTAATGCAAGGCCGAAATTTATTTTATTATGCTCTTTAGCTTTACTAACGCCTTTTCTATGTCCGCTTTAAGTTTGATTTCTTCCTTTTCGGGGTTCTGATAGAGCCTTATCCAGTCGACGCGGTACTCTATGGGGAACTCATCCTCCTCGGTAAGGATACTGCCTGCGGGCTTCCAACGCCTGTTCGGGGTGAATATCTCGTTATTAAGTATTATATAATGCGGGTCGTGGAATGCCTCTGTACCGCTTATAAGGGAATTGGGGACTCGGCACTCCTCGTCGGTAATGGCAAACTCAATATACTTTTTACCGTCGATATACCAGCTCATACGCCGGGGATCCCACTCGAAGCCGTAAATGTGATACTCGTTGTTCAGCTCCTCAGCCTTTTCAAAGGTGTAGGAACGCCACTGTGAGCCCTCCTGTCCGTCAAGCGAGGAATGTCTTCCGTCACCAAAGCCCCACTTATGAAGATTTGCAACTACTTTGTCATCAGACGAGAATATCTCGTAAATATCTACTTCGCTGAACCAGTCAGCCTTAGAAAAAGGAGTTTTGGAGATCATCCAGAAGGATGGCCATGCACCGTGTCTGTATGGGGGATTTGCCCTCATTTCCAGATAGCCGTATTTCCAGTTCATAGTACGTTTGGTAGAAACAGCCTCGCAAAGGGTGTACGGTTTTTCCGTGTCGCCGGTACGGTTTGCCTGCATAAGTAATTTTCCGTTTTCTATGCGACAGTTTTTCTCCGAATTGTCGTAATTTGCCTCAGGCGTGGTCATTTCGTGAGAAAAGCCCCACTTATCTGTGTCTAATTCATCTTTATCGAATTCGTCGTGCCAGACGAGAATTCTTCCTTTTTTAGCCTTTTCTGCATCACTCATAAACACACAACCTCACTATACCCCGAAACATCGTTTTTTCATCTGCGCCACGAGACACATTTTTCCGCAAGGTAATAAAAACCCATTCATATTATAGTTCAACAGTTTTGGTATGTAAATTGCATTTTATATGGAAATTATTGCATTTCTTGCAAACGTATGGTATAGTGGATACATACAGAACTAAAGGAGGCAGTTTTATGAGCGAAGAGTTAAGGATCACCGGTAAAAACAAAGACGTGTTTTTCAAGTATGCACGGGGACGGGTAGACGTATGCTGCACCAATATGTTTCATAATCATTACGAGCTTCATCTGCTTTTGGGCGGAACCGTTGACCTGATATGCGATAATTCAATAAACCGACTGTCTCCCTTTAACCTTTCGGTTATTCCTCCGGGGGAATACCACGTTTTTTCGGTAAAAAACAATATGGACGAATATGAACGCCTTGTTTTTGAAATAAAAGACTCTTTGCTTAAGGAAGAAGACCTTACGGCAGCTTTGGGAAGAAAAAGGATCCTCTCCCTACCTAAAGACCACAGAATCGTTCAGAATATCCTCTATTTAAAGCAATGCATCGGCACCTACAGCAAGGAGGATTTTTCCGAGGTTCTTTCGGCGGTAACCAAGGATATAATTATTTTAATAAAACAGAGCGCAAAAATTTCCGAGATACCCTTTTCCGGAGATATCTCGACCCCCTTCGCCATTATGAATTATATAAACGAAAACTACCGTAACAACATCACGCTTGAGGATATTGCAGACTGCTTTTTCCTTTCGGTATCGTCTATATGCCATATTTTTCAGAACACCTTCGGTATAAGCATAAAAAAATATATAACCAACCTGCGTATGAGTGAAGCAAGAATAATGCTTGACCGCGGTAAAAAAGCACACGAAGTCTGTAACGAGCTTGGCTTCACCTACTATTCCACCTTCTACCGCGCATACAAGAACCATTTCGGGGTGTTCCCGTCAGATAAAAGTAAGAACGGTATTGTCTGACTGCGTTATAACGCCCTACGATTCTGCCAATAATTCTTCAGCACATAATAAACCGTCGGGGTATCAGGGGTAAATATCTCTTGAATCCGGACGGTTTTCATTATATAATGAAAGAAACGCTTTATAGGGAAGGCTTATGGATCATCTTAAGAAGCCTAAGCACCGCCATAAGCCCAAAAGAAATGGCTCAACGACCCTAACAGGCCGATGTGTTTTAAGGGATACTACGTTTCCGGTCAGCACTCTCCCATTCACGAATATCTCGATGCACCTTGAACACGCAAGGCTCTTAAAATGATTCGCGACGAATATATCTTGAGGTCTTCGTGATCGGCAGAGAGGATATATGCATCGCTTTACTTTAAAACAACGATACCGATAAATAATACACTTGGAGACTGATATGATAAAAGAAAAGAATATATACAGCAAGGACGCCACATACCAAAAATTTGAAGTTCTTAAGACCAACCGCAACAAGCGATACCGTTATAACGAGTTTTTGGTGGAGGGTGTCCGCAGTCTTAACGAGGCTGTGAAGCAGGGCTGGAAAATCAAGCATTTTATATACAACAAAGAGTCCTTGTCCGACTGGGCAAAGAATATGATATCCACCGTTCGGACGGAGGAAAACTACTGCCTTACCGACCCTTTGCTTAAAGAGCTCAGCGGAAAGACCGACGGTTCGGAGCTTATGGCAATAATCGAAATGCGGGAGGATAAGCTTGACAAGATCGAGCTTTCGGAAAGACCGTTTATAGTGCTGTTTGACAGACCATCCAACAAGGGCAATCTCGGCACAATGATACGCTCCTGCGATGCCCTTGGCGCCGATATGCTGATAATAACGGGTCATTCGGTGGATCTTTACGATCCTGACGTGGTGGTATCGGCTATGGGCTCGTTTTTCAGTACACCCGTCGTTCGCGTGGCAGACAACAATCTTTTGTTTGAATATATCGACGCCCTTAAGAAAAGATATCCCGATTTTAAGGTCATCGGCACTACTGCCCACAAGGAGCACCCCGTATACGACGCAAACCTTACCTCTCCCCTTCTGCTGATGATGGGAAATGAGACTATGGGGCTTAATATGGCCTTTAAGGAATACTGCGATCTGCTGTGCACCATTCCCATGAGTCCCGATTCATACGCTTCATCCTTCAACGTAAGCTGTGCAGCCTCTATTCTTATGTATGAGATCGTGAGACAAAGAAACAAAGGAATTTCTGATAAATAAGGTGGGTTCGTTATGAATAAAAAAGCGGCGGTCTTTATACTGCTTGGACAGTCCAATGCTGTTGGACACGTAATTCCTATGAAGGAAGAAGATATTATTAAAACACCCCTTAAAAACGTTTTCGGGCTTAGCAGAACCGAAAACCAGTCCTTTGATAACGAAAAGCTCACTTGGAGCGGATACACAAGCGCCTCCACGAACCTTGCAGAGGAGCAGGACAATACCTATTCGGTGGCAAACTGTCTGGCCGCCCTTTGGCAGAAGCACATTGACGAGGGAAACGAAAAGGGTCTTCCCGATCTTTATATCATTCATATCGCCGTCGGTGCTCAGGGGGTAACCAACGGATATATGTGGTATCCCAAAAGAGAGGAAAAGCTTATTCCGGGCAGACTCGGTACGGTCAATATTTCCCTCTTCCCTTTCAGCAGGCATATTTTCGGGCTTCTGGAGCGTAGCTTTGCCGAAATGAACAAGGATTATGAAATTATCGGCCTTCATTGGCGGGGCGGAGAAAGCGACGCTCTTGCGAAAGCTGAGTATTTATCCGAACAGCTCGAAAACATCTATACCGAAATCTTCGACGAATTTAACCGTCTGCTGGGAGTTCCTCCCATCGTTTTACATAAGCTCGTCTGCCCCGACAGCATGAACGCAATGGACCCTACGGGAGGGTATCTTAAAAATATGCACTATATCAACGAGGTTTTCGGTCGTCTTGAAAAAAGATATGAAAACATATCCATACTCGACCCTCAGACCGCCCCGTATTTTATTCCCGATATACGGGGAAACGGACTGTTTATAGAGGATGCCATACATTTTACCCCTGAGGTAAATACCTGGGTGGCGGAAAATATCCTTTCCGGATACGCCGACTAAAGCTAAAAACCGTTCCGCGCTGCTTGCGGGACGGTTTTTGTCTTACGAACGCTTTATTCACGGATAATTTACCTTTTACGTGAAAATTCTCCCTTGCCTGACGAATAGGATTATGATATAATGAATGTAATTATATGATTATAATAAAAAAGGCAGGTGAAGCGGATTGAAAGAACTGTTTGCGAAGATAAGGGAGGCCCTGATTTCGGCCCTGCCGATAACCCTTCTCGTCTATCTTCTGGCGCTTATTCCCGGCGTTTCTTTTAAGCTGCACGAAATGATATCCTTTACGGTGGGTGCGGTACTTCTTGTCTTCGGCATCGGCTTTTTCAACCTCGGTGCCGACATCGCTATGACACCTATGGGAGTTCACGTGGGCTCGGGTCTTTCAAAACAGAAAAAAATAAGCCTTCTTCTTACCGTCTGCTTTGTGCTTGGTATGCTTATCACGGTGGCTGAGCCTGATCTGCAGGTGCTTGCAAATCAGGTCAGCTCGGTTATGAGCGGAAAGCTTCTTATATACACCGTCGGCTTCGGTGTAGGAGCGTTTTTGGTGGTGGCGATCCTTCGAATCATCTTCAAGCGCCGCCTTGGTAGTATACTTATGCTCTTTTATATGCTTCTCTTTGCCCTTACCCTCCTGCTTTCGATCAACGATAACATCGATCTGATGCCTATGGCCTTTGATTCGGGAGGAGTAACCACGGGACCCATTACGGTGCCCTTTATAATGGCGCTGGGCGTCGGTATCTCCAAGGTTTTGGGCGACCGCAAAAGCAACGAAAACAGCTTCGGTCTGGTTGCCCTTTGCTCTATCGGCCCCATTCTTGCGGTGCTGGTGCTTGGAATATTTGCAAGGAACGACCTCGACTACACCGTAACCTACGGTGCGGCAGAGCAAAACATAGCGTGGGCCTATCTGCACAACGCTATGCAGGTTGCCAAGGAGGTTGCGGTAGCTCTGGGTCTTATCGTAATTTTCTTCTTTGTCTGTCAGTTTTTCTTCCTTAAGCTCCCTAAAAGACAGCTTATCAAAATAATCGTGGGCGTCGCCTTTACCTACATCGGTCTCGTTATCTTCCTTACCGGTGTTAACGTAGGCTATATGCCGATAGGATATAAGCTGGGCGGTATGCTGGCTTCCCTGCATCCCGGCATACTCGTCGGCATCGGATGTCTTATGGGAGTATTGGTGGTGCTTGCCGAACCGGCCATACACGTTCTTAACTCACAGGTTGAAGACGTTACGGGCGGCTACGTAAGCAAAAAATCTATGCTTCTGGGTCTTTGTACCGGTGTAGGCGCCGCCATCGCACTGAGCGTTATTCGAATAATATTCGACTTTTCTCTGGCCTACTATATCATTCCCGGATATTTTATATCATTGGCTCTTTCCCTCTTCGTTCCGCCCGTATATACCGCCATCGCCTTCGACTCGGGCGGCGTGGCAAGCGGACCTATGACCTCCGGCTTTATACTCCCCTTCTCGGTGGGTATATGCGTGGCTCTGCAGGGAGAAAATGCTGTACTTC
>CAZRHF010000041.1:0-17757 GCA_964599835.1 uncultured Eubacteriales bacterium | reverse complement strand
GTGTACGGCGTGGACCTCAACGCCGTCAACACCTGCATCTTTGCAGAGCTTTGCTGTTTTTGCAAAGGCTTCGATTATCTCGTGGATCTGCTCCACGGTCATCTCGGGGCACTCGATATCGTGGGCCCAGCGGGAGGGCTGAGGACTGGGGCAGGCCAGCTCGTGGGAGGTGTTGATTATGGGTTTTATAAGCGTCCTCGTAAACTTATTTTTATGAAGCGGAGCGACAAGCTCGGTTATGGCCCAGCTACGACCCATTCCTGCGGTGAGCTGAATAAACAGTTTGGCACCGGTTTTATGTATTTCCTCCATAAACTCTTTAAGTTCGTCGAACATCTTGGGGTTCTGCCAGAGCCATTTTCCCCAGAAGGTGTCGCGCAGGGGGGCAATTCCCGGGATTATAAGACCGACGTTATTGTTTGCGCGCTCGATAAAAAGCTTTGCCGCCTCCTTATCGAAATGACAGCCGCCCAGCTCGAACCAGCCGAAGAGAGAGGTTCCGCCCATAGGGCACATAACTATGCGGTTTTTGATCTCGACGTCCCGTATCTTCCAGGGGGTAAACAATGCGTTATATTTACTGTCCATAAAGATATCTCCTTTATAAAGTTCTAAAAAACAGTATAAATTCTTTCACCCTCAAAGTCAAGAATAAGTTCACCTTGTGAACAATTATAAACTGAAAATAAACAACCCGCCGTACGGCGGGTTTGATTAGGTATTTACGGTGAACGTACAACCGTATCTATAAAGTTTTGCAAAAACAAAGCGATAATGTGACAGTTTGAATCACATTATCGCTAATTTTATCTCTAACCGCAACTCCCTTTCGGCGGTTTGTTTTAGTTCCAGTAGTCGGTCGGTGTTTTGATTCCGATGGATCTTGCCTTGAATTCGGGGTCTATTCCCGCCTTGCGCTGACGCTTATAGTCGTCAAGAGCTCTGTAAACGTATTTTCCGAGAATGAAGATAACGGGGACGTTTACTATTACCATAGCACCCATCGTGACGTCGGCAATATCCCAAAGAAGTCCTGCACTGAGACCCGAGCCTAAAAGGACGAGGGCACAGGCCACCAGCTTGTAGCTTACGTCCTGCTTTTTAGACAGAGGACCTTTATTCATATAAAGGAAGCTTTTTTCAACGTAGAAAAGATTTCCGATAATGGTGGTGAAGGCGAAAAGCACCATTGCCACGGTTATGAATATAGGGCCTGCCGCACCGAGGGTCTTGGTAAGAGCGGCCTGCACGTAGGGTGCTCCCGAAATGGCCTTAGTCGGCTCAACACCCGAGCAAAGACACATAAAGGCGGTTGCTGAACAAACGAGGATCGTATCAATAAACACCGAAAGCACCTGAACAAGTCCCTGCTTTACGGGGTGGCTTACCTCGGCAGAGGCCGAAGCGTTGGGAGCCGAGCCTACGCCTGCCTCGTTACTGAAGAGGCCGCGCTTTATTCCGTACATCAGGCAGGAGCCGGTTATTCCGCCGAATATTGCGGGGAAGTCGAAGGCGTTTACGAAAATGTTTTTAAACACCTCTGGAAGGACGCCTATATTCAAAATAACGATAACGATGGCGACCAGAATGTAGGCCACACCCATTACGGGAACCAGCAAAGTGGTAGTATTTATAATGCGCTTACCGCTTCCGAAAAGGCATAAGCCGGTTATTACAGCCAGAATAAGTCCGATTATCCAGGGTGTATAGGTGGGGTCGTAGAAGGAGTATCCCGAGAAGGTGGACTGCAGATTATAGGAAGCCAGCATATTGAAGCCGACACCGTAGGTTATTATAAGAAGGATGGAGAAAAGGAGGGCAAGACCCTTACTTCCGAGACCCTGCTCAATATAATAGGCAGGTCCGCCGTAGCTGCCATTTGGCCCTCTTCTTTTGAATATCTGTGCCAGAGTGCTTTCGATAAAGGCCGAGGCGGCGCCGATCACGGCGATTACCCACATCCAGAAAACGGCACCGTAGCCGCCCATACAGATAGCGGTGGAAACACCGATTATATTACCCGTACCTACGCGGGAGGCGGTGGAGACCATAAGGGCCTGAAAGGAGGAAACGCTCTTTTTATCCTTGGGCTTTTCGGTCACGGCACGAAACTGCTCCTTAAGAAGAGAAAACTGAACGAATTTTGTACGTACGGTGAAATAGATGCCGCCTGCCACAAGTAAAATTACCAGAAGGTAGGTGTACATCCAGCCGCTGAGACCGCTTACAAAGTCTCCGAAATCACTGATAAGGGACATAATATCCCTGCCGATGGCGACGAAGACCGAAAATATCTTTTCAAAAATATTATCCATTAGCTTGCTCCTGAAATAGTATTTATATAAGAATACAACAAACCCGCCGGGATTTCAACAAATTATTTTTGTTGATTTAAGTATACGGCGGGGGTATAATTAAGAAAACTTATATTTTAGGAGAAAAAAATTGTCTGCACTGAATAAAGAACGCTATCATCTTCTGGATATGTTCAGAGGGATCTGCATCATCCTTGTGGTCATCTACCACGCAATGTATAACCTTACCGCCATTTTCGGGGTAGAGGTATGGCTTTTCGGGTCGGCGGTTATGGACGCCCTCAGAAATTTCTTCGTTATATGCCTTGCCCTTATTTCGGGAATCTCCTGCTCCCTTACCCGCAGTAACGCCAAGAGAGGAATTAAGACCCTTCTCGCCGGACTTCTTGTAACGGCAGTTACCTATTTTGCCATTCCCGACCAGCTTATAATCTTCGGCATACTGCACTTTTTCGGCGTGGCTATGCTTATCTACGCCGCTGTCGGCCGCTTCCTTAAAAAGATACCTATGGTCATAGGTGCGGCGGTATCGGTAGTGCTTTTTGTCCTCTGCTTTCAGGTATATTCGGTCGAGATATACACAAACAGCGAGATAGTTAACCTCCTGCTCAGCATCATAGGCTTTAACACGGGGGTCATTTCGGCCGACTATTATCCAATACTTCCCTGGATATTCATCTTCCTTGCAGGCTGTTTTCTCGGCCGTCCCTTTAAAAAGGGCACCGCTCCGAAATTCTTCAGGAAAAACCCCGTAAAGGCTCTTTCCTTCGTGGGAAGACATACCCTTCTCGTCTACCTTATACATCAGCCGATAATTTACGGCGGAATGTATTTATGGTTTGAGTATTTCGCTTAAAGCTCCCTCATAAAAACGGTCAGCTTACCGCCCGACAAAAGATCTTTTGCGGGTATTATAAAGCCGTCGAGCTTCTTGCCCGAAAATTCCGCACGGTCGGCAATATATCCCTCGCCCTTTACCTCTATCTCCAGGGTGTTTCCCGAGGAAAGCTCAATTTTTGCAGCTTTGACGTGGGGTGAGCCGATTAAAAATTCACCCTTACCGCTTACGGGGAAAAGACCCAAAACGTTCCACACAAAGCAGGAGGAAAGTCCGCCCGAATCGTTGTTTCCGGGAAGGCCTCCCCTACCCGAGGTAAATGAATCGGTTACAGAAGCGTGGACTATCTCGCAGGTGCGGTCGTTTCGGCCTGCATAGATATATGCATAAGGTGTTTCCATATCACATTCGTTATTAAAGCCCTCAAAGCGGTGGTGGGAGGCTACCCCGGCAGGGTCTGCCCCCATATCGGTTATCTGCTTAAGGCTTTCTTTACCGAAGCCGAAGAAATCGTCAAGAAGCTTTATGAATTTTTCTAACCCGCCCGCAAGCTCAATGCGCTTTTTCATATCGTAGTGGAGGCGGAAGGAATAGGTATAGCGGTCGCCCTCATAGTAGGGCGACTTTTCTGATAATAAGCCGTCCTCGGCATAGGCCTTTTCAATGTTTTCCGAAAGGGCCTGAAGTTTTTCTTTAAGCTCTTTATCATCGGTAAGGTCCGCCACTGCGGCACAGGCATCCACCGTGTCAAGAATATGAGTGTATCTTTCGAAGATTCCGTTTTCTGTAAAAGATTTAAAATCTTCTCTCTCAAGCTCCCTCTTTATGCACTCTTCTATCGTTTTAAGGTCGGCTCCCATTACCCCCATACTGTAGGCGTCAAGCAGAAGGAAGATACCCAGCATTTTCGCCTGCTCCTCACAGGGAAATATCTCCGACAGACCGAAGCTGCAGGGAATCTTATTCCAAGCCTTACTGATACTTTTGACCGTACTCACAAGCTTTTCGGACATTTCGGGATAGAGGGCGAAAATAAGGGGATAGAGGGTCTTATACTGATCCCAAAGGGTTGCAAGGTCACACACAAGATCGCCCTCAACCCCCAGCACCGTTTCTTTGCCTATATATGCGGGCTTAATTACAGAATGATAGAAGTTGGAGTAAAAACGCCCCTTAAGCTCCTCGTCGGAGGTTTCGATATCAATTTTTGAAAGATGCTCATTCCATACCGAATAGGCGGCCGCGGCGGCGGTATCGAAATCGCAGAGACAGCCGTCCACCTGCTCGGCGGCCTTTTCTTTTGAAAGGGTGGAATAGGCAATGCGGAGCTCAGCCATTTTACCGCAGGTCTCGGCTACGGCGCCAAAGCTTTTTCCCTCCTCAAAAAGGGATATCTCCTTTATATCTCCCGAAAACTCAGCGCAAAAATAAAGCCTTACCCCCGACATTATGCCCGAAAAGAAGACTCTTTTGCCGACGATTTCGGTTTCGGGCTCCAAGACGGTGCCGCGGTAGTAATCTCCGAAAAGCTCAGAAAGTCCGTCGTTGGAAAAATCTACGGCAAGCCTTCCGTTTTCACTTCCGAAGGTATATCTGTGGAGGGCTACCGAGTGGGTTACGGTAAGCTCACAGAAAACGTCTCCGAGGGTTACCGAATAATATCCCGGGCAGGCCCTTTCGTCCGTTAAGGGGTGCTGTGTTTTAATATTCGATAGGTCTCCGTAGAAGGGGGATGCTACGGCGTAGTTATAGTAGTAGCGGATCCCGCCCGTGCCCGACTGGTGAAGGTGGGAAAAGCCGCGGGCGGTAAGACCTTCGGACAGCTTTTTTATTCCTCCGCAGGAGTTGGGATAGTGGTTACCGTAGCCTGTAGGATAACCTCCGCTGAAGGCACCCACCGACATTTTACCGAAGGGCAGAACGGCGTGGGGCGTGGTATTTCCGCAAAGGGCTTTTATATAGTACCATTTGGAGGCAAGACCCTCCACGGCAAAATGGTCTGTCTCCCCGTTTCCGTAAAAGGGGTCGACGTATCTGCAAAGATCCTTCATAAGCTCTTCCTCCGATAAGTTTTCATAATTATATCACATATAACCGCAAAAGCAAATTGCAATTTCAGGCGTTTTTATATTGCAAATCCGAGCAGGTTGCAGGTTGCAGGGAAAGGGGAAACGGGAAAGAGGAAAGGCTGCGAGGTGTCTCCGACGGATTATATAGGGCCGAGCACCGCAGTGCGAGACCTTGCTCCTCCCGAAACAGACAGAAGATCTCGATAATAGCCTTACAGACGTTATCGAACAATAAGCCCCCTCGGGCGCATCGTGATACGCCCCTACGACGAGATAATATATTATCAGCGCATAATAACGGGAGGAGCAAGCCCCTCCCCTACAATTGTTACACAAATATTTAAGCGCGAGAAAGAGGTTTTTGTTTTGCACTATCTACATTACGCGTAATGGGTGTCGAGCCTCTCGACCGTGGCGAAGCCACACCTTCATTTTCAACTTTCAATTTTCAATTAAATAAGTGCCGAAGGCACTCCTTCCCTATGCCCCGGGCCCTTGACGCTTGACCCTAATAAAAAAGACCCTTTCGGGTCTTTAATTATTTGCTTTTAAGTTCTGCCAGGATCTGCTTTAAGAGGTCCTCGGCGGTGGGGTTGGCTTCGCGCTCTAAGCGTGCCTTTTCCTCTTCCTCAGCCTTTGCGGCGGCTTCGGCTTCAGCCTTCTTATCGAAGTAAGCCTTTACAGCCTCCTTGTCGCGGAGCTTAATACCCTGCTTCTTCATAGCCTTCTTATCCTCGGAGGAAATAACGTTTTCAAGAAGCTTTGCGGTCATGCTCTTCTGCTTTTCGGTGAAGGTGTTCATAGCCTTAACAACGCAGAAAAGAACGAAGGCGATAACGATGAAATTAATAATGGCGTTTATGAATGCGCCCCAGTCGATGTAGTTATAGAGGGTGAGGTCAAGAGCGGGGTCGGTAAGATCGGGCTTGGGACCTAAGAAGGTATAGCACTCGCTTAAGGTGTTGGCGCCGATGACCATAGAGATTATCCAGTTGATAAAGGGCTTGATTATATTTGTGGAAACTGCGGTAACGATGGCGGTGAAGGCACTGCCGACGGTAACACCGACGGCCATATCAATAACGTTGCCGCGGGTTATGAAGGTCTTAAATTCTCCGAAAAACTTTTTCATCCTTAAAACTCCTAAAAATTTTTTTCGACAAAAGTCGACTACTGAAAAATTATAACCTTTATGCTCCCCTTTTGTCAACCATAAATACTGTCTAAAAACTCTTTTCTGTCCTTCATCCAGCCTACAAGATAGTCGGTATGCTCCTTATAGGTGGTAAACTTCAGGGTATGATCGGGCTCCTGATGAAGCTGAACCGAGAATTCGGGCCAGCGTCGGAAATTTGCCTCCATATCCGCAGCCAACTCGGCGGCCTTCTTTTCCACCTCCGAAATAAGACCCGGTATTTCGCGGTCGGATATCTCCTGCCAGCGGGCCTTTACCCTCTTTATAAACCAGTCGTTTTTACAAAGCTCGATATACCATAGGTGGTTCTGACTGAAGCCCTCTCTTCCCTCGGCTATATAAAGTCCTTTGGGGGAGCCATCGTCCAGTCTTCGGTCGTTTCCGAAGGCCAGATCGAAATCCCACGGAGGCGAAAAATACAGCTTTTCTCCCTTGTTTTTATACATATAAAAGCTGGAAAAGCCTGCGTCGATGTTTTTGGCAAACTCCTGAAGCAGGTACATATCCACTACCGAATCTATATCTGCAAGCTCTAAAAAGGCCGTTTCATCTCCCGAATATACCGCCTCTTCCACTTTGGCAACGTATTCCTCGATATATTCAAGCTGAGCCTCGTTTTTAACCTCGCTTTTTACGGTATAAAGGTTCTTACCCACGCCGAAGGTCACATCCCCTTCCTCCGGCTCCCTTGCGTAGCGGTCCAGCTCTATAAGAAAGCCGTTTTCCGTCCCGTCAAGACCGTCGTCTACAGGAACGCGACCCTTTGCCGCTTCTATCTGCTCGGTAAGCTCGTAAACCCCTTCGTATTCACCGTTAACGTAGAGGTGTACCGCTAAAAATTTCGGTGAGCAGGTTATGCCGCTGAGCATTTCTCCGAGACGTTTTGCGGCGAAATTGCGAAGCATGGTCCTATCCCCGCGGTTCGGAATAAGCACCCAGTCTTTGTTGGGGTATTCCCCCAGACCGAAGGGATTTTCTTTATTGTCAAATTTTATTTTATAGGGGAATTTTCCGTAGTTCTCGGCAACCGAAAGGCTTCCGTTTCCTCTGCAGCGCACCGTCCCTCCGAGCTGTCTGCCGTATTCCTCCAAGCCCGCCTTCAGGTCGACGGTGCAGACCACCTGCTCCTTGGTGACGGGTATCTCCGCTTCCCCTGCAGTATTGATAAAAACGGTGGGTACTACCGCCTGATCCTTAAGGTCAGTGGTTTCTTTGGAAGGGGTTATCTCGGAGCCGAGAGGTCTTGCGGAGGAGGATCCGGACGAAGAGACCGACGTTTCCTGCTTATTTGCGCAACCCGAAACAAAGAGTAAAAAAGCAAAGGCCACGGCAACAGCCGCCCTTATTCTTCGGCTCATATCCACACCTCCTCGGTCGTTTTTTACATAATACCATTTCAAAGACAAAAAAGCAAGACGTCACCTTGACAAGGGAGAGGAATATATGCTATAATCTTAAAAAATTTTCGAGGTGTTTTAAATGAAAAAAATTATTGCTTTATTTTTATGCCTTGCTCTGCTTACGGCTTTTGCCGGATGTAGCGGAAGGGTATCTCCCGACGACCTTCACGGCTCCATAACTCAAAACGGAAACGCTTCCGACGTAACCGACTCCGATGCAAACGCTTCCGACGATACCGCCGAGGACGAGGTTCCCGAGTTCACCATCGGTACCAACACCGGAACAAAATGGGAAAACAGCTATCTCGGACTTGGTCTTACTCTGGATGACAGCTACTATTTCTACGACGACGAAGAGGTTGAAGAGCTTAACCGCAACACCCTCGCCTCCCTCGGAGAAAGTCTCGGAGACGACTACGTAGAGAGCATCAAGGATCTCGACTTCTTCTACGATATGTACGCCACCACCGAGGATGCTTCCTCTACCGTAAACGTTATGATCGAGAACCACACCGCCGCCGAGCTTATAAACTTCAGCGCTACAAAGACCATCGAGCAGGCTATGCCCTCTATGAAGACCTCCTACGAGGGTATGGGCTACACCAACGTTCAGGTAAATTCCGCCACCGTTACCCTTGCAGGCAAGGAATATGCCGCCGCTAAGCTCACCGCCGATTTCGAGACCATAACGGTATACGCATACTCGGTTATGGGAAGGGTCGGAAACCACCTCTTTACGGTATCTATGCTTTCCACCGACGAGGCAGGACTTCAGGATCTGGTCGATTCCTTCTATAAGGTACAGTAAAATCTGAAATTGCCCCCGTACCCGTCGGTTCGGGGGTTTTTATTACTATGAAACGACCCTTTATTCTTATAGGCGGAGCCCTGCTTACCGCTTCCTTTTTACTTCCCCTGCTCGGAGGAGGTTTTTCGGCGGCGGTGCTGATCCTTGCCCTGATACTCGCCTTTTGCATAATGCCTAAGGACAGGCGGCTGGCCGAGCGCCTTACGGTAATTGCCATCATCCTGCTTTTATCGGTCCTGCGTTTTGTTTCCCTCGACCTTTATATAAGCTATAAAAATCACCGTCTTGCAAACTCCGACGCAGTGATCGAAGCCATCGTTACCGAGGTTGAATTCAGCGGCGATGTCAGCCGGTTTTCCCTTAGCATAAAGGACTCTGATGAAAAGGAGGCAAAGGGTATAAAGGCGGCGGGATATATGTTCGGCGCAGTTGATTTCCGTCAGGGAGATAAGATAACCGCCGACGTCACCTTCACCGAAAACGACGACCGCTATAAGGCGGCAGACTTCGACGGCGGAGAGTATTTTTCGGTAAAGGTCGAGGATTATTTTATCAGCAAGCACTCGGCCGACCCGCTGCTCAGCTTCGCCGACAAGGTGCGCACAGACATCTTAAGAGCAGCAAACAGTCTCGTTGCCGACGAGAAGGCCGACCTTTTGGGCGCGGTGCTTATCGGCGATAAACATTCTATCGGCGTTGACCTGAACGATTACGTTAAGGATACGGGGACAAGTCACTTGCTGGTGGTGTCGGGGATGCATTTAGGTATTCTCTGCGGACTTCTTATGAGACTCCTTAAGACCCGTATAAGCAGATGGCTTACGGTCGTTTTAATGTTTTTCTTCGTGCTTTTTCTGGCAGTTATCTGCCTTTTTCATATTTCCGTATTGCGCGCGGGCATCGCTTATATTATAATGCTTATAGGGATGCTCATCCGCCGCGACAGCGATTCCCTTTCCTCTCTTGGCATGGCCACCTCGTTTCTCACCCTTTGCTTCCCCTATCTTTTCTATAACGTGGCCTTTATGCTTTCGGTATCGGCGACCTATGCGGTAATAGGTCCCGCAAACACCCTGCTTAAGACCTTTTACTTTTGGGGTAAGCGTTCCTCTCTGCCGAAAAGGGCGGTGCGTTACCTTTTCGAAACGGTAGTGGTGGCGGTATGCGCCCTTGTTTTCACCCTCCCCTTCACGGTATACTACTTCGGCTCCTCCTGCCTTATCGCTCCCGTATCCAACCTGCTTTTAAGCTTTTCGGTTACGGGAATGCTGGCGGCAGGTATGCTCGGCGTACTTATATGGTTTATACCCGCCGCGGGCAAACCCCTTTCGATACCCTTTATATTCGTTGCAAGACTTTTCGCCGCCTATTTCATATTCACGGTAAGGCTTATTGCCAAAAGCGGTATCGGCTTTATCGACGTAGACCCCGACAAGGCGGTATACTTCGGTATTTTTGCGGTAATCTTTATGCTTGCCGTTTATTTCATTTGCAAACACATTAATTCTAAAAAGGAGATACGACCCTTTGCTTACCGACAAGACCCTGAGATCCTCTCTTGATGCAGGCAGTATTCTTCCCGTTTATATCATTGCGGGAGAGGACATTTATCTTAAAAAGCAGGCTCTCGACCGCATTATAGCCGCCGCAGTAGAGCCCGACGACGAAATGAACCTTATAAAATACGAATACGGGGTCGACCTTCAGGAGGTCTATGATGAGGCCAACGGGTTCCCCCTTATGGCCGACCGTAAATGCGTGGTATTTAAGGATTTCGATCTGGAAAATGCAGGTAAGTCCGAGCTGGAAATGTTTATGGAGCTGGCGGGAGAGCACTACGAAAGCACGGTCTTCGTAATATATTTCGGCTCTGTAGAGATAGATTTTAAAAAGTCTTCAAAATTCAAAAAGCTTGTTTCTGCGGCGGAGGCCGCAGGGGGCGACCTTGTAAAGCTTGACTATAAGACCTCCGACGAGCTTGCCCGCTGGCTTTGTGCCTCTGCCAAAAAGCAGGGCTGTGAGCTTAGTCCTCAGACCGCCCGTTATATGACCGAGATATGCTCCCTTGACGTCAGCGTTTTATCCCGTGAGCTTACAAAGCTTTGCGCCTTTGTAAAAAGCGGTGAAATTACCAAAGACACCGTAAATAAGGTCTGCGTAAAGTCAGTGGAGGCTTCGGTCTGGGACCTTGCCTCAAAGATAATTTCGGGGGATTCCTCGGGCGCTTTAGGGCTCCTCGATGAGCTTTACTATATGAACTTCGAGCCGGTTATAATTTTCTATAACATTTCGGCCGCATACGTGGATATGTACAGGGCTTTCTGCGCTAAGGCAGAGGGCAAAAATCCCGAGGCTCTGGCGGCCGATTTCGGACTCGGAAGCCGCGCTTTTGTGCTGAAGCGTGCGGCAGGAAACCTCAGAAAATTTGATAAAAACAAGCTGAAACTCTCCTTTGACGCAATTATAAAGACCGAAAGGGAGCTCAAAAGCTATTCGTCGGGAAGCCGCGGCGCCCTTGAAAAGCTTATCGTCAGACTTATTTATATTATGAAAACGGGTGACGCCCTTGATTAGACTGCGCGAGGCTATCATCTGCGAGGGAAAATACGATAAGATACGCCTTTCAAACATTTTCGATACGGTCATAATCACCACCGACGGCTTCGGCATTTTTAAAGACCCCGAAAAGAAGGCTCTTATCCGCCTGCTTGCCGAAAAACAGGGTCTGGTTTTGCTTACCGACAGTGACAGCGCAGGACAGATGATAAGGAAGTATCTTGAGAAGCTGGTACCGAAGGATAGGGTGAAAAACCTCTATCTGCCCGAAATCAAGGGCAAGGAAAAGCGTAAGACCTCCCCTTCCGCCGCAGGTCTTTTGGGGGTTGAGGGTATAAGCGACGAGGTTATTATTGCCGCCGCAGAGCGTGCAGGGATCCTGTCCGAGTTTACCGAAAATCCCCATAAAAAAATAACCAAGACCGAGCTTTTTAATTTAGGTCTTTCGGGATGCGAAGGCTCGAATGAAAAGCGTAAAAGCCTATGCCGTTATCTGAAACTTCCCACCGTGCTTAGCGCAAACTCCCTTTTAGATGTTATAAATTCCCTTTATTCCTATGAAGAATTTCTTTCGGAGGTAGAAAAATGGAACCGAGAGTCGGCTCAAAGCTGAAAATACTTTACATCATCGATATTTTAAAAAGATATTCCGATGAGGAGCATCCCATAACCGCTACCGAAATATGCAACCACCTTTCAGGCTACGGCATTGCCGCCGAACGCAAGGCCATCTATAACGATATCGAAAACCTGATTTTTTACGGCTTTGATATAATAAAGACCCGCTCTCCCAAGGCAGGCTTTTTTATGGGCACCCGTGAGCTTGAGCTGCCCGAGCTTTATCTGCTTATAGACGCCGTTCAGGCCGCTAACTTCATAACCCCGAAAAAGACACGCGAGCTTGTAAAAAAGCTTGAAAATATGATGTCGGGCGAGCAGGCCAAGGCAAGGGAAAAGAGCATCTTTTTTGAGTATAAAAACAAATGTAAGAATGAGGAGATATTCCTTATTATCGACACACTCAGAACCGCTATAGAACAAAACAAAAAGGTGCTTCTCAAATACCGCCACCGTAAGATCAACGACGGCCGTCAGCTCACCTTCTTCCAGAGGGATTTCACCCTCAGCCCATACGCCCTTATCTGGATGGGCGACCATTATTATCTGGTCTGCAACAACGAAAAATACGACAATCTTATGCACCTCCGCCTCGACCGTATGAAGGGGGTCACGGTGCTGGACGAGCCGAGACGTCACCACAGTGAGGTGTCCGATTATAAGGATCGCTTCGATATTGCCGACTACGTGGGCAAAGCCTTCAATATGTTCAGCGGCGAGATAAACGATATTGAATTTTACTGCAGCTATTCGGTGCTGGATCAGGTCATTGACCGTTTTTCGGAAGACATCTATCTTGCAAACGTCACCGAAGAGGGCTTTACCTTCCGTACCAAGGGCATGATAAGCGAAGGGCTTGTAGGCTGGATCTTACAGTTTGGCGGAGATATTGAGGTCAGATCTCCCCAAAAGCTTCGGGATATGATAACCGAAAAAATAGAAATTTTACAGAAAACTTATAAAAAAGATTAAAAAAGACTTGATTTTTTGCCGAAGACATTATATAATGATCTTCGGCCGATACGGAGAAGTCGCGTAGCTGGTCGAGCGCGCACGATTGGAAATCGTGTAACCATTAAAAGTGGTTCGAGGGTTCGAATCCCTCCTTCTCCGCCAAATAAAAATGAGCTCAGCCGCAAGGCTTGGGCTCGTTTTTGTTTTTGTTTGATCGGTAGATGGATTCGAACCCGAGAGGGTCTGAAGCGTTAAGAAAACAGTCCGTGGGACTGTTTTTAGCGAGGAGCGTGCAGACGGGTACCGAAATTCGTTAGAATTTGGGTCGTCAAGCGTGTAGTATGCAAGGCGAAGCCGCCGCAGACGGTCGAATCCCTCCTTCTCCGCCAGAAAACGACAAGTTTCGACAGAAACTTGTCGTTTTCAGTTATATTCGCCCTTGGCGAGTTATATTGCTTTGCAGTTATATTTGGACTTCGTCCAAGTGATATTCGCTTTGCGAGTTTTGATGGTGAATATAATATCACATTTTGCGTAGCAAAATATACCACTCCGTCGAAGACGGAATATCACTAAAAACTAACTGTTATGTGAGAGTTCAAATTCATACGCAAAACTACCGAAAATATCTTTTTGTTCTCTTCCCTTTTCTCTTTTCATTCTTCTCTAAAATTGTCGTTCCCAGTTAAAAGATAATAGAAAAGGTGCTTTGCTTCACAAAGCGTTGATTATAAATATAATTTATGGTATGATCTAACCGATAAAATATTATATATCAAGCAGATACAAAACCAATATTATAATTATAAAACGCTATCACTAAAATATGTAGCGGTTCGAACACATAGTTAACAAATTAAACAACTTCGAATTTGTACACCCTTCCAACCAGAAACCACCTTTCGAGGTGGTTTTTTGTTTGGCGGTCTGCGACAAAACTATTGCTTTTTTGCTAAAATATGATATACTTATTGTGTGCATCTTATATTGTCTTTTTGGCATATCGCACCTAATACCAAAGAGGAGAAATCTATAATGTTCAAAAAAATATTCAGAACCATTAAACGAATGGGTCTGTTCGGAATATTTGCTTTTTATATTCCCCGTTTGCGTTATCCTAAATATTGCAGAAATCTTAAAATTCATAAAAAATCGGTTCTTTTAGAATCTCAGCACGGATCCGGTATGCAGGGAAATATGTTCTATATGCTCCGAACCCTTGCCACCGATCCCGAATATTCCGACTATACCCTTTATCTTTCTTGCAGAAAATCCAATAAAAAAGAATTCCGTACTATGCTTGATAGTAACGGCATGGAAAAGGTAATTCTTGTTGTGCTTTCATCCCGTAAATATATGAAAGCTCTGGCAACGAGCGAATATCTCTTTAACGACAACACCTTCCTCCCCTTCTTCGTAAAACGCGACGAGCAGATCTATCTCAACACCTGGCATGGAACCCCTCTTAAGACCTTAGGACGAAAAATTGCCAACGCTATGCACGGTATCGGAAACGCACAAAAGAACTTTATTGTTGCCGACTATCTCCTTTACCCCAATGAATATACAATGAAGCATATGGTCGAGGACTATATGCTTAACGATATCGCTAAGGGTAAAATACTTTTAGGCGGTTATCCCCGTAACGTTGCATTCTTCGACGATAGCCGTGCCGCTGAGATAAAAAAAGAACTCGGACTTGAAGACAAAACGATATATGCCTATATGCCTACCTGGAGAGGTGCTGTAGGCGCCATTGACCCCCGTGCCACCACCTACACTCAGTACTATCTTTATGAAATGGATAAGCGACTGAACAAGGATGAGATCTTATACGTTAATCTTCATCCTATTGCCAAAAAAGACGTTGTTTTCGGTTGCTTCAAGCATGTACGTCCCTTCCCTGAAGAGTATGAAACCTATGAATTCTTAAATATCGCCGATTGTCTCATAACCGACTATTCCAGCGTATTTTACGACTTTGCCGTTTCCCGCAAAAAGATCGTTCTTTTCACCTACGACGAGGAAGAGTACTTTGCTGACAGAGGTCTTTACCGTCCTCTTTCCTCCCTCCCCTTCCCCAACGTAAAAACTGCCGACGCCCTTTTCGAGAAGCTTCGCTCTCCTAAAAACTATGACGATACCGAATTTATAAAAGAATATTGCGCTTACGATCGCGCCGATGCCTCTAAGTCCCTTTGCGACAGGGTGATTTTAGGTAAAAACTCCGACGCTGTTGAAGAACGCGACATACCAAATAACGGACGTAAAAACGTTCTTCTCTACGTAGGAAACCTTTCTCAGAACGGAATCACCGCTTCAATGATGAACCTTATGGAGAACGTTGACCACGACCAGTACAACTATTTCATCACATTCAACGCAAACGCATCGAAACAAAATCAAGAGATTCTTGGACGCTTACCTCACGGTATGCGCTATATCGCTACATCAGGCAAGCTGAACCTAACCTTTTTCCGAAGGGTAAAATGGCTTCTTTTCAGGAACAAACGCCTATCCGTAAACTCTTTGAAAAAATGGATAAAAGAAGAATTTTCACGTGAGATACACCGAACCTACGGAAACGCAAAATTTGATACCGTAGTTCAGTTTAACGGTTACAGTGCAAAATTTATTCTTATGTTCTCGGCGTTTGATGCAAACCGCGTAATTTTCGTTCACAGCGATATGGTTCAGGAAGCCCGCACAAAAGGGAATCAGCGCAGCGACGTGCTCGGATACGCTTACTCGGAATATGACCACGTAGCCCTTGTAACCGAGGACATTTCCGAATCAACTGCATCATTTTTGAAAACACCGAGAACCTTTGACGTTTCTCATAATCTTATAGCGTATGACCGTATTGTTGAACGCGGTAAAGAAGAGTTCTCTTTTGACGAAACTACCATTTGTAATAAGACCTTCGAAGAAGTTCAAGAGATTGTTGCTTCATCGTCCAAAAAGCTTATAAACGTTGGCCGTTACTCGGGAGAAAAAGGTCATGATCGTCTCGTAAACGCTTTTAATCGTGTTTGGCAGGACAACCCCGATGCACACCTCTTTATTATCGGCGGTTATCAGCTTGAAAACAGATACGATAACCTCTGTGAGTACGTAAAATCCCTGCCCTGCGCGAATAACGTCGTTCTTATTCTTTCAATGTCTAATCCAATGCCTCTCGTTAAGTCCTGCGACGGATTTATACTTTCCTCCTTCTACGAAGGCTTTGGGCTTGTGCTTGTTGAGGCTGATATTCTGGGTCTTCCGGTAGTTTCCACCGATATCGTCGGTCCCAGAGGCTTTATGAAGAAAAACGGCGGCGTTATGGTCGAAAACTCCGATGCAGGCGTTGAAGACGGACTCCGCAAGCTTTTAAATGGCGAAATCCCGAAGCTTACGGTAGATTATAAGGAATATAACCGAAAGGCTATCGAAGAATTCACAAGCCTTTTAGAAACAAAATAATTATTTAAACGGCTGCAAAATGCGGCCGTTTTTTATTGAAATATCGCGGTTTTTATGTTACTATTTCGCTATAGACACACAAGGAGGAGCAATTTTTATGGAATTTAAGCCTGTTTTACGTTTCGGAGTTATGAGCGACCTTCATTACTGTAGTGAGAGACCCCTTCGCCGTGAGCGTTTTAAAAATGCAATGGAGACCCTTTATTCCTACGCCGAGGGGCAGGAGTATACAGGGGTAGACGCACTTTACGTGGTTGGCGATTTCGCCGACACTGGCAGACCTGAGCAGATGCAATGGCTTAAAGAGGATATGGACGCCTGCCTGCGGCCTGATACCCTTCTTGTTATGACCCTTGCAAACCACGAGCTTCACTACGTTGAGAGCGAACAGCAGGCTCTTGCCGATTTCGACAGAATTTTCAATATGAAGACCGACCGCCACGAGGTTATTAAGGGTTATCACTTCATTTCGGTAACCACCACAAGAGACGACGGTGAGTGGCACGATTCCTTTGACGATGCCAAACGGAAGTTTTTAAAGACCGAGCTGAAAAAGGCGGCCGAGGACACTCCGAATAAGCCCATTTTCGTATTCCAGCATCCGGGCATTAAAAAGACCACCCCCGGTGCCGCCTACGGAAACCTCGGCGCATACGATATTTTGGCAGAATATAAAAACGTTATCGATTTTTCGGGTCATTCCCACATAGCCGCCAACGACCCCAGAGAGATACATCAGCGGGATTTCACCTCGGTCACCACGGGAAGCCTTGCATATATTTCCCTTGGAAACAAATGGCTGTATACCGGGCTTGGCTCAAGAGGATACACCAATAATCACTATTCACAAATGGTTATGGTCGAGGTGGACGAAAATGGTCTTGTTCTGATAAAATACATTGATGCGGCAAGAAAAGCCGTCCTCAGGGAAGAAAGATTTGTCGACGTGAAGAATTTTACCTACGTGGACGGCCGCACCGACGCCTCCCCCGTTTTTGAGGAGGGAGATGTTCACCTTGAAGCCACCGAAGAAGGACTTAAGCTCACCTTCCCGAAGGCGACCTGCGAAAGCGGCGTCTGGTATTATGCCCTTAAGTTTTTCGGGTCTGACGGAAAGGTCGTTTATGAGGAAAACATCCCCTCCGACCACCCCTCGGCAGAGCCGAAAGCCGAATACGTGCTGACCTTTGAAGACCTCCCCGAAAATATCACCAGCTGTGAGATAAAAGCGGTAGGATTTTTCGGGAACGTTTCATCATCTGTCGTTGACAAAAAGCTTTATTAGTTATATAATAAAAGCACTTATGTAAACTTATAAATTTTCCGTAAAGGATGTAGAAATTATGCAGTGGACTTCACTTAACGATCTTCGAGAAAAATATCTGTCCTTCTTTGAAAGCAAGGGTCATCTTCGCCTCCCCAGCTATTCGCTGGTGCCCCAGGGCGATAAATCCCTTCTTCTCATAAACTCGGGTATGGCGCCTATGAAAAAGTTCTTCACAGGCGAGGTGACTCCCCCCAGAACCCGCGTCACCACCT
>CAZRHF010000040.1:0-17785 GCA_964599835.1 uncultured Eubacteriales bacterium | reverse complement strand
ATTTTTACTACCATAGGGTTCTTTTTGTGCTGTCCGCACAATTTGGGGCAGTCCAATGCTGATATCGGGTGTTACTTTGATTTCTTTTTTCACATTTAGTATTTTGACAAATATCGCAAGGCGCTGTAATACCGTCAAGTATTTTTGGGGTCAATGCGTTAGGTGTTTTTGAAATAGCGTCCTAAGTTTAATTTGCAAGCCCGACTGCAACAGACCTGTTTCTTATTCACCGTATCTCTCTTTCAGCATATTCTTCATAACCTTAACGGCGAATGCGGCGGTTTCTTTTAAAAGGCCTTTACCGAAGGTGTCAAGCTTGAGCTCCATATTATAAACACCGTCATAGCCTATCTCGTCAAGGGCGTCAAGCACATCCTTCCAGTCGACAGTTCCCGCAAGGGGTATTTTATGCTGGTCGGTGATCGCATCGTTGTCGTTGAGGTGGAGAGTAGTAACCTCCTTGCCCACCTGACGGATAACATCTGCGGGGCTGGGCTCGCCGTAGGGTGTTGCCAGATTGCAATGTCCCGTGTCAATACAGACGGTGTAGTATTCGCCGTACTCGCTTTCCTTGACCATTTTCAGGTTTTTCATAAAGTTTTCCTGACTGCCGAAGAAGTCGCGGCAGTTGTATTTAGCGGATTTTCCGAAGGTTTCTGTAGATATTTTCACGCCGTACTGCTTTGCAAAGGGGAGCATATCCATTCTCATTTTATAGCAAAATTCCTGCATAAACTCGGGATCTGCATCGGGTCCCATTCGGGTGGAGTTAATGTTATGTACCACAACAATAGGTGCGCCCAGAGCCGCCGTGGCAAGGCAGTCAAGCCTTGTCTTCTCTAGAGTTATCCTGTCGTGCTCGGGGTCGTTTATGTAAGAACAGCACCTGCCGTGGGTCTGTGAAATGATAAGTCCCAGTTCCTTCGCATAGGCGCCAAGCTCGCTGTAGTACTCGCGAACAGCCTCGTCACCCCTAAAGTAAACTGAGGTCTCCTTGTTGGGCTCCTCACTTCCGATGTCGAAGTCTACGGCATCACAGCCGATCTCTTTTGCAATGCGAAGTGCCTCCCTGTCGCCGTAACGCCTTTGAAAATTAAAAATTGACAGACCGATCTTTTTACTCATAAAAACATCTCCTTTTTAAAATAGCGCGTCGTCGAATTTTCCGAGCTCTTTTATAACAGAAGTACCTTTGAATACGTCATAAACTCTGTGAATGTTATCTTCGTTGCGTTTTACAAGATCAATGGCCAGATTCTTGTGTTCCTCGGCCTTTTCTTTGTTGCCCGAGTAACTGTAATAATAACTCAGCACACAGTTTTCGGCGTAGTGTGAATGAAAACCGAGATAATACCAGGATCTTCTGATATTTGGGTCTGTTTCGTCGGAGAAGGCCTTTTCAATGGTCTCTCTGAACCCGACGATAAGTTCCGATGCCTTAAGTGCCGACCTGCAAAAATCCTCGTCCGACATTCCGAAGGCCGTGCTGTCTCTGAAAAATTCGGGAGGAACAAGCTCTGAAAGGGAAGTGAGATATTCTTTAACCTCTCCGCCCTTTTTACCGAAGGCGGCGGCATAGTATTCGTCTTCCACCCCGTCAAAACTGCAATGCTTATCCCAAAGCCCTTTAGCCATGGCATAATTCGGAAGAGAGGTAGGAAAGAAGGCCCTGGTAAGCTGACAGCTTATCATTCCGTTAAGCCCGATATGGTCTAAATTCTGCATATCCTCAAAAAGTATCTTTGCCGCTTTATGATATCCCATATCCTTAAAGTGGTCGGCATAAAGGTGATAATCAAAAACGAAACCGTCACCCTTAAAGATACGCTTCCAGCCATAAAGAAACCCTACTGCCTGCTCAGGCGTTTTTGGCATAATAATGTTATTCCGTATAAAAGGCGGAGTCGGTTCAAGATGATTTATGTCTATATCCTTATAAGAGGTGGAGTAGGAACGGTGTGGTGCAAACATCAGGGTAAAACGGTGGGGATTGCTTATTTGCTCTGTCTCAGGAGCGTAAAGCAATTCGTTATAGATCAAAAATACCAGCTTGGTATCCAGCTTTTCATCTGTAAGCCTTTCGTCCAATTTGTTGAGAATCTCAACGTAAAAATCGGAAGGAATGCGCTTTACACAGTTTTCACACTCACAATGGTTGTTGTTCGAATCGGCAAGCCAGAAATGGAGCAGATCAACGTTTTTGTGTTCCTTTATATAATCGATTACCGAGTCGATCATAATGCGTTGAACCTCAGGGTCAGAGTAACAAAGCTGGGTATAACGGGGACATCCGTGATGAAATTTGCGCTGGCCTTTTTTTAAGGCAACATACTTATATTTTTCTTCGGGAATCTTAAAATTCTCGGGATCCCACTGATTTCCGGTGATTCCAAGGGGCAGGCAGGTCCATCCGTGGCCTGCGGCATGGTGTATGATCGAACGTCTCGTGATCTCGTCTACAAGTTCAGCGTGTATTCGTACGGTGTCCTCAAAGGTGAACTCTTCGGGCACCTTATATTCGTTTCCGCTGTGGGAATACCAGCGGTTAAAAAAGTTGTGAGGCTCGTGAAACTGGAAGAAGTAACTGTTCATTCCTACCTTCGGGATCCAGTCGATCATATCGTAGACGTGTTCGCGTGAAACCGCACCCTCAATACATATACCGCGATGACGGTAATCGGGAGCTTCGGAAATATCTATATCACACTTTTCGGGAATGTGGGTGGGAATAATGTCGCCGTCGTCACCGGGACGGATAAAACGGCAGCCCAGCTCGGTCAGGAACCTGTAAACCGCTATAAGAACAGAACGGTTATTAGTACCTGTTATAAATCCTGAAAAATCCTTTACTTTTATAGCTATCCCGTCGTCAAGCTCAGGATTTTCCACCCCGGGAAGATACTTTTCAAGGGCAGGGGAAAGGCCTAACCAAATAGCATCGGCGATGCTGCCGTCGTAATACTCATACGTACGCGTCGTTACAACGGCCTTGGCGTCCATATGTTTTAGATATCTTGTCAGTTCATCCGCGGCGTATGCAATCGTTTTGTTTACACCGATCGTACTTATTTTAATATTTAACATACTCTGTCCATCTTTCTGTGTGATCAGTCGACAAAATGATCGGCATTATGCCGATACTTTGTCGGGGATATACCAACCTCCGTTTTAAAGGCCTTGCTGAAATATAACGCGCTCGAAAATCCACAGCTTTCCGCAATTTCCGCAATGCTCAGATCGGGATTATAAAGAAGCAGTTTTGCCTGGCGTATACGAAGCTTTATGAGGTATTTATGAGGTGTGATATCATAAGCGGCTTTAAAGAGACTTCTGAAGTGAGAGTCGCTTATGTTGACCTTTTTAGCAAGAATGCTGTTGCTAAGATTAGGATCTGAATAATTTGCTTCCATATGAGCAATTGCCGAGTGAAGGACTTCACCTTTTCGGCTTGCGGCCGCGAGCTTGGCAATAACACCGTAAAGAAGAGAAAGAAGCTCTGCCCGATATTCATCCTTTTTGAAAATAGTCTTCATTTTTTCGCAATCGGCCCAATAGGTTCTTGGGTCATCAAGCTCTATCGAAGTAATTTCATCAACAAATCCTTCCGAGCAGACGAAATTCAAAACATAGAATTGTCCGAATTCAGGGCACTTATAGCGATATCTTATATTACTTGGGAATAAAATAACGTGATTCTTATCTGCAACTATCTCGCGCCCTTCAAAATAGTATACCGTCCTTCCGGAAAGGGTGAAACGTATACCGCAGTCTTTACGGTCGATATCGTTGGATATGGCAATTTTCGTTTTGCCTTCGCGTGCGTTAACGACCTTGGTTATAACGGTTTCGTTCAGCAGATTCATCATACGATCACCTCAATTGTAGTTTAGGCGTTTTTGACAAAATAATCAAGAAAAAAAGGGGAAAATCGACGTTTTTGGCAACAATTAAAGCGTTAATTGTATTGTGAGGGAGTTTTCTGTATGATAGAATGAAAATGTAATATTATCATTTATAATGTTTGCATTTTCAGGAGGCTCAGCAATGAAATTTAAGACGCTCTCAAACAGGCTTGTCGCGATACTTCTATGCACTCTTTTGACCGTTTCGAGCATATTCGCATCGGAATTTATATCCTCTGCACATATAACAGACGCGTTCTGGGACGGAGAAACGCTTACGGCACCTACCGTCGGAAGCGGCACAGCGGAAGATCCCTTTGAGATATCTTCCGCTGCCGAGCTTGCTTATGCCTTAAACGTTTTTGGCAAACTTGATGACGGAACATCTGCACATTACAAGGTCACCGCAGACATCTATTTTAATGATGTTTCGGTTGCAGACTGGTTGTCCGACGGCGTAGCTAAAAATCCGTGGTTTGTGGGTGCGTCTAAAAACGGATATTACTCGTTAGACGGTACCGAGACAGGTGCCTTTGTCGGAAGCATTGACGGAAACGGTCATACTGTATACGGACTGTGGTATCCTGAAACTACTGCCAGCTTTGCCTCCGGTCTTGTACCCGTATTTTCGGGGGGCTATATAAAGAATATCGGCGTCGATAAAGCACAGATAGTAACCGATCTTTCTTCGGGCAATTCAGAAAGGGGAGCAGGAGCTATTGCGGGAATCACTAAAGACAACGCAATGGTTATTGACAGCTGCTTCTCGGGTGCCGACGTTACCGTAAAGTCTAACGGAAGCGGCGCTTCGGGCATCGTAGGTACAGTCAGAAACGGCGAGGAAGAAAAGCTTTATATTTCTAACTGCTATTCTTTAGCACCCAATGAAAATATAATTATGAGCGGCAGAACTGCGGATAAGAGTAATGCGAACTATGCCAACGGTATTATCGGCAACACCTGGAAATGTTATTTTTCCGTAACTAATTCCTATTCCCTCACAAAGCCTTATTGCCTCAGAAACGCAAATCTTCTCTCGCTCGATTGTGTCGATTCCGAAAACAACAGAGCCTCATCTGCTATCATAACTAATTTTGCTAACGTATATTCTCAGAGTGACGTAACAAAGGCCTGGAATAACGGTTTTGCCGCCTGGGGAACATATACCGACGGCGAAACGGTTTATACCGTAGCATCGACCCTTACCGCCGAGCAGATGCAGGGCGAAAACGCCCTTGATAATATGAAGCTGGGCGACAAATTTGTTACTACCGAATCCTATCCCGTTCTGAAGATCTTTTCTGCCGACACCGCAGACGAAGGCGCCTGGAACGGAGAGACGGTAATTCCCGCCGTGGGTGATGGCTCGACGGAAACCCCTTACGAAATATCTACTGCCGCAGAGCTTGCCTATGCGCTTAATACCTTCGGCAAAAAGACAGACGGTTCGGCCGCATACTACAAATTTACTGCGGATATTTACCTTAATGATGTCAGTTCAGAAGGATGGAGTTCAAACGCTAATAACGTTTGGTTTGAGGGAAAAGATAAAAACGGTTACTATACCCTTGATAAGGCTGAGTCGGGTGCCTTTGTCGGAAGCATTGACGGAAACGGTCATATTGTATACGGACTGTGGTATCCCGAAACCACCGCCAGCTTTGCCTCCGGTCTTGTACCCGTATTTTCGGGGGGCTATATAAAGAATATCGGCGTCGATAAAGCACAGATAGTAACCGATCTTTCTTCGGGCAATTCAGAAAGGGGAGCAGGAGCTATTGCGGGAATCACTAAAGACAACGCAATGGTTATTGACAGCTGCTTCTCGGGTGCCGACGTTACCGTAAAGTCTAACGGAAGCGGCGCTTCGGGCATCGTAGGTACAGTCAGAAACGGCGAGGAAGAAAAGCTTTATATTTCTAACTGCTATTCTTTAGCACCCAATGAAAATATAATTATGAGCGGCAGAACTGCGGATAAGAGTAATGCGAACTATGCCAACGGTATTATCGGCAACACCTGGAAATGTTATTTTTCCGTAACTAATTCCTATTCCCTCACAAAGCCTTATTGCCTCAGAAACGCAAATCTTCTCTCGCTCGATTGTGTCGATTCCGAAAACAACAGAGCCTCATCTGCTATCATAACTAATTTTGCTAACGTATATTCTCAGAGTGACGTAACAAAGGCCTGGAATAACGGTTTTGCCGCCTGGGGAACATATACCGACGGCGAAACGGTTTATACCGTAGCATCGACCCTTACCGCCGAGCAGATGCAGGGCGAAAACGCCCTTGATAATATGAAGCTGGGCGACAAATTTGTTACTACCGAATCCTATCCCGTTCTGAAGATCTTTTATGTCGGTGACGGGGACGACGGGGATAACGGCGGCGATCAGGAACAGCCGGGTGACGAGGACACAGGTCCTGTCTGGAACGGAAAGACCGCAGAGCGGTTTGCAAAGGGTACGGGTACAAAGGACGATCCCTTTGTAATTACCAAAGGCTCTGAGCTCGCTCTGGCTGTAACCGGAGAAATGGGAAGGGAAAAGTATTATTCCGTCGAGCAGGATATTTATCTTAATGACGTAACGGATAAGTATTGGTACGAGAACGAAACCAACCACTGCTGGATATCTGATGAGAATATATTTAACGGCCACATAGACGGCAACGGTCATATTATTTACGGAATCTGGTATTCCGCCGCCACCGAGTTAAAGCAGACAGGTCTCGTTCCCCGTATGAACGGAGGAAGCATCAGGGCTTTAGGTGTAAGAATGTCTTACATAAACGCGACTCACTACGCAGGAGGACTTGTTGGTGCGACAGATTCAAGAAATGCAATCTCCATTGACAGTTGCTTTGCCGACGAAACGGTTCGAGTAGGCTATACGGCCGCAGTGAACGGCGGTGCGGCAGGCATCGTAGGATACGCCTATAACAAGGAAACGCCGCTTGTGATAACAAACTGCTACAGTAAAGCGGTATCTACGGGTGCGGACGCTGTTTACCGTACTAACGGGATCGTCGGTGCCGCTTGGGTTTCGGATTACTCTATCAGGAATTCCTATTCCGCCAATACTGCGCCTTACGCCGCAAACAGTTACAGAGCGGTTTCGAGCGGATTTAAGCCGGACGGCGTTACCGTGGTAACCCCGATAGAACAGATATATTCAAACGTTTATTCCGACGGACGTCAGCCGGGTAGCTGGGAGTACTGGAGCTACATAAGTGATCCTCAGACAATGCGCGGAGAAGCCGCTAAGTCCTCGATGTCGGGTCTTGATTTCAAAAACGTCTGGCAAACGGTTGAAGGAGGAACACCTAAGCTTAAAATATTCACGTCCATAACCGGAACGGATGTCGATTCTTCAAGGGACCCCGAGGTATACGAGTCGGGAACGGGTACAAAGGCCGATCCTTATGTCATCACCAACGCCGATCAGCTTGAATATCTTGTTCGAAGCGAAAACACTAAGGGCAAATATTACGTTCTGGCAGGCGATATATACGTTAATAACACACAGGTCGCAAATTGGACCGAAAAATCTCCGAAGAAGTGGCTGACCACGGATGATATAAGTATTCCGTTTGGCGGATATATTGACGGTAAGGGATACTGTGTATACGGTCTTTATGTAAATGATACTCCCGATCCAAGCACCACGAAAATTAACAGTAACGGCACGGCGCTGTTCCCCAGCGTGACCACCTCTGCCGTTATCAGAAATATACACGTCAGAAACTCGTACATTTCGGGCATAGGCTATGTCGGCTCCATTGTCGGAACCGTTTCCGGAACATCCGATTATGCTGAAATAACCGGATGTTCTGCGGATACTACCGTAATCCTTAAAGGTCAGACCGTCGGAGGTATTGCCGGGGGCGGAAATAAACGCGGATTTTTAATGACTTATTCCTATTTTACAGGTAAAATAGCCCTCGCTACAGGTTCGGCTGACGGCGATCATCGTGATAACGGACTTATAGGAGACCTTTGGGGAAGTGATCACATCGCGGCAGAGTGTTATTCGGTTGGTTATCAGAATTACAGAAAATCTTCTTATCAGCCCACTTTGGCAAACGCCGTATACGGCACCGTTCCTATGAGCAAGACTATCACACTCACTCCCGCCCAAATGAAGGGAACTGCGGCTAAGAAGAATATGAGCGAGCTTAATTGGGAGCTTTGGACTATCGTCAACGGCGGTTATCCTCATATCAAGGTCATACCCGCTGACCATTCCTACAAGTTCTTTGACAACGGAACCAAAGGAGAGGTCTGGTCAGGCTACATAGCCGAAAGCTATGCCGCAGGCTCGGGTACTAAAGCCGATCCTTATATTATTGAAACGGCCGAACAAATGGCAAAGCTGGTTATAGATAATAACACTCTTGGCAATTATTACAAACTTGCCTGCGATCTGTATATCAACGACGTTTCGAACAGGAATTGGAAGAACAGTGCTAAAACCTGGATGACCTCTGCTAACTATTTCCGGGGACATTTCGATGGAAACGGTAATGTTGTCTACGGACTTTATTACGACACTTCAAGCGCTTACGCAGGACTGTTTACGGGCCTCGGTCCAAATGGTGTTATCGAAAAGGTTGGAGTAAGCGAGGCGTACATACTGAACAGCGGAGACGAGTCGAGTCAGGCCTACTCAGGCGGTTTGGTCGCCAATATCGGTTCGTGGCAGAAGGCCGGTGAGCCTATAGATGAGTCTTACGAAAGGCCGATAATCCGTCAGTGTTTTGTTGACGACACCGTCTATATCGAATCACATTATGCGGGCGGTCTTGTAGGAGGCGCAGGCAGTGGATTATTATTTGAAAACTGCTATTTTACGGGCGAACTCACCGGAAGCTCAGATTCTGCCCGTTTAGGCACCCTTATCGGAAATGCCTGGACTTCTAAAAACTATAGCATTGCGGTAAACTGTTATACTTCCGACGTTGACGGAGGATATCTTATCAGCAGTAATGCGGCCTGGACGGCGCAGTATGAAAACGTATACGTTGATGGATCGCTTACTCCCAGCAAGATCGCCGGAGTGGCGGCAACAGAGGTGACCGATGCCGTAAAGTTGAATCTGATTTTTATGCACGGTCAGAACTGCAAAGAATATATGTCCGGATTTGATTTTAATAGGATCTGGTTGCCGGTAAAAGATGGAAGCCCCGTGCTTCGATGCTTTGATAATGCGGAAAAATTCTCCTGCAAACGCGAGCCCAGAAAGGTCGAGATCTCGTTTGTAACCAACGGCGGAAGTGAAGTAGAACCCATCTACGGATACCCCAGATTTACCAAGATTCCCGAACTTCCTACGCCTTCAAAATACGGCTATGAGTTCGGCGGTTGGTATTTTTACGAAAACTGTTCTCTGCCCGTAACAATAGAGTCCTTCCCTGATGAAGACATTCATATATATGCGAAGTGGATAAATGTCGGCTACACACAAGACTTTGAAGGCGATTTGGATCCGGAATATGACTATAATGCGGGTGTTGAGTTATTCAGACCCGGAGTTTCGGGTTACAATCCTAAATATATCCACGGCGGTATGAAATCTATTCACGCTCTCGGTGATTCAGAACTTGCTCCCACCTGGCTTATCTTCTACGAGGATAAGCTTGAGATTGGTAAAGAATATGAGATGACCTTCTATGTTTCTACAAGAGACGATGAAACTAAAGGTGTTATCGATCTCATACACGGACAGTATCCTCAGTATAATACCGGATTTGTAGGTTATGAAACCATTGTTGATCTCTCGTCGTTGGAGGCAGGCGTTTGGAAGGAGTATAAATATACCTTTACTGCAAATGCGCCATACATCCTTTTCAGAAGTTCTGTAGGAGCTGATATATACGTTGACGGCGTATTTGTAGTTCCTACCGGTAGGGACGGAGAACTCGGTAAGATAATCGGCTTTGAGCCCGATAGTGTTTTAGGCGAACCGATCTCAAATAACGGTATACTTTTCGTCATAATTCCCATCGCTGGCGTTATCGTGCTTATCGGGCTTGCAATTCTGGTCTTTGCGGTGATTTATCGCAAACGGGTTAAGGGAGGAAGGTCGAAATGATGAAACTTAAAAATTTTTCGCATACAGCATTGCTTGTCCTGCTTACCGTTGCTATTATCGCTTTTACCGGTTGTTCAGCTCAGGTCAGTAATAACGTTAATGATGCGAGTGACGTTCAACTGCGTGATGAATATGTTCGTGAAGATACGGTCGCATTTAAAGATACGGACGGCCTGTTTAAATATGATACTGTCGAATGGGACGGACCTGAAGGCTACTGTATAGTTATTCCTGCGGGAGACGCCAATGCTAAAAAATCGGCAGAGATACTGACAAACTACTATAAGCAAGCGTTCGATATTTCCCTTAAGATCATTACAGATGCTTTGGCTGAGACTTCAAAAGAGATACTTATCGGCAATACCAACAGAGCGGAGTCAGCGGCAGAACTTGACGAAGGTGAGCTGTCTGTTACCGTAAATAACGGAAGACTTGTGTTTTCGGGCGGACATTACGTTACCGTAGCTGCCGCAGTGGAAAAGTTCGCAAGGCTGTGCCCTGATAAGGGGGAAGCATTCACGTTCTCTGTCGAGACTGATTTCAAAGCCACGGTTAAAGATGGCTACGAGTATGTTTGGGGAGATGAATTTGAGGGAAGCGACGTTGATTTCAGCAAATGGGGCTTCTCTATAAGTATGAGAGCTGACGATGAGCGGTTGCTTTCTTACGATAAAGACGTTATAAACGTTGAAGATGGAAGGCTTAAGATCCACGCCATTCAGTATTTCGATCCTACGGCTGTAAATTACAAGTATAAGATTCCCTATGCCGTTACACATATGGAGCATATGAATTTTGTTTACGGCTACGCTGAGATTCGCGCAAGAATACCGTTTTTTGAGGGCGTTTGGCCGTCCTGGTGGGGTAATTCTATCGGTAAGGTAGACGGTATCGTAACGCCGGACGAGGCAAAATACCATTCGGAGATCGATATTTTTGAGGTTTTCGGGAACGACAGTCAGGTCGTTCCAAATATTCATAAATGGTATACCGACGATTATTTTCTGAGCACACACGAAAAAACAGGTCTGCCCGACGATCATTCATCGTTTGGCCAGATCAAGCGCGACTATGTCAGAAGTTATGATTTTGCCGTTGTTAACGGGGTCGATGTTTCGACTTTGGACAACGAATATCATATTTACGGCTTTGAATGGACCAAGGACGAAATGACTATGTCGGTCGACGGTAACGATTATATGACATTCGATATTACTCAGACCTTTGATGAAGATCCTGATATGCAGGGTTTCCACGTACCGTACTACTTTATGTTCAACTGCCATATCACCAGCAGTTATACCGATACTGCCCACGCAGGACATATAGAAAGAAGTCTTGATGCTCTACCCGCACAGTATTATATAGACTACTACCGCGTTTACCAAAAAGCAGGCGTGGGTTCTATCTACACAAACGATGAACCTATTTTTTATCCCGACAGAAAATAACCGCAAACAGGACTCTCAGACCTTGTCAAAACATTTGAATAGGAAGGTATTTTTATGAAAAAGCTTCTTGTATTAATGCTGGCCTTAGTGCTGGTCGGTACCTGCGGCATTACCGCATTTGCCGCAGGCACCGATGACGGAACCCTTTCCGTAGCAGAAAAGGACGGCAAAAAGTATTTCGGAACCGAAATTACTAAAGGCTGTGTAGAATATGTGGCGGCAGACGGCTCGGATGACGGGTTTTATGATTTAAACGGTGATAAAACTATGGACATCTGTGACCTCGTTGCACTTACCCTTAACGAAACGGACTTCGACCTCAGCAAAGAATTTGACGCTAATGACGCTAAAGCGCTTCGCCTGTTGCTTATAGGCGCACAGCAGTAGAAAGGAGACAGGAAAAAATGAAAAAACAGCTTAACCGCATATTTGCTGTAGTACTCAGCATTGCCATCCTCGCCTCCACCCTTATCATAGGCGGGGCAGTTACAACCCCCGTTACCGCGGCAGAGACCGCAAGCGGTACAGGTACTGACCCCGACAACACCAAAACAGGCTTTATGCTTGGCGAAACCCACACCTTCGATTTTAACGACGAGGGCGATGTAAAAAGCTATACCGCTAATACAGATTATTCTGTGGATGAAGACGGTACGGTATTTTATCCTCTCCATTCCGTGAATGATACCACCAAGGTTGAACAGGAGACCTTTATAAACGCAGACGGAGAAGAGGTTACCGCCGCGGCTATTACAGGAAAGCGCACCACCCACTACATTCCTACCGACAGTAACGGTCTTCCCTTTGAAATAGAGCCTAACGCATCCTATAAGGTAGATGTGGTTATGTACGTAAGGGCTGCCTATGCTTCAGGTCAGGCATTTTTCGGTGGCGGAATGTTCCAGTCCGACAAGGCGGAATTTAACCCAGATACAAGCATTACCTTTGACAGCAGCATTGCCTATAATAACGCAGCCTTAGATTTAGACTCTGCCGACCCCGTTTACAGAACAAGCAGTCTGGGTCACCAGTCAGCGAGTGTATATTATGAAACTCCTAAAAAATATGAGAGTACACTCTATTTCTCCACAGGCGATTTCGACCTGCAAAACGGTGTATTTTATTTAATGGGATCCGACGGTAGCTATTACAGCTTCGGAAACTACTTTGGTATATATCTCTCCATAAGCAGAAACGACATTGTGATTGATGATGTAAACTACGGACCCGCTTGCTTCCTGTTCGACAGCATTTCTATAACCAAAACCGCAGGAATGGATATCGGCGACAGCTTCACCTTCGATTTTAACGAGGACGAGACCAAAGAGTATCCCCGAAACAGTTCGGGAACTACCGTAGACGGCTCCTCCGAGGTTGACGGCGAGGGTAATACCTTCTATCCCTTACATGTCGGAAGCAATACTGCCGGCGACACTGCCGAAAAAAGAGCTAATGCTTATGCCGCGTATGAAGAAATAACCGTTACCACCGACAGCGAGGGTAATACCGAAACTCTGGGAACCCTTAAGATAGCAAACACCTACACTAACGACGGTAACTATATCCCAACCAAAAACGGTCTTCCCTTTGTTATCGAGCCTAACACTACTTATGAGGTAAAGGTAGAAGGATATACACAGTATGCATCAAGAAGCTACGGTGTTTACTTTGGCGGCGGTATCATTGGTGCAGATCAGTCATATTACGATATAAGCTCTATCAATCACGCTAATACTGCAGAAATATTATTACACAGATGGCACACAAAACGGTAACGCGAAAACAGACATATCGGGCGCTCGTCCTATGTACAGTACCAATATCGGCCTGCAAAGCACCAAAGGTAACTACTACACCTCGGACACCAGCAACAATCTTCTTCGTAGGTACGAAGATTTCGACAAAACCGGCAAAAACCCCGGACAGTACTATAACGGAACCCTCTCCTTTACCACAGGCAATTTTGCTGAAACCTTCAGCGATGAGAAGGATACCCTTGGAACCAATACCTACAAAACCACCCTATCAAATAACGCAGAAACCGACCCGACCATAATGAATGTGACCGTAGGTGCATATTTCGGTCTGTTCTGGGACGGTAACAATGTTACAGGCTGGTACGACGACGCAGAAACGGGAACCCGTGTACAGAACACTCCGGCACAGCCCGTCACCCACTATATCGACTACATTACCATTACCAAGGTTGCTCAGACCGCAACCGTTACCTATGATGCAAACGGCGGTACTTTTGCTGATGGTGTAACCACCCAGACCACAATTACCGAGACTGTAGGCGAAAGCATCACCGCAGAGACTCCCGTAAACGCAGACGAGAACCTCGCCTTTGTAGGCTGGAGCCTTAACGCAAACAGCAACATTACCGTTAAAGGTGTTGACGCTTCCCTTCACGGAAAGACCCTTTATGCCGTTTGGGGAACCCCCGTTAACGTGACCTTTGATGCCAACGGCGGAACCTTTGATGACGGAACCGACTCTCAGACCCTTACAAAATACGTGGGCCTGCCTATGAGCTGTCCCACCCCAAGCAGTGCGGAAGGCACCTTCCTCGGCTGGGCAACCTCGGCCGATGCGACGCAGGCTGAGGAAATGGCCGAATTTGTTACGGCCGATATGGCAGACACCACCTATTATGCCGTATGGTCCCGCAGTCCCCACCCTGCAAACGGCGACTACGACGGCTTTACCCGTACGGTAGAGTTCTTAAAAGACACCTATGAAATAAACAGCAGTAATTCCTTTAACAATGCTAATGCCGCATTCGACGGTTACTACTTCGAGGTCATAGACGACCCCGACGAAGAGGGAGACGGTATTCTCCACTATTATAACAACATAGGTTCAAGTATTACCTATAATGCAAACTGGAGTATAACTCCTACCCATAACGGCGTATCCACAGGTGAAGTTACCGCTGACAATAACATCCTTAGCGCAAACTCCACCTACAAAATTACTGCCAGAGTCTATATTAAAGACACAGGCGGTTATGCCGCAGATTTTACGGCGTTTTTGGGCTCTCGCACCGGTAGTAGCTCCAATACCGTTGGTAGCGGTACTTCTAAGGTCGTTCGTTACAAAGACAGAATCAATATGGTAGAAGACCTTACCGAAACCGACGGCTTCGTGGATGTTGTTGGCTATTACAGCACCCCTGCACAGTACGAAAAGGATGAAGACGGATATCTTTGCAACCGCCTTTATGTCGGCTTCCGTTCTGCCGCAGTAGGCTATCATCTGGAATACTATCTCGACTCTCTTACTATCGAAAAGGTTACAAACACCAACCTTTATGTTATGGAGAACGGTAGCTATGTCCTTAAGGATACCTTAGAGGGCGTTCCCGGTACAGACCTCACTATTCCCGAGTACTATTCTGTAGAGAACTACTCCGGCTCTGACGCAACAGGAAGCGAAACAAGAGCTAACTATAACGGAGACTGGTATGCCGACGAGGCTCGTACCGAAGCTCCCGTAATGAAATACGGCAACTATGACGTAGACCTCTATTGCGCCTCTGCAACCGAGGTCGACCCCGTCCGCCTCGACAATCAGGAAATGTTTGTCGGCTTTGATACCTACACCCAGTATACCAATGGTTTCAGCGTTCCGGCCCTCAATTTAGGCTGTGTCTCCGATAAGCTATCCCTCTCGGATAAAGAGGCAAACTCGGGCTCGGTTTCCCTTAAAGCCGATATCTCGGCAGACGATACCCTTGCCTTCGAGCTTAAGAATGACTATACTCTGGATGTTATGGCAGGCAAGACCTACCGTGTAGATCTTGTCTATAAGGCAGATACCGATGCTACACTTGGTATCGGTCTTGCGCAGGGCTCTGTCGCAAACGGTGTTACCGTTAAAAACACCGTAGCACTTCCTGCCGCAGACGATTGGATCGCCGCATCAGTAGTATTTACCGCAGACGGTGCGGTAGAAAGCTCTGTCCTTGCGGCACAGCTCACCGCCGATGCGGAAGGCGTAGTTTATATCGACACTATGATAGTTTCCTCCGCTACCGAGTCTGTAGGTGTCCTTGCAGAGACCACAGAAAACGGCGAGGCTCTCCGCTTTATGCTGACCTATGACTCTGTAGACGAGGATACTGTTTACATCGCAGGTAAGGAGTATACAGTAACCGAGCACGGTGTGCTTATTAAGTCGGAAGAGGTAGAGACTGAGTTAAACCTCAAAAATAAGAATGCCGCAGGAGTATTCCATTTTTCCCAGACCGATATGGCAAACAACTGGAGCCAAAATCCCGTTAGCGGCGATACAGTTTACTCTGCATACCTTGATGGCTTTGAGACTGACGATGATTATAAGGTCTCGGTCCGCGGATATGTAACATTAAATGACGGCACGGTATACTATACCGACACCCTTACCGCATCTGTTAACGATATCCCCGAGGCCGGAGATATCATCCCCGAAACCGCAGACCTTAGTAACTACTACGTATATCTTCCCGAGGGTACCACCTTCTCCGCAGACGTAGCATACGGGGCTACCACCTATAACGAGGTGTTTGTAGAAAGCTCTGCCCTCAGCGACAACACCCTTACCGAGGGTGCATACGTGAGGTTCAGCGCAATGCCCGATCTTGATGCTATCTCTGTTCCTGACGAGCTTAAATATCTTGTTCATTCAGGCACCAAGGAACAGCTTTACTTCGGTGTTGATGCACAGCTTGTGACCCGGCAGCTCAGCACGGTAGGACAGGATAAGGTCAACTATATCTTTGTAACCGACACTCATTTCAGCGAAAGCACTACAAGCGATTTAGGTAAGTCGATAATAAATCAGATGACCCTTATCACCAAAATGGCTAACGAAAACGAAAATATCGATTTCGTAGTTGTGGGCGGCGATATCACCACAGGTATGTACGATACCAAGGAAGACCATATCAAGTACACCCAGACGGCTCTTGACCCGTTGCTCAACTGCACCAAGCCCGTATTCGTGCTTATGGGTAACCACGACGATAACTCTTATACGACAGACAATTACGCCGAGAAGATCATTACCGACCTTGACTGGCAGAACGAAATCATCGACCGTTATACAAATGCCAACGAGCTAAATAAGAGTACCGTTACCGTTACTCAGGACAGCGAGCGCGCAAACTCTAAGTATTTCTACTATGATTTAGACGAAAATACCCGTGTGGTCGCCCTTGATGCCCTCGATTATCAGGCTAAGTATGATGAAGACGGTAATGTTATCGGCGATACCGACGGCGACGGCTTACTCGACGGTATGCCCGTAAAGGATGCTACGAAGACCACCGACAGGGCTAAATATTACAGCGGCTACACCTATTGGGGCTACAGTCCCGACCAGCTCCGCTGGCTTGCAGAGGATGCTCTGAATACCGATAAGGAGGTTATCTTCGTCTCCCATATGGGTATCGATGAGATGACCAATTCCTACGAAACCACCGTTCAATTCGGTAATGAGCTCCGCGATATAATTATCGCATACCAAAGCAAGACCGCATATTCAGCCAGCCTCACAAATATCTGGGGAGATACGGTTGACGTTGCCGCCGACTTTGCGGATACTACAGGCAAGATAATATCCTATCAGTTCGGACATCAGCATCTCGAGCTTACCGTATACGATTATGATGTCGACCTCTGGCAGATATCCACCCCCTCCTCACGCGGCGTTGACAACAGCATTCAGAGCTTAGAGAAACTTCAGACCAGCAGTGTCAATGTTAAAACTCTTCCTTGGCGTGTCTACACCAGAGAATACAGCAGCGAGACCGAAGCCTCCTTCAATGTAATGTCCGTCTCAAGCGATGCTGTTTACCGTCTGGCAATAGGACCCGGAAAGAACGAAAAACTGATTTATCCTCACTGAGTCATATATATCCTTTCAAAGCAAAAGACCGCCTTTTTAAGGCGGCCTTTTGCTTTCATTGTAATATCCTGCAAAACTTTTGGAACACGTTCGAATATAAGAATTTGATTGATAACCAACACAACAAACACCGATATGGATTGTCTGTTAAATTGGTAAATCAATAACACATAGTTTTATAAATATCACTTCAAGCAAATTTGATTATCTAATTTTTTCAAACCGACCATTAGCCGAACGACGATCCATAGGGCTCGGGGTAGGGAATTTGCACGAAGTGCAACATCGTTGGGCGTAAGCCCACATCGTTTATGCTAAGCATAACACCGTTTGCCGTAAGGCAACCTCGTTTTGTGTCCGCTAAAGCGGAACGATGTTGACCTAAAGGTCAAATGATGTTTTCACTACGCGAAAAACGATGTTATGCCCTACGGACACAAACACAA
>CAZRHF010000039.1:0-17796 GCA_964599835.1 uncultured Eubacteriales bacterium | reverse complement strand
ATAACTATCATAGGAGCCGTTTTTGTACTGTCCGCACAAATTGGGGCAGTTCAAATTTCGTAGCCGTTTGTTTTTATCATAATTTAAGTTTTCACATTAACGGTTTTAAAGCAGGGCGGTATAAATCTTTTCTCCGCCGTTTACAAATACCTCGATTATGTATTCGTCGCGGAGTATCTTAAGGTCGGATATCTCGCCCTCGAAAACTACGGGACTTCTTCCCTCTCGCTCTATTATAAATCCTTTTTCTGTGCGGATAAGGGCAGGGTCGGTATCGGTTAGAAGGTGCTGAACCTCCTTGACGGGATAGCCGTAGACCTTGCCGTTCTTTACGGTAAGCTCACGGGGCAGAGACATACAGCCGACACAGCGTTCTTTAAACTGATATGCCCAGCCGGGAACCCATGAAATGAGAATATTTCGGCCGAGATGGTCTCTAAAGGCCTGACCTGCATATTGACTGGGGCCCATATCTACCTCACCCGTTATCTCGGTTTCAAAGGTTTTTCCGTCGAAATCGCCGTACATTATAGAGAAATGATGGAAACCGTCGGGATCGTTATCGTCGGCACTGCAGACCGAGGCGGTGAGCATATATTTATCACCGCATTTCATAAAGGAAGGGCACTCGGTATAGCGTTTATTCTGCCACTCCTTCATGACGCCGATGTAATTCCAGTTAAACAGATCGTCACTTTCATAGGCTAAAAGGCGGCCGAGACGGTTTTGTATCTGTCCCGATGCCATTATAAGATAGAATTTTCCGTCCTTTTCCATAACGGCAGGGTCGCGGAAATCGTTGGAACCGTCGGCAGGATAGTCGGGAATAATGGGGTTGCCCTCGTATTTTTTGAAGTTGATTCCGTCCTTCGAATATGCCACGCTGACCGATTCGATATGACCCTTGGGATGTCTCACATCATCGGCAGGCGCTTTTTCGATAGAGGCGTAGAAAAGATATAGGGTATCGTCCTTAACTATTGCCGTGCCCGACCAGCATCCGTCTTTATCGTAATCCATATCGGGATAAAGTGCGACGGGCAGTTCTTCAAAGGTCACGAAGTCCTTTGTTCTGGCGTGACCCCAACACATAGGCTCGTGCCAAGGGGTCTCAAAGTGGGGGGCGCACTGATAAAAAACGTGATAATAACCCCCGAAATAAACAAGGCCGTTAGGGTCGTTTATCCAGCCGCTTTTAGGTTGATAATGATGTTTAAGTCGTTTTGTGTAATCCACCATTGTCATTCTCCTTTACAGAGTAAGTTTAAACACAGTCATATCGCATTTGGGGATGGAGTTCAGATCGCCGTAGAGGACCTCAAGTTTTTTATGAGGCTTTATGACAAAGTCGGTCGGAAGGGTCTCGTTTCGGTAGTTTACTGCGACTATTATATACTCGTTATCGCTTACCTTATGGTGGGTAATGCCGATATCGGGCTGACGGGAAACCACCGTCTTACTATCTATTACGTCTTTGGCAAAGGCTTCGTATATCTTATAGTAGGGATAGGTTTTAGCGTCCCGAAGATACTTTTCACCGTTCCAAACCATTTCCTCCAGCGGGAAGTTAAGGAAATAGACGAAGCCTTTCCCGTGCCTTTTACGGGAGAAAACTATGTTTCCGTTATCGTCCTCGGCCAGCACTTCGGCGTCGATGGTTTTAAGTAGAAATTCGCTTGAATATACTACATCCAGTTCGTCTTCACCGAATTTTACTTTTTTAACCTCGTTGTTATTCTGCATTCCGCTTGAGGAAAGACCGATCACGTCCTCAAACTCGGCAATAAAGCCGTCTTTGCAGGTTATGAGAAGGTTTGCTCCGCTTCTGACCTTGTTCATCAGGGTATCCAAGGTCTCGAAGGGCATTGAAGCCCAACCGACTATGGAAGGCACGACATAAAGGGGTGCGTCGGGCAGCTTCTGCTGACACCAGGCATAGGTCAGATCGAAGCCCGCCTGCTTTGCAAGCTGATATGCGGAGGCATTAACGCCCCACCACTCCTCCATAAAGGTGGTGACACATACGCAGTCGCGCTGTTTTTCGGGGAGGTCTTCAAAGGGTAAAGACGCGAAAACTTCACTTATGCGCTTCATTTCAAGTGCTACGGGTTTGGGAGATTTATCTCCGTATAAAAGGCCAAGCTCCCTTTCGACGTTGCTCCAGCTATAGGGCGGATAGGTAATATGGCTGTGTTCCATTCCGCACCACCAAAGGTAACCCTTAGAGCCGTTTGCCCAGCCCGACAAAACACCGATCCTTAAAAAATCTGCCGCGCTTTCGCCCTTTCCTACCATTCGGTTAAATGACCCTGTTTCTTCTATCATACCGGGCTTTCCGCTTATGGCGGTATAGTATTCGAGCTGTGCCGAGGGAATATAGGTGGTTCGGGGCATATTCAGTGGGTCCTTTTCGCCTCCGACGGTTTTAGAGGGGTATGGATGAGGGCAGATAAGGTCGGTCAGCTCACCCTGATCTTGTAACGTCCATAGGTTTGTTCCCCTCATAGTGTAATGGGGAGCAAGAGCGTGCATTCCCGAAGCGATGGGGCGGGTGTTATCCTCACTCTTAATGGCGTTTACAATGGTTGCCGTCCAGACGTAGGGGTCACAGCGGTCCTCGGCAGGGCCTAAAGAGTTGCTTTCGTTTCCAACCTCCCAGTATTTAATTACGGGACTGTCCTTAAAGCGGCGGACAAAGCCTTTTACGAACTTTATCTGAAGCATAAGCGCCTCGGGATCGTTTATGGGGTTTTTGCCGCAGATTGCCGGAGGAACGTACTGCACTCCGCTCATCCAGCCCGTAACTATACCGACGGTTGCCTTCATATTGTATTTTTCGCAGAGTCTTAAAAGCTCGGCAAAGCGATCCATCATAGTTTCATCTATGAAGAACTCGTTTTCGGGAAGTTCTTTGCCGTGAAGGCGGTATTCTTTGAACTCCTGCTGCCAACCGTAAAGCTTATGCACCGGCTGAAAATCACGCCACAAAGGGAAAAAGCGAAGATAACTGACACCATACTGAGAGAGAACACGAAGGTCGTCCTCTACTACCTCGGGGTCCCAGTTTACCCACATTTCGGTTCCGGATCTACTGTCCCAATAGTTACAGCCTAACATAAAATTCATAATAATTTCTCCTAAAACCTAATAAGCTTTCTGACCTCTTCGGCGTTTTTAAAAATACCTTCCGAGACAAGGCCGAACATTGCCGCGCCGAATGCCGCTTCTTCAAGGTGGGTCGGTATTTTCAGAGTTACTCCAAACCTTTCTTCGGCGGTTTTAATAAGTGCTTTGTTTTTGCGTATTCCGTTGCCCGAGCCTACTATACCTTCGCAGGCAATTCCCATTTCGCTATACATCTCAAAAAGCTCGTTTATCATACCTTCTAGGACTCCTGCCGTAAGGTTTTCGGGGGTAAAGTTATCGGCAGATATTCCACTTATACTTCCTCTGACCGTACTGTCGGCTCTGGTGCCCGAAAAACGGGTATCTACCGAAAGGGCACCTTTTTCTGCCATTTCCAGCATTTTATTCATTACGAAATAAACCTCAGTATCATCGACAGGTGTTTTGTATCCGAGTATCTGCTTATAGAAATCTTTAAGCAGGGCGTATGCTCTGCCTCCGCAGAGGGCGGCTCCTACAACGAGGTATTTATTTTCAAAATAGGGTCGCGTTTCGAGGCTTTCGGCGGTTATTATCTTATTGGTTACGGCCGAGACCTGACTTCCCGTTCCGATGTTTATAAGAAGGTCGGTATCATTTGAGAGGCAGGAAAATACGCTTGCCTGATTATCCCCGATCGCAATGCTTACGGGAATTTTTTTATAGCTTCCTGCTATCATATAGTCGTTTATAACGCAGATGTCGCAGTTGTAGCTGAATTTTTCGGTTTTAAGGTCGAAAAGCCCGAGGCTTGCGGCATCGCTTATATGCATTTTGGCTTTTTTAAGTCCGCAAAGCTTCATAACCAGCCAGTCGTGAATGGTGCAGTAGCCTACGGCATTTTTAGGAACCATACCGTTTTCCCGGTTATAAAAGTCGGTAACGTTGCCGTAGCCTGTGTGACTGCCCAAAAAGCCTGCGTAGGTAGTGTTTTTATAGGGCAGGTCTCCCCTGCCGTCCTGCCAGGTATAAAGCGGGCTTACGGCTTCACCCTCGGCATCATAGTAAAGGATTCCGTGCATCTGTCCCGTAACGCCTATCACGGCGGTATCGTCGCAGATTAGTTCATCCAGAATACTTTTAGCGAGGAAAATTATCTTTTCGGGAGACTGGATCTTTTCGAAGGCTTCGCCGCTTATAAAGGCGTTGCTGTCCACAGTTTTGGAGTTTATGACCGCTCCGCTTTCACAGTCGATAGCTACACCGCAGATTCCCGTAGTACCGAGATCAATTCCGATTGCTTGCATAGTTTTTTCTCCGTCAGTAGGTTTCAATTATCTCTAAATTACCGCTTACCGTAAAGCTTCCCATAAGGCAGGCGGGCATAAAGAAGTAGTCGCCTTTTTTAAGTTTTCGGCTGTAGTTTTCGCCCGAAATCTCGCCCTCACCGCCTAAAACGATATAGACTGCATAGCTGTTTTCAACATCTAAAATGGCTTTTCCGCCCGAAAGGGTCAAGCGGTTAATCACGAAGCAGTCGGTATTTTCAGCGTCTACAAGGGCTTCATTTTTTACGCCCTCGGCATCGGTTATGATGCGGGGGTCGATCTTGGCGTCGGGCGCTTTTACAAAGTCGAAGCAGGAAACTGCCTGCGCTCTGGTGAGACCGAGATACATCTCCTCGTCGGAAAGTCTGTATTCGCCGCACCAACGTTCGGGCTGGATAGTGAAATCAGTGGGCTCCTGGACCTCTAAAATGAGACAGCCTGCGCCGATCGCGTGTACCGTTTTTGCAGGTACGAAATACACCTCTCCGACCTTGGGGGTTATCTCCTTCATAAGGGCCTCCATTGCCGCAGAGTCGGTCTCACTTTTATCAATAGCCGCTTCGAAATCCTCTTTCGTTACGCCGTCCTTAAAGCCGAAATAGATTTTGGCACCAGGACGTGTATCGAGAATTACCCAACATTCGGTCTTACCGAAATCGGAATTAAAATATTTTCTTGAAAAAGGTTTGTCGGGGTGGGCCTGAGCAGGAAGTCTTATCGCACTGTCGAGACCCTTTACAAGTATTCTGAATGTGTTTCCCTTACCGAGAAGTGCTTCGGGGTCGGAATTTAAAAATTCGTCGAAATAAAGGGGGCTGTCCTTAAGCTTTGAAAGGCCCTCTTTCGGATTTGTCGAACCTTTGTTAAGCGCCTTTACATTGGAGGCTATCCATTCCTCGGGCATATATCCGTCCACCGGCTCATCACCGAAGAGACCGGCAAAAAGCTTACCTCCCGTATATACCCTTCCCGTACGGTTTCTTTCAAAAAACACAGGTTCTTTTATCATAACAATTCTCCTAACAGCCGATAGTAGTAGACTTAAGATCAAGTCTTGTAATTATATCTTGCTGTATTTCGGGCGATAAGTCAAGAAAATTTACAAATGTTCCGTGAATTCTCATTATATAAACTCCCGAAGGGGCGTATTTCTGCGGATCGGCAAGAACCTTACGCAGGGTTTCGGGGGTGGTAACGTTTACATAGAGGTAGAAGGGGGAAACTCCCTTTTGCATCTCATTGAAGAAAAGGGGCCCGATAACGTTGGATTTAAACTGCAAACCCTTAGTCTCATTTGATTCGGCGGTGAAGAATTTGGGGTCGATTCCGAGATGGGAGGCGTATCCGCCGTTAAACTGTGCAAAGGGCAGTTTCATGTTGGAAAGCATTCTGAATCCCAGACCGTTTGAAGCCTCTCCGTAGAGTGGGTCTACACCGTAGCCCAGCATATCGCGGCTCATTCTTCCGTCGGGGGTTGCTCCTACCCAGTAGCCGTAGGTAAGGTGGGTCGAGGGAGAAGAAAAGTCGGGACGGAAGGAATTTCCGAGGTAGTTTTTACGGGCTCTGAGCATATCGGAGACCTTGTTGGCGATTTCTGCTGCTTCGCGGTCGACCTCATCTATGTTGTTGCCGAACTTGGGAGCAGACAACAGGAAGGAACGAAGCTCGTCGTAGCCTTCGAAGTTAGCTTTGAGGGCAGAAGTTAAAAGTTCCTTATCGTTTCCGTACTTTTTGATAAATCTGTCTATGGCAATAAAGGAATCGGCAAGGACGGTAAGACCGTGAACGAGACATCCGCTTCCGTTATATTTGGTTCCCTGCACCTTGGTGTCACGCATATCGGCACCGTACTCCATTCCGCCCATAAAGCAACTGAGGAAGGGTACCTTAAGCTCCGAAAGTGCTACCGAAGCGCCGTTGGCAGCCGTGGTCATTTCGTCAAGAACCTTATCGAGGGTCTTATAGAAAGCTTCACGGATGTTTTTAAGGTCACACTCCCCTGCAACCATTAGCTTATCGCCGGTTATGGCCGAAACACCGCCGTGAAGCACCATCTCCAAAACCTTGGGGAGAGAAAGCCAGGAGTTGGTGGTATTGCCGTTATCCTTACCCATAATAAGGGGCTCCTGACAGCCTGCGATACTGTAATCGGGGATATCTGCCCCGTCTACGCCGTTTGCTTTAAGTATTTCAAAAAGAGAATCATCGTTAAAGAGGGAAGGTGTAAGCATACCGGGGGTGAAGAAGAACTTGCCCATTTCCTCATAGAGCTTTTCGGGTGTGTTTTTATGAAGTTTTACCGAGAGGATGGGCTGAGGCAGCATCATATCGTAATATGCATCCATAATGGCATAGGACATTGTATTGGTAAGATCGTTACCCTCATTATCTCTGCCGCTTACAAGGACGTTTTGGGAGATAGCCCAGCTACGGTCTCCTACGTTGTAGAAAACAAGGAAATGCTTAAAGAGCTCGGCCGCTTCTTCTCTTGTAAGTTCTCCACGGTAGGGCTCGAAAATGCGGTCGGCATTTCCTACCGAGAAGGCGTAAGGGTTGGGGGCCTGCTCAAGGCACATAACCTCCCAAAGAAGGAGATAAAGCTGAATCGCTTCATAAAGGTTATTTGCCTTGCCGCCTCTGATATTTTTAAGACTCTTTTCGAGAAATTTAAGCTGTGCAAGACGCTCATCATTACAGGTCTTCTTCTGCTCTGCAATAAGGTCAAGATAACGGTCGATAAGTATTTTTACGGCACCGAGTGCTACTGCTGCGGCCTCGTAAAATTCACAGTTTTCGGAAGTTGCCTCAGCTATCATCTTATCTATTCCGTTGGCTAAAGCATAACGGAAGTCGGGAATAACGTGACCCGTTACCTGCTCTACAAAAAAGATGACCTCTTTTGTATAGTCCCCGGCTTTGGAGTAGGTCTCGTTCAGCATTTTTACCATATTGGTTTTAGCGGTGAACCGACGAACCTTGTCTATACGCTCGGCGGGAAACTCCTCACTGGGCTCGATATCGTTATAAATCGCCATGGGGTCGCAGTAACCCGAAAAGCCTTCTACCGTAAAGGAGGGGTTTATGAGGGCGTAGCTTCGGGCAAAGGCATCACGCTGGGTTCCGACAAAAATGGCATTGTCGCTAAGTGTCAGAGGTATCGCCTTTACTACCTCACAGACGAGGTTTGCCTTTTTAAGCTCGGGCGGCATACATTTATGTTTTTCTTCCGCCAGCATTTCGGTCTCTTTTGCGAGAAACCATCCGTCGAGACGCCTGATCTCTCTTTCTTCCCTGTAAAGTGCCTTTGCCATTTCGGTTATCTGTCCGTTTTTGTATATTGTTTTCATATTATCCTCCGTCAGGTTTTAATTAAATTCAGTTTGTATTTTTTAAAGGTTTCTTCAAAAAGGTTCAGTGTCTCTTCTTTAACGAAACCATTTTGCACCTTGTATTCGGTCTGCCATTTTTCCTTTCCGTATTCGTGGTAGGCCAGGAATTCAAAAACAGTATTTTCGGTGGCGTGCTTTGCAAAATACTGCGCAAAAGCTTCGGGCGAATCGGTATTGATTCCGTTTATGAGAGGTATGCGGACGTGAAGTTGTGACCGTGTTTTGGCAAGAGTTTCGAAATTCTTTTCAATAACCTCGTTACCGACGCCTGTATACCGTTTCAGTATCTCACTATCGTGGTGTTTAAAGTCCATTATCAGGTAGTCGGTACAGCTTGAAATTTCAGCAAGAGAGGCAGAGGTTGCATTTGTTTCTATGCAGGTATGTATTCCCGATTCTTTAAGCAGTTTTAAAAGAGTGATCAGTTCTTCCTTTTGAAGAGTGGCCTCTCCTCCGGTAAAGGTGACTCCCCCACCGCCGAAAAACATCGGGATGCAGCTTTTACATTCAGCTAAAATATCGTAGGCAGTACGGTCGGCTCCTGTTTTTCCGTCCATTCCCTCTGGGTTTGAGCACCAGATACAACGCATATTACATCCCGAAAGATGATAGACAAGTCGGTTTCCCGGTCCGTCCTGAGAAAAGTTGAAGCCTTTCTGAAATACTTTCATACTGCACCTCCTTTGTTCTTATTTTAATGCGCTTATAAAAATATTGAAATTGACAAAAAGGAAATTAAGATGTAAAATAAAGCAAATAATTGTGGAGTATATTATGAAAATATATCTTGATCCTTATCCAAGACGAACTGTAACCGAAGCCAATATAAACTATTATGCCACCCCTTTTATCCATCCTGAAAGGACAATGACCGAGCACGACTTTATATATATGCTTGAGGGAGAATGGAAAATCGGACAAAACGACGATGTTTACGAGCTTAAAAAGGACAGTTTGCTTATTCTTTGCGGAAAAAACCGGCATTATGGCGTATCTCCTTGCGGTAAGGATACGAAAACAATGTATTTCCACCTTTCTTTTGAAGAAAACGACGGACTTGGAGATAACGGCCTTGATACGCTTATTGATGCATCGCATAACAAAAACATAAGAAAAATATTCAGAGATATCGTTCAGGCTAAGCTTGAGGAAAACAAAAAGAAAGCAAGCATTCTGGTAGATTTGCTTTTGTGTGAACTGGGCGAAAACAAGCATTTTACCGAAGACAGCGCGCTCGGTGACAAAATCAAAAGTATAATCCACCAGAATCCCGAAAAATTCTTTTCCAACGGCGAGCTTGCGGAAAAACTGGGAGTTTCGGTAAAGACGGCCGAAACCAAATTCAAAGCCCTTTTCGGTACGACCATCCATCAGTATGTTTTGCAGTTTAAAACCGAGCAGGCAATCTCCTATTTTAAAAGCTTTCCTAAAATGCAGATCAAAGAGGTTGCATATAACCTTGGATTTTACGATGAGTATCATTTCAGCAAGCAGTTTAAAAAGATTATGGGTCTGTCTCCTATGTTATACCGAACATCTATACTACATTAAAAAAACTCCGATGCGGCGCATCGGAGTTTTAATTCTATTCAGTTACGGGATTGCCCCGGGAATCCAGCTTTTCGTAGCGGGTGGAGATATTTTTCGGAGTTTTATTTTCAAATATCGCCTTTGCGTTTTCTGCAAAATCAAGGGCCGTAAGGTCGCGGTCGCGCTTAATGGACTTAGGAGCCTTAAAGCCAAGCTCATACATCCAAGGTCCGTTATATCCTACTTTAATAAGAGTGGTATAAAGCTCCTGCCAATCAATATCGCCTTCCCCGGGAAGCCAGTGACGTTCGTTTATGAAATCATAGTCGGAAATGTGTGTAGTCACTATCTTATCCCCAACCTTTTCGATAAACTCTTTTATATTTTCGCTGAGAAGGTGGTTGGTATCAAAACATATACGAAGTCGATCATCGGCAGAAATAAGATCGAGCATATCGGATGAATTTCTTCCAAGACAGGTTCGGGGCAGATCTTCCACGGCGATGGTCACCATACATTTGTCGGCAACCTCTGCGAGAGTTTTAAGGCTCTTTTTAGACTGCGCCATATAGACGTCGCGTTCTTCTTCGGGGATAGGTTCCTGACTGGGGTGGGCTACAAATACCTTAACGCCGAAATCGGCAATCTTGATTATGAAATCGGTATAGTTTTCCACCGACTTAAGCCTTTTTTCCTCATCGGGAGAAGAAAGGTTGTTCTTATAAAATGGCAAATGAAAGGACCAAAGCTCCACTCCGTATTTCTGCGACCACGCAAAAATAGAAGGCCAGTCGAGATCTTCAGCTTTGTCGATCTCGACCGAGACCTCCATACAGCTGATACCCGCATCCGCATACTGCTTAAAAAACTCTTCAGTAATGGGATGGCTACAGGTTGACAGACCGATTTTTAACATAAATATCACCTCATTAAATTATTCCGAAAAAGCTGAGCATACTGCAGATGCATACAGCTAAAACGACGACGGGAAGCACGTAAATGAAGTATGGCTTCATCCACTTTGCTATTTTAAGTCCCTTTCCGGTGTTGGCTTCAGCTACGAAGTTATCGAAGCCCCAACCATAGCGCTTTATTACGCAGAAAAGCACTATTATTATTGCACCGACAGGCAGAAGAACCTGACTTACGGCAAAGTCTTCTATATCAAGTACCTGCCAGGTCTTTCCGAGGAGATCGAAGGAGCCGAGGAAACCGAAAATGCAGGGCAGAACCAGAATCATCATTGCTACGCAGCATATAAAACAGGTTTTTCTCTTGCTCCATCCAAACCTGTCCATAATGCATGCAATGATCGCCTGAAACACCGCAATAACGGTGGTAAAGGCGGCGAAGAAGAGGAAAAGGAAGAAGAATGAGCCTATTATCCGACCGAAGGGCTGTGCAATATTATTAAATACGCGGGGCAGAGTCATAAAGATGAGAGCGGGACCGTTATTTACCTCAACGTCGTATGCAAAACAGGCTGGGAAGATGATAAGTCCTGAGGTGATCGCAACGAAGGTGTCGAGAACGGCAATATTTACCGATTCGCCCATAAGCGCACGCTCTTTACCGATGTAACTGCCGAAAATGGCCATTGAACCGATTCCAAGCGACAGGGTAAAGAAGGCCTGTTGCATAGCGCCCGAAGCAACGCGGATAAATTCGGGCAGGGTATCAAGCTTGGAGAAGTCAGGCACGAGATAGAAATAAAGTCCTCCTCCGCCACCCTTTATAAAGCAACTGTTGATTGCAAGGCCTACCATTATAAGAAGCAGGGCTATCATAAGGAACTTGGATACCCGCTCAAGCCCCTTCTGAAGACTGAATGAACAGACCAAAAATCCCGCTATTACAACCAAAAAGGTGAATATTATCATTTCGGCGGGGTTTGTCATCATATCGCTGAACTTGACGTCGATAGCTGTGTCAGTAAGGCCGACGAAATCGCCCGATACGGTTGAAATGAAATATTTTACCATCCAGCCCGTAACGGGGGTATAATACATCATAAGGAGCACGAGACCCGCCAGCATACCGTAGCCGTGAAGATGCCATTTCGTGCCCTTAGGCTGGATAGGCTTATAAAGGTCGATAGGGCTTTTCTGAGCGGCACGGCCCATAGCAAATTCCATAGTCATTACGGGGACACCCAGAATGACCAAAAAAACAAAATAAAGCAGAACGAAGGCTCCGCCTCCATACTCCCCTGCCATCCAGGGAAATTTCCAAACGTTTCCAATTCCGATGGCACATCCTGCGCTGAGCAGGATGAAGCCCAGACGTGAACCGAGTCTTTCTCTTTGCATAAAACCTCTCCCGAAAGATAAATTCAACAAGGTTATGATATCACAACCTTTCGACAAATGCTACTGTTTTTTGTAAAAATACCGAATATCCTTGCTTTTTTCACAAATAAACATTATAATAAAAACGATTATAATGGAGTAATAGGTGCGCTTTTTATGTCTGAAATCTTCGGTCTTAAAAAAATTGCCGTTATAAAAAACGGATTTTCCGATAAATTCGGAATTCCGAGACAAAGCGGTCTTTGTGATAAGGTCATATCAAACATCATTTTTGAAGAAGAATACCGTGTTGCAGAGGCGATACGGGGTCTTGAGGATTTTTCTCATTTATGGCTTATTTGGCAGTTCAGCGAGGCTGTGAGAGATAACTGGTCCCCCACCGTCCGTCCTCCCAGACTCGGCGGAAACAAACGGCTCGGCGTTTTTGCCACCCGTTCCCCCTTCAGACCGAATCCTTTGGGACTTTCCTGCGTAAAACTTGAGGGAATCTCCTTTGACAAAAAGCTTGGACCGATCATTACCGTTTCCGGAGCAGATATTCTTGACGGTACGCCCATATACGACATAAAGCCCTACATTCCATACGCCGACTGTAAAACCGACGCTTCCTCGGGATTTGTGGGAACTACCGAAAGAATAAAGCTTGAGGTCGGTTTTGAAACAGAACCCGATATCGAACAGGAAGTAAAAGAAGCTATTATTCAGATACTTTCGGAGGATCCGCGACCTGCATATCAGAGCGATCCCGAAAGAATATACAGAATGGACTATGATAAATACACCGTAGCCTTTAAGGTTTGTGAGAAAAATCTGACGGTTACCGAAATCAAGGAGAAGTAATGAAAGAGATATTTACCCTTTTCGGGTTGTTTTTCAAGATAGGTATTATGACCTTCGGAGGCGGCTATGCTATGCTTCCTATGCTGGAGCGCGAACTGGTCGCCAAAAGAAACTACGTTACTATGGAAGAGATCATGGATTATTTTGCGGTCGGTCAGTGTACTCCCGGAATAATCGCCGTAAATACCGCCACCTTTATCGGCTTTAAACGAAAGGGCATTATCGGTGGAATTTTCGCCACCTTGGGCGTTATTACACCGTCAATAATAATTATAACTGCTCTCGCTTCGGTTTTAGCGCTTCTTGCAGGAAATGAAATTGCAGGCAATGCTTTTGCCGGAATAAGCGTAGCGGTATGCGCCCTTATCGTTCAGGCAATACTAAAGCTTATCAAATCGGGCATAAAGGATGCCTTTACCTTGGGCATCGCACTTGCTGCATTTATTGCCTCCTACTTTTTTAAGGTATCCCCCATTATCGTTATACTTGTAACGGCGGTCGTAGGCGTTATTATCAAGCTTGTTTACGAGAAGCTTACCTCCAAAAAGGAGGCGACGGAATGACACTCTATCTTAACCTTTTCTGGGAATTTTTCAAGACGGGACTTTTCTCTATCGGCGGCGGTCTTGCCACCATACCCTTCCTTATGAATATGGGCGAAAAATTCGGTTGGTTTTCGGCCGAAGAGCTTTCAAATATGATAGCCGTTTCCGAATCCACTCCCGGTCCTATCGGAATCAATATGGCAACCTACGTAGGACATAAGGTTGCCGGTATACCCGGCGCTCTGCTCGCGACCGCGGCACTTGTGCTTCCGAGTATTGTTGTAATTCTTATAATTGCGGGCTTTTTACAGAAATTCAAGGACAACAAGCTGGTTAAAGACACCTTTTACGTACTGCGTCCCGCTGTTATCGGTATGCTCGGAGTTTCCCTCGTCACAATGATAACGCCTCTGGTTTATATCGCGGGTGCGGAAACCCTGGTCCAGAGCATAAATTATAAAGCAATAATTCTGTTTGGGCTTTTACTGTTCGGAATACTCAAATTTAAAAAGCATCCCATACTTTATATCGCTATCGGCGCAGTCGTGGGTATTATATTTAAGTTTTAGGAGTTTTAAATGCAATATTCGGTTGACATTGCCGTTATCGGCGGCGGTGCCTCAGGCCTTTTGGCAGCCATTACCGCCAAAAGAAAGAATAGGGCTTTACGTGTAGCCATACTCGAAAGCCTTGACAGGGTCGGCAAGAAGCTTATTACCACGGGCAACGGCCGCTGTAATATTACAAATAAAGAGATCGACCTCAGCCGTTTTCACGGTGACAAGGTCGGTTTTGCCGGATACGCTTTAAAAAAGTATTCGGGAAAATATCTTGAAGACCTCTTTTTGTCGGTAGGTATTCCCTTTGTTTCTGAAGGAAATAAGGTTTTCCCCTCTTCACTTCAGGCATCTTCGGTAGTGGACTGTTTGCGATTTGAGTGCGAACGAATCGGAGTTGAGCTTCTTTGCGGAAAGAAAATTGAAAAGATATTCTGCGGAAAAGAATTTACACTGTATTCTCCCGATGATGAGATCTCGGCCAAAGCGGTTATTTGTTGCGGCGGTCTTTATTCGGGCGGAGAAAGGGTCGGAAGTGACGGATCGCTTTATCGCATACTCAAAGATATGGGATATAAAACGGTCAGGCTCTCCCCTTCCATAGTCCAGCTTAAGACCGAGACCGACTTTGTAAAACAACTTAAGGGTATTAAGGTCGATGCTAAGGCGACTCTATGCAAAAACGGAAAGCCTGTAAAAAGCGAATTCGGCGAAGTTCTGTTTTGCGATTACGGACTTTCGGGTCCTGCTATAATGAACGTTTCCAGAGAGACAGGCCGAAGTGAGGGAGGATTTACGATATCCCTCGATCTTTACCCCGATATGACCGAAGAAAAGCTTCGTGACATAATTTCAAACCGCATAAGGCTTTTGCATTTCCGCAGCTTAGAGGAATTCTTTACGGGAATGATTAACAAAAGACTCGGTCAGGTGGTTTTAAAATACTGCGGATATAAGCTTGCGGATAAGGCCGAAACGTTGAAGGCTTATGACGCACAAAAAATCTCAAAGGCTCTTAAAGCCTTTGAGGTCAAGGTTACCGGCAACACGGGATTTATAAATTCTCAGGTTACGGCGGGCGGAATCTCCACCGACGAGTTTTCGGACAAAACGCTTATGTCAAAGCGTAATCGCGGGCTTTTTGCCTGCGGAGAGATTCTGGATATTGACGGTGACTGCGGAGGCTTCAACCTTACATGGGCCTTTGCAAGCGGTATATTAGCGGCAGAATCGGCAGTAGGATTTGCAGGTGAAAGTAAATGATAATAGTAAACAACCTAAAATTTGATCTCGATACCGATTTCGATAATTTCTTCGATGCGGTGGTTCTTCATCCTGCCTTCAAAGCAGTAAAGCTACGCTCGGCTTCCCTTTACCGAAAGTCTCTCGATGCACGCAAAAAGGATGATATTCATTTTTGCTGTTCAGTACTCGTCGAAATTGAAGGAAAAGAAGAAGCGGCGGTAGCAAGACTTAAAAACGCCGCCGTTTACAGCGAACCCGTATACGCTTATAAAACCGTAGAAAACGCTAAAGATAAACGGCCCATAGTCGTAGGCTTCGGTCCTGCGGGAATGTTTGCGGCATACACCCTTGCAAAAGCCGGACTAAGACCCATCGTTCTTGAACGAGGCAAGGACGTAGATTCGAGAACGGCCGACGTTGAAGCCTTCTGGAACGGAGGCGAACTTAATTCTGAATCCAGCGTTCAGTTCGGCGAAGGCGGCGCAGGAACATTTTCGGACGGAAAGCTAACCACGGGAATTAAAGACCTACGTTGCCGCGAGGTATTAAAGATCTTCCACGCTTTCGGGGCAAAAAAAGACATACTTACCGACGCCAAGCCTCATATCGGAACCGATATTCTGTCGAAAATAGTTAAAAACCTCCGCGAAGAAATAATCTCCCTCGGCGGCGAGGTCCGTTTTTCGACCCGGCTTGAAAAGGTTTATATAAAAGACGGCAAGCTCGAAGCCATAGATGCTTATTGCAGGAAAACGGTCAAAAGAATCGAATGTGACCGCCTTATTCTCGCAACGGGACATTCGGCAAGAGATACCTTTAAGATGCTTTATGAAAGCGGCGTCGAAATGACCCGCAAGCCCTTTGCGGTAGGCGTCAGAATAGAGCATTATCAGGAGTTTATTGACAGCGCTATGTACGGTGATATGGCAGGACATCCTGCACTTCCGCCTGCCGAATACAAGCTTGCGGTCCACCTTCCTTCGGGCAGAGGGGTCTATACCTTCTGTATGTGCCCCGGCGGTTATGTCGTCAATGCATCCAGCGAGCAGGGGCACACCGCAATTAACGGTATGAGTATGTCGGGACGGGACTCCCACGCCGCCAACAGTGCAATACTTACCGAGGTTCTTCCCGAGGATATTGAGGAAGACGACGTTTTGGCGGGAATTGAGTTCCAGCGGGAGATCGAGAAAAAAGCCTTCGAGCTTACGGGCAGAAGAGGCGTTCCCGTTCAGTCGGTCGGAAATTATCTCTTTAAAAACGGAACCGAGACCAGAGTCCCCCCGACCATCAAGCCCTTCCCCGTTTACACCGATATCGGAAGCGTTTTTCCCGATTTCATCAATGATGCTCTGAGAGCGGGAATTCCTGAGCTTGGCAAAAAGCTTAAGGGCTTCGACTGGCCCGAGGCAAGTCTTATCGCACCCGAGACCAGAAGCTCCTCTCCGGTAAGGATAATCAGAAACGAAGGGCTCTGCTCGGTCAGCGCGGAAGGTCTTTATCCCTGCGGTGAGGGTGCCGGCTATGCGGGCGGAATTATGTCGGCGGCGGTAGACGGAATGAAGTGTGCCGAAGCGATCATAGATTCATTTAATAAATAAAAACACAAACACATCCCATTTCGAAAATTTTTCGTTATCGGATGTGTTGTTTTTTTAATTAAACTTTGCTACAATGATGGGCGGTGATAAATTTGGATAATAAAATATTTAAACGAAGCAGAAATCTTTATATTATTGAAGCCGCGCTTGAATACTTTGTTGCCATTCTTGTTTCGGGTTCCTTCCTCGCTACCCTGACCACGAGGCTGGGCTTTTCGGATGCTCACACAGGTATTCTTTCCTCGATAATATCGCTGGGCTACGTCTTTCAGCTGATCTCCATTGCAATAAGGCCTAAAAGAGCCAAGCCTCTCGTGCTGGCCTTAAGTATTGCAAATCAGTTGCTTTTTACCCTTCTCTACGTTATTCCCCTTCCCGAAAAAAGCAATACGTTCTTAAAAACAGCCTTCGTTATCGCAATTTTGGCCGCATATTTGCTTTATTATATCGCACATCCTAAAAAGACAAATTGGTTTATGTCTCTTGTTGACGATAAAGAACGAGGCCGCTTTACCGCAAATAAGGAGATCGTTTCGCTTATAGCAGGAATGGGGATCTCCTTCGGCATGGGCGCTGTTGTCGACTATTTCAAGGCTAAAGGCCACATAACCACCGCACTTATCATCTGTGCCGTAACCATGGTCGTACTTACCGTATTACATACACTCACTATGCTCTTCTCGGTAGAAAAATCTACCCCTTCAAAGCCTGCAACAAGCTTTTTTAAAAGCCTTGCATCTCTGGCTAAGGATAAAAATATCTTTAAGATCTCGGTACTCTTTGTAATCTGGACTATGGCTCATTCGGTAACCAACCCCTTCGTACATACGTATAAGCTTAACGATATGGGCCTTTCGCTTACGGTAATCACGGTCATAACCGCGATCGGAAGCGTAGCGAGAATTCTTATATCACGCTTTTGGGGCGCTTATGCCGATAAGAATTCCTTTGCAAAAATGGATATGCTATGTTTCGGAGTTGCGGCAGTATCCTTTGCCTTTATCGTTTTTTCAAATCCCTCAAACGGTCTTTTCACAATGACCGGTTATAACGTATTTTATGCCGTGGCCCTTGGCGGAATAAACAGCTCGCTTATAAATCTGATATTCGATCTTGTCCCCGAAGAAAGACGGGCCGACTCCTTGGCCGTTACTCAGGTGGCCAGCGGTATAGCAGGATTTTTAGCCACCCTTGCCGTAAGTCCGTTTATAGATTTCGTACAGTCAAAAGGCAATATGCTGTTCGGTATGCGCGTTTATCCGCAACAGATAACCGCCGCCCTTTCGGTAATTCTGACAGTAATTGCTATAATTTACACAGGAAAGGCACTTGTCGGAAGCAAAAAAT
>CAZRHF010000038.1:0-17858 GCA_964599835.1 uncultured Eubacteriales bacterium | reverse complement strand
GCTCGGTTCCTCCAGCCGGAGACGGCCCCCTTTTGTCGCTTCGCGACATTGGTCTCGCTGCGGCTCGGTCCCTCCGCGGCTCTAAAGGTCCACCGGACCTTTATTCACTACCGCGTCGCACGCTTCGCTACCCCCTCCAGGGGGAATTACCTCGTCGGCTCTGACGACGCACTGTGTCGTCATTCACTACCGACTCGCACGCTTCGCTTTCCCTCCCCTACAACTATTTCCGATAATATTTTCTTGTGCTTATCCGTGCATATTGTGACAAAATACTCTTCATTTGCACCGTAATCGAAGCCCTTGAGCCTCGGCGACTTTCTCTTCTGAAGCTCCATAATTATCCCTTCAGAGCCTTATTTACATCCTCTCTGAATGCGAGATACTGCTCGGGGGTGGTGGGGCCGACCTCGAAGGTAACGGCGCCGAAATGCTTTTCGATAATTTTCTCGACTCCCTCTCTGCCGATGGCTTTTTCAAGGGTCTTAAGTGCTCTTTGGTCGCAAAGTCCTTCGCCGAATACCTTCTGACGGGTCGACTGATAACAGCCGAGCCCTCTGTCGGGATAAACAAGATAGGAGGTTCCGCAGGACATACGGAAGATTCCCGCTTCAAGGCAGGGGTCGGTAAAACCGTGACTCATACAGTCGTAGTAGAAATTATAGCCCCACTGCAGGAAGCCCTTTACTTTATATGAATACATCTGAACGCCTATCATTCTGTTGCGCTCGGGGGCAACAACGTTCAGTCGGTTTGACATAAGACCCTTTATCTGCTCACCCGTATAGTAGCACCAGTAGCCGGGAGCTTTTTCGCGGAAATCGTCTATAAAGTTTGTTGCTACGATGGGGGTCTTTACAAGACCCAGCTTATAAAGCTCGTAGTGAGAAAGGGCGTCGCCCACCAAACAGCCGTCAAGGAGGGTTCCGACGCTCTTAAGAGCCGCCGTGAAGGATTCGATATGGTCATTGTTGGGCTCGTCGGAAATGTGGAACAGGACCTTTTTCTCCAGACCTTCATTTCTGAAGAACTCTCTTACGGCAGGAATATATGCATGGAGGAATTTGCGGTATTTTGCGCCCGAAGCGGGGGTGTCCCAGCCGAAGATGCGTTTTTCTTTGCCGTTAACCTCGGCAACGATCTTGGGAGCGGCCTTTGCGCCCCACTGGGTGAAGAGGTGGCTGTGCTCGAAATATTTGATTCCTGCCTTTTTGCAGACATCTATCCAGCGCTTAAGATTCTTGAAATCGAATTCGTATTTATCCTTGCCGAGAGCCTTAACGCCCACAAGCTGAACCGTCCTGCGTTCCTTACCTACGGGGGTGTCGAGAGCGGGGGTGAAGCAGGGCGTGAGGAACATAGTCTGTCCGTTAAGGGCAGCGGCACGTGCGTAGTTATATACCGCGGTGAAGAATTCTTCACTCATAGGCTCAACACCGTGGGCGTCGCAGAGACAGTCGGCATGGAACCAGTTGGTGCAGGGGAAGGTCTCGGGAACAAGGCTTTTGTCGATTATCTCAAAGGAGATCTCCTCGCGGCCGACCTCCTCACAGCTTACGCCGCTTAAAAATTTAACGGTTATCTTATAGTTTCCCGCAGGAAGAGATTTTTTATTTTCATTTACGGTGAGCCATACACTCTGCCAGGCCGAGCTTAAAGCGGTGAGAAGCTTCTTTTCGCCCTTTTCAAAATAATCGGGACACCAAAATCCGTCGTTTACAAGCTCGGGGTTTACCTTTTTGGGGATGAGGATGTCGGGGTATATTCCGACACTTGCCTCGGTCTCCATTCCCGCAACGTCGGTGTGCAAAACCGGGACTCCCTGAACGGCGTAGAGGGAAAGGGGAAGGTCGGTCTCAATACGGACGTTTACGGCGTGAGCGCCCTTGCGGGTGTCCTTATAGGCTACCTGAAAGGAAAGGGGCTCGTTTTTAAGGGCCGAAAAGCTGTTTTTTGCCGACTCCACGGGGCAGGACTCGGGAAATACGCGGTGGAGTGATGAAAGAGTTACGGTGTTTAGCAAGGTAAATTCCTCCTTGAATTTTATTATATCTCAGTAAATTATAATAAATCTTTAATGTTTTGTAAAGAAAAAACCAAGATTTAGCAAAAATGTAAACTTTTGTTGTCATCTTCTTGTAAAACGGCTTGTTTTATGGTAAAATAGTCAAAAAGAGTTTACTTAAGGAGAATAGGATATGATCAAATTCGGAACCGGCGGTTGGCGAGCCGTTATAGGAGAAGATTTTATTGCCGAAAACATTCGTCTTGTTGCGGCAGGAATAGTAAAGCTGGCCGAAAAGCAGAACAAGACCGATAAGCCCGTAATAATCGGCTATGACCGTCGCTTTTTGTCAGAGGCCGCCGCAAGATGGGTTGCGGAGGTGCTTGCCGCAGGCGGGATCACGGTGTGGTTTTTGAATCGCTCGGCTCCTACCCCCCTCATAATGCACACGGTAAAGGACAAGGAGCTTCATTTCGGAATCGAAATAACCGCTTCTCACAACCCCGCAAGTTATAACGGAATAAAGCTTTTCGTCGACGAGGGCCGCGACGCTCCCGTGGAGGTCACAAACGAGCTGGAGGAGCTCATTGCTTCGTCGGACGCCCCCAAGACCCTCGCCTTTGAGCAGGCCGTGGCCGAGGAGAAGGTGGTCTACCTTAAAAATCCCTTCAACAAGTTCCTCGACGACATTATAGGTCTTCTTGATATGGAGGCTCTCCGTGCCCGCGGTCTTCGCGTGCTTTTCGATTCCATGCACGGCTCGGGCGCATATCCCCTTATGACCATTTTCTACACCGCCCGTTGCACAATGGACGCTATGAACTTCAATAAAGACGCCTATTTCGGCGGAATGATGCCTGCCCCCAGCGAGCAGAGCCTTACCGCCCTTCGCGATGCTGTTATAAAGGACGGCTACGACCTGGGAATCGCTATGGACGGCGACGGCGACCGACTCGGAATAATCGACAAAAACGGACGTTATATTTCGGCCAACGAGATCCTTTGTATGCTCTATTACTACCTCGTTAAGCATAAGGGCTGGAAGGGCGGCGTGGTAAGAAACCTTGCCACCACCCACATGCTCGACCGAATTGCCGAATCCTTCGGGGAGAAGTGCTACGAGGTGCCCGTAGGCTTTAAGTACATTTCCTCAATGATCGACGAGGCCGACGCGGTTCTGGGAGGGGAATCCTCGGGAGGACTTACCGTCAGAGGACACATCCACGGAAAGGACTCGGTATATGCCGCATCCCTTTTTGCCGAAATGGTCAGCGTAATAGGAAAATCCCCATCCGAGCTAATGGACGAGCTGGAGGCGCAGTTCGGAAAATTCGTAATGGTTGAATCCAACCTCCGCTTTGCCCCCGAATATAAGGCGGTGGTCAATCGTATTATATTTGACGAGAAGAAACTGCCCGATTTCGGAAAGAATATCGTAAAGGTGGGTTACGAGGACGGCTGCAAGGTCTATTTTGAGGACGACAGCTTCGTTATCTGCCGCTTCTCGGGCACCGAGCCTCTTCTTCGCATCTTCGCCGAAGCCGATAATGCCGAGACGGCACAGAAATATATCGACGACTTCAAAAAACTGCTTTCGCTGTGACTGCTTCGCTCAGAGATAAGATCAGCAGATATGTGTAGATTTACACATATCTGCTTTTTGTTTTGTAAAGACGTCCACCCTTCGGGTGTTCCCACTGCTTTCTATAAAAAAAGAAACACCCCGCTTTTGCAGAGTGCCTCTTATTCTGGCGCGCTGAAGATGATACTCTGCGCTGACCCGCTCTGCCTGCCGCTCCGAGCGGCGACGGCATTTCGGCTCTGCTCGAGACTTTGGCAGACCGCACCGCCTGTCGCGGCGTTGCGTCTGCGTCGACGTCCACCCTTCGGGTGTTCTCGCTGCTTTCTATAAAAAAAGAAACACCCCGCTTTTGCAGAGTGCCTCTTATTCTGGCGCGCTGAAGATGATTCGAACACCCGACCTTCTGGTCCGTAGCCAGACGCTCTATCCAGCTGAGCTATCAGCGCAAACACTTGAGTGCCATAGTATAATAACACAACCGAAAGAAAATTTCAAGTATTATTTTTAAAATTCTTGAATTTTTTCAAAAATTTCCGGTTGAAACTTGTCCCGTAATAGAGTATATTATTTATATATGTGGTTTTTTAAGGAAATATATCCGAAAAAACCGAAAAAATTACCGCCGCAAAGACCTTGCGGCAGAACGGAGCCCCCAAAAATGCATATCTCCCGCATACTTTCAGTTTTGCTTTGCGCAGTTCTCGCTTTAAGCCTCGCCGCTTGCGGCGGGGGAAGCGATCCCACCATCGACGCGTCCTCCTCTCTGCCCCGGAGCAGTGAGGTCACCTCTTCCGAGGAGGAACCCGTAGACCCCTATGCAAACTGCGTTATAAATCCCCTTACAGGAGAAAAGAAGCTGGCTCCCGAGGCAGAAGGCCGCCGTCCCACCGCAGTGGTCATAAACAACCTCTTTTCGGCACAGAAGGTACAGTCGGGTCTCGATAAGGCCGACATTGTTTTCGAGACCGAGGTCGAGGGCGGAATAACCCGTCTTTTAGCCCTCTTTTCCGACCCCTCGGATATCGGAAATATAGGAACCATCCGAAGCCTCCGTCTGCCCTTTGCGCAGATAGCCTGCGGTATGAACGCAATGCTTTTCTTCCACGGAATGGACAATACCTACTGCCGTCCCTATCTCCCTACCATCGACCTTGACTACCACGAGATAGACGCCTCCCGTTACGGCTTCCGCGAGAAAAACGGCCTTTCCTACGAGCATACCCTCTATTCCACCGGCGAAAAGATAATGAAGGCCACCGAAGCGAGAAAGTTCGATACCTCGGGCGGCAAGACCTGGCTTAATTTCGCCGAGGGTGAGGAGCCCGTCCTTCCCGGTGAGGAAGCGGCCGAAAGGGTAAAGGTCAAGTTTAACGGCACCTCTACCACCTGTTTCTACTACGACGGGGAAAGCGGAAAATATTCCCGCGCCAATAAAAACGGAGACGTTTTCAAAACCTACCACACAGGCAAGGAGGAGCAGTTTACCAACGTTTTCGTCCTCACTACCTCTATTTATAACTACCCCGACGGCTACCACAGAGCCATAGACCTTTCTTCGGGAAAGGGCATATACATATCGGCAGGCCGAAAGACCGAGATAAACTGGAAAAAGGGCGATGCCGACGACAATTTCAGCTTCTCTGCCGCCGACGGCACCCCTCTCACCGTAAACAAGGGCAACTCCTACGTCTGTATTATTAACAACAGCGGACAGGTCACGGTGGAAAACGAGCAGCAGTAGGCGGCTTTTGAATGCAAAATGCAAAGTGCAGGATGCAAAAAGAATGTGTGGCTCGGCCACGGTCGAGGGGCTCACGCCGCGATATAAATCCCTATCGGGATTTGCGATATAGGCTGACGCCTGCGATATATCTTCGATGCGATATGCCCTGCGGGGCGCAAGGGGATTTATATCATATCGCAAGCGACCGATAAGGTCGGTTATATCGCGTTTGCGAAGCAAACATATCGCACCGAGCATAAGCGAGGTATATCGTAGTAAGCTTCCGCCGAGATCCCGCCTGCGGCGATTTTGCGACGTTATCTGCGACAATGGGTCATTCTGAGCCTGCCGAACGCGTAGCGCGACAACGCAGTTGTCGGAATCTCATTGTCGCAAAATTTCGACTCCGCTCAGGATGACCCGGCGGCGCTGCCACCTGAAACCTGCAACCTGAAACCTGTTCCCTATCCGTCGGAGACACATCGCAACTTTTCCCTCTTCCCGTTTCCCATTTCCCTCGACCGAAGGTCGCTTAGTTCCTGTCTCCCGAGCGGAAAATCAGGGCGGCTATAAGGGCGAAGACCACGGCGGCACCGATGCCGGTTGCGGCCGAGGCTATTCCTCCGTTTAACACTCCTATAAGCCCCAGCTCGTTTACCGCCTTTCTTACCCCTTCTGCCAGCAGATGCCCGAAGCCCGTAAGGGGCACGGTGGCGCCTGCTCCCGCAAAATCCACGAGAGGGGCATATATCCCGAAGGCCGAAAGGACTACACCCGAGACCACGAAGCCGGTAAGTATTCTTGCGGGGGTAAGCTTGGTGTAATCGATAAGCACCTGCCCGATAAGGCAGATCCCGCCTCCCACGGCAAAGGCTTTTATACAATTCAGTAAAATTTCCATAAATATCACCACCCTTATTATCTGCCGCAGATTTCACAATATGCCGTAAAAATCTAAAAACCCTTTTTGGAGTAAATTATATATGAATATATTTTTCTACACCCTGGGCTGTAAGGTAAATCAGTACGAATCGCAGGCTATGGGCGAGCTGTTGGAAGCGGCAGGACACAAGGTCGTTTCGGATATAGCCGCCGCCGACTGTGCCGTTATAAATTCCTGTACGGTCACCGCCGAATCCGACCGCAAGACCCGTCAGGCCGTCCGCCGTATGCGGAGAAAGCTCCCGGGCGGGGTAATAATTCTTGCAGGCTGTATGCCCCAGGCCTTCCCGAAGGACGCCGACCTTCTTCCCGAGGCTGATATCATCACGGGCAACACCTCCCCCGAAAACATCCCCCTCCTTTTAAACCGTTTTCTAAAAAACGGAGAGAGGATAGTTGAGATATCCCCCCACGGAAGGAAAGAACGGTATTCTACACCCTCGGTCTGCCGTTTTGAGGAGCGTACCCGTGCCTATATGAAGGTGGAGGACGGCTGTGACCGCTATTGCACCTACTGCATAATCCCCAAGGCAAGAGGGGACGTCCGCTCAAAGCCTATAGACGAGATAGAAGCCGAGGCAGAAAGGCTTGCAGAGGAGGGCTACAAGGAGATAGTTCTGGTGGGAATAAACCTTACCTCCTACGGCAAGGATACGGGAAAAAGCATCTGCGACGCCGTTTCGGCCGCCGCAAGACCCGAAGGCATCAAAAGGGTGCGTCTGGGCTCCCTGGAGCCCGACCACATCTCCGACGAGACCCTGGAAAGCCTTTACCGTGAGAAAAAATTCTGTCCCCAGTTTCATCTTGCCCTGCAGTCGGGCTGTGACGCCACCCTAAAGCGGATGAACCGTCACTACGACACCGCCTTCTACCGCGATCTGGTAAAGAGGATAAGGGAGAAGTTCGAAAACCCTTCGATCACCACCGATATTATGGTTGGCTTTGCGGGGGAGACCGAAGAAGAATTTTCCGAGAGTCTTGCCTTCTTTAAAGAGATCGGTTTTGCGAGAGCCCACGTCTTCGCCTATTCCAGAAGAGAGGGTACCGTAGCTGCCGCCCTTAAAAGTCAGGTAGAGCCTGCCGAAAAGGAGCGCCGCGCCGCCGAAATGGCAAAAGCGGCCGAGGAATGTGAGGAGGCCTTTCTCCGCTCTCAGGCGGGAAGGACGGTATCCGTTCTTGCGGAAAATTACGTTGACGGCTTTGCCGAGGGCTACTGCGAAAACTATACCCGTATTCGCTTCCCCTCCGCTAAAGACCCGTCGGGAGAGATAGTAACGCTTGTTGTAGGCGAAAATATGGCTGTAAAGTCGAATTGACAAAAATGTCGGCTTGTGATATTATAAACAAAAGCCTTGGCTTTTTTGGCAGATATATTAAAACCGTAAAGAGGGGTTAAAAAATGAAAAAACTTTTTGCCGTTATCCTTTGCATTTGCCTGGCGCTGTGTCTTGCGGCCTGCGGCGCCGAAACCGAAGATAAAAAAACCGCTTCCTCTGAGCCCACCGCCTCCTCGATGCCCGCCATCGGAACCGAGATAGGCTCTGAGCCCGCAGGGGAGACCGACGAAGAAGAATCTTCTGAGGAAGCCTCCTCGGAGGAGGAGACCTTCGATCCCGACGGAATCTACGATACGGGTAAGGACCCCTTCCTGGGTGAAGATACCTTAGGTGAATACCGCTACGAAAACGGCTTTGAAGAGAACGGAAGCTATATTATAAGCGGCGGACTTGATAAGTTCACCGCCAATGGGGACAAGATCCACGGCGGAAGCGTCTCTCTCTGCACCCGCTCCGACAGCCTTTCTCAGCCCGATTTCTACATCTCCGTTCCCGAGCTTGCCGCCGAGGCCGAGTGTGAGCTGACCCTTTTTGTAATGGCCGATGCCGCCGTCGAGGGAGTTGTCGAGATCCATACCTCCGACTCGGGCGCCGCCGATGCTACCGCCTCCGTTTCGGGACTTACTCCCGGAAAGTGGAGCAGTATCACCGTCACCTTCTACGCCTCCACCGCCGACATTCATATTAAGGCCCCCGCAGGCGTGACCCTCTATTTCGACGATCTCACACTTGTTTACAGACAGTAATGAAAAGACCCGCAAGGGTCTTTTTTTTGTTTAGTTGAAAATTGAAAATTGAAAGTTGAAAATTAATGTGTGCCTTCGGTGCGGAATATATAGATTGCTTCGTCAGTTGTAGGGGAGTGGCTTGCTCCTCCCGTTTATACGCTGAGACTTCACGGGTTTGCTGTAGGAGGCTAACGGTTTGATAACAGTAATATTTTTATTATCGAAATCTTATGCCTGTTTCGGGAGGAGCAAGGTCTCGCACTGCGGTGCTCGGTCTCTCGGCGGCTCTGACGACGCACTGTGTCGTCATTCACTACCGCCTCGTGCGCTTCGCTTACCCTCCCCTACAAGAGTATACCAATAAAGTCACGCTTACTCACGACGGAGTCGTTACTCTTTTATATCCGTGCCGAAAGCCGCTAAGTCCTGTTTTTGGGACTTAGCGTGGGACTTGAACGGTTTTACAATAAAGCGTAAGTTTCAAATGCGCAGAATTGCAATGTTTTTTTGCACAAAAAAGCAATGTTCAAAGGATAAGTTTTGTGGTATATTATAAATAGCAAAATTTACGTTGGAGGGCTATCACCTTGAAAAACATCCGAAAGATATTAAGCCTTATAGCGGTTGCTGCCCTTTGCCTCAGCCTTATCGCCTGCGGCGGAGAAACACAGCCGACCGCATCCTCAGACCCCGACTCATCATCGGATAACGGGGTCACACTGCGCGACCCCTATGACGGCGGAGAAGAAGAGAATGTCGAAAAATTTGTCGATACCGACCACGTTTTCGACTTTGAGAAATCCGACCTCACGATAACCAAGGACTACGTTATCGTCATCCCCGCAGGAAACGCTGAAGCCAAGCTTTCGGCTACCGACCTGCAGGAGTTTTACGCCGATAATTTCGGATTCACCCTTAAAATCGTCACCGACAACACCGCTGAAGCCGAGAAGGAGATCCTTATCGGTAAGACTAAGCGTGCCGACAGTGCCAAGGATATGAAGGAATCCGACCTTAAGGTAAGCGTTAAGGGCAAGAAGCTTGTCTTCGACGGAGGACACGACGTTACCGCAGATATGGCTGTAGGTAAGTTCATCCGCAACGTGGACACCGAGGATGGCAAGGCAATAACCTTCGCCCTCACCACCGACTTTACCTCCACCCCCAAGGTGGAAGGTCTTGAGGAATATAATTATAAATGGGGCGACGAGTTCGAGACCGACGGCTTCGACCACGTAAAGTGGGCCTTCCGTCTCGGTATGTCAGGCTCCCCTATGAACAAGATCTCATATCAGAAAGAGGTTTTAGACGTTGCCGACGGCCGCGTTAAGATACACGCTATAAATTATTACGACCCCGAAGACCCCGCAGTGCTCTATATGTCTCCGTATTCTCTTGCGACCAACGAGACTATGAATTTCCTCTACGGCTATGCCGAGATACGTGCCCGCGTCCCCTTCTTTCAGGGTGCCTGGCCTTCCTTCTGGGGCGGTACCGCCACTGTGCTTGTTCCCAGAAACCCCCTCTGGCACGCCGAAGTAGACGTTTTCGAAATTTTCGGAACCGAGGATACGGTCAGCCCAAATATACATAAATGGTATGACGATTATCCTTACGAGGTAATTTATAATACCGGGGACGTCCGCCATACCCAGTATAAGAACAACACCGCGGAATACGCGAGAAGAAGCTACGTTTACGAAAACACCGAAAACCTCGATAATGAATATCATCTCTACGGCTACGAGTGGACCCCAACCGAGCTTCACTTTTACGTTGACGGCGAAAAGTATTGCTCTATGGATATCGTTAATTCCTGGGATCTTGAGCCTGATATGTCTATGTTCCAGGAGCCCCAGTACAGTCAGTTCAACTGCCACGTATTCGCAGAGGACGGCTCCTACACCCCCAATCTTATAAACGGCAACGAGCATATGCTCCCCGCCTGCTACTATATCGACTGGTACCGTCTCTATCAGAAGGATGACGGAAAGAGCAAGATCTGGGTCAACACCGAGGATCTTTCCTGGAAATATGCCGACCGCTACGGTACCGAAGAGAAATAACACCGAGAGGAGAAAAATATGTCTAAAATAATGTCTTTCATTAAAAGAAGCAAGCTCTGCTCCTCCGCAGTGTCCTTGCTCCTTGCCCTTTCGGTAATTCTTTCCACCTTTGCGGGAATGAATATCCTTGCGGGCAACACGAACGAGGTATGGAGCGGCGAGGTCGCCTCGGGCTTCGCAGGGGGAGCAGGTACCGCAAAATCCCCCTACGTCGTTTCAAACGGTGAACAGCTTGCCCTTGCGGTCACTCAGAATAAGGGCTACTACTACGAAATGTCAAACGATATCTATCTTAATGACGTTTCGGTATCCGACTGGAAAAACAAGGTCAATAAGGAATGGGCAGTTACCGTTATGGGCGACGGCTCCACCGCCTTCAAGGGCGTATTTAACGGAAACGGCCACAAGGTCTACGGTCTTTTCGTCAACAAGACCTATACCGCACCTACCGGTGACGAGCCCGACCTGTCGGTTGCCGCAGGACTTTTCCCCACGGTTGCCGCAGGAGCCGAAATTTACGGCGTAGGTATTGAAAATTCCTATATCTCCCTTAAAAACGACCACGCCACCGCCGATATGGCATACGTCGGCTACGCAGGTCTTATCGGCTATGCCTACAGCAGCACCTCCGCCAACATTTACGTTGACCGTTGCTATTTAGGCTCCGACGTTACCTTAAACGCCGCCTTCATCGGCCTTATTGCTACGGCAAACGGCAACTCTCCCAAGAGAATCGTTGTTTCAAACTGCTACACCACCGCACAGGGCACCGCCTTCAACGGCGGCTCGGTCTCCAACAACCGTCTTATGCTCTGCTCGGGTCTTAACCACACCCCCTACACCCTGGACTATACCTATTCTACCGTAGGTCTCACCAACAGCGGCGGCTCAGGATCGTCCGCTACCAAGTATAACTACAGCGGTAACTGGTGCTCGGGTAACGTAGGTACCAAGGTAAGCACCTCCAAAATGAAGGGTGCTTCCGCCTTCACAAATATGCCCGGTCTTAATGCCGACGGCGCGTTCGAAACAAACGAAAACGGATATCCCACCCTTAAGATATTTAATAAAAAGGCAGGGGACGTCTGGGACGGAAGAACAACGGTAAAGCCCACCGTCGGTGACGGAAGCGATAATGATCCTTATATTATCTCCACCCCTTACGAGCTTGCCTATGCGGTCAAAAACCCCGTATCGGGCGCTTTCTATAAGCTTGCCGCAGATATCTATCTTAACGACGTAGAAAAGGTAAACTGGAAAACGGGCGAAGGAATCGACGGCTATACCCCCAATTCCTGGTTCTATTCTACCGACGTAGGAAGCTTTAACGGTACCTTAGACGGCGAAGGATTTATGGTTTACGGTCTCTATTATAACAGCTCTGCCGCAAACGTCTGGGCCTCCGCAGGTACGGGACTTATTCCCTCTGCCGCCTCGGATAAATCGGTAACCGTCAAAAACCTCGGAATTGATAAGGCATATCTTAAAGGCCCCTCCGCAGTAGGTGCCTTCATAGGCGGAGCGCTTAAAAACAGCTCTGTGAAGATAAGTAATTCCTTTGCAGGTGCCGACGTTACCCTTCACGGTAACGACGCAGGCGTCTTTGTAGGCGTTAATGCCCGCGGCTATTATGAGGTCAACAGCTGTTACTCTCTTGCAACCGTTACTGCTGTTGCAAATAGGGGTCTTCTGGGCGACTTCTACGGTAACGTTTCAGGCTCTCACGTTAAAAACAGCTATAACGCGGCAGGCCCCATCTCCACCAAGGGCGCAGGCTCCCTCTGGGCAAACAACTACGCAACCGAGAAGACGGGAACGGGAATTGCCGTTATCCCGGCAGACGATATGAAGGGTCTCGACGCCCTTACAAATGCGAATAAAATGCCTAACCTCGGTAACTCCTTCCTCGCCACCACCGAGTATCCTATGCTCCTTACCTTCTATGAAGGCCCCCTCCCTGACAGCGTTTACGCCTGGGACGGTGTCAGCAAGACCGCTCCCGAGCAGGGAAGCGGAACAAGCGCCGACCCCTATCTTATCGAAACCGGCGCAATGCTCGCTTATGCCGTAACCGACAGCACAAGCGGAGTATATTATAAGCTCACAAGAGATATCTATCTTAATAACGTCGATAAAATAAACTGGGCAACCGGTGCCGCCGACGAGGGATATACCCCCAATAAGTGGTACACAAATGCCGCAGGTAAATTCGGCGGTCATTTAGACGGCGACGGCTATACCGTTTACGGTCTCTATTATAATGACCCCGCCACCGCAAAGGCCTGGTCTATGGCCGGCTCCGCCCTTATTCCCGCAATGGGAGAAGGTGCTTCTCTTAAGAATATCGGCGTGGATAAGGCCTACGTTCAGCATCCCAACGGCGCAGGCGGACTTGTTGCCACCGCCGCAGGAACTACTTATTCGGTAAATGCCTGCTTTGTGGGCAGGGACGTAACCTTAAAGGGCTACAGCACAGGTGCCTTCGTTGCCGTTTCCTCGGGCGTGTTTACTATCTCCAACTCCTACTCCTTCGCCACCACCCTTCAGGGCGTAGAGGGAGATGCATCCTCCACCTACGGACTTTTCGGCGACGTTTATTCAAAACCCGGCACGACCAACCTCAAAAGCTCGTCGGTTATAAACTGTTATAACGCCAACGGCCCCCTTTCGACTAAAGGTGCCACCGTCGGCACGATAGCGGCCGTTTACGTTACCGAGGGAAGCAGGGGAACCCTTCGCATCGCTGATAATATGCAGGGTCTCGACGTATTCACCCTTGACTCAAAGATGCCCGATCTCAATAAGGGACGTATGTTCTACGCCACCGATACCTACCCCATCCTTAAGATCTTCGCAGAGGAGGCTACGGGTCCCGTTTCCGAGGATATATGGAGCGGTGCCGTTGCCACCGCATTCCCTCAGGGCAACGGTAGCGAAGCCGACCCCTATGTGATAACCAACGGTGCAGAGCTTGCTCTTGCAGTAGGCCAGACCGACGGCTACTACTACGTTCTCAATAACGACATATATCTTAACGACGTTTCTGCCTCCGACTGGCAGACCTCGGTCAATAACCTCGAATGGCAGGGAGACCTCTCCTTCAAGGGACATCTCGACGGTAAGGGCCACATCGTTTACGGTATCTGGTACGCTCCCGACACCGCCAAGACCACTACAGGTCTCGTTTCCGATTTTTACGGCGGAAGTATTAAGAATATCGGCGTTCGCTATGCACAGATCTACGCACAGAAGTACGCAGGTCTCGTCGGAAGCATAAAAGGCGTCAAGAACACCGACTCCAGAGCCATCAGCACCTCCTTTGTTGACGACACCGTAACCGTCGGCTACACCCTCGACTCCAACAGCGGCGCAGGCGGAATAGTCGGTATAATCGACTCCCTTTCAAACGGCACAAACGTTAAGGTCACCATCGAAAACTGCTACTCCAAGGCTACCCTTACCGGCCCCGACACAGCCCGCCTTAACGGTATTGTGGGAACCACCTGGAACGCAGGCTACACGGTCAAAAACAGCTACAGCGTAGGCTACGCTCCCTATTACGGCAAAAGCAACAAGACCGTATCCTACCTTGTTGCAAACGGCGTGGCTCCCACCGAGGTCTATTCGGGTGTTTACGCCACCGCAGGAACCTCTAACGAGAACGAAAATTACATCCTTTTCGACCGCGGTATGGCCTACGGCGTCGGCGCAAAGACTCTTCTTTCCGCCTTCGACTACGAAAACGTCTGGGACACCGTAGATCAGGGCACCCCCAAGCTTAAGGCCTTCACCTCCATTTCCGGCAACGATAAAAATCCCGTAGACAGCGGCCCCGTCTGGAACGGCACCGTTGCAGGTGAATTTGAATCGGGAAGCGGAACCGAAGCCGACCCCTATATTATAACCAAGGGAAGTCAGCTTGCCCTTGCCGTATCTCAGACACAGGGAAGCTACTATAAGCTTGCAAACGACATCTATCTTAACGATATAAACGTTAAAAATTGGCAGTTCGGAGAAAACCTTAACAGGTGGGTCACCGCCGAGGGCTTTAAGGGCCATATCGACGGCGACGGCCACATTATAAACGGTATCTGGCTACCTAAGGATAACACCGAAACTGCCGCAGGCTTCATCGCAAGCTTCTCGGCAGGTTCCATTAAGAATCTCGGCGTCAGAAACTCCTATATCTATGCCACCGCTTATGCAGGCGGTATCGTAGGGCAGATGCTGACAGACGATAAAAAGACGGTTGAAAACTGCTTCGTTGACGAGACGGTTACGGTTGAATATACCACCTCGGGCAACTATGCCGCAGGCGGTATCATCGGTATGATGAACTCGTTGACCAGCCGCACCGCCGTTCTTATAACAATTAAAAACTGCTACTCCAAGGCAAATATCACCGCCATCGTAAGTGAGCGCGGAAACGGTATAATCGGCTCCAACTGGAAGTCGGCTTATATTATCGAAAACTGCTATTCGGTAGGCGTTCCTGCCTTCTATGCAGGAAACGTCGGCACTATCTCCAGCCTTGCCGTATCTGCCGAGGGCGGAGCGGGCGAAATGACGGTTGCCGAGGTCTATAAAAACGTTTACGCCACCAAGGTAAACTCCAAGGATGCCGACAAGTGCACCGTTATTGCCGATCAGGAAGCTCTTTGGGATAAGGGCGGCAAGACCCTCCTTAAAGGCTTCGACTTCCAAAACGTCTGGGCGACCGTAAAGAAGGGTACCCCCAAGCTTAAGATATTTGCTGATCTGGACGGCTCGGATATCGAAATAGGCTCCGAAGACCCCCGCTACGAGTCGGGAATAGGAACCAAGAATAATCCCTACATCATCAAGACCGAGCAACAGCTCAGAAATCTCGTTACCGCAACCGATACGAAGGGTAAATTCTATAAGCTTGCAAACGATATCTACGTAAACGACGTTTCCAAGGCAAACTGGATCCTCAACAGTCCCGACACCTGGTACGAGGGCGATGCAGGCGTCTTTGCGGGCACCTTCGACGGAGACGGTCACTATATCTACGGTCTCTATCTTAATAAGACCGCAGGCAATGAATTTTCCTACGTCGGCGCAGGTCTTTTCCCTGTCGTAAACGGCGCTACCGTTAAAAACGTTCATATAAGAAAATCCTATATTGCAGGATCCTCCACCGTTGGATCCGTTGTGGGCACTCACCGCGGCGCTTCTACCGTTCTTGCCTGCTCTGCCGATGATACCGTGACCCTTAAGGGCTTCACCGTCGGCGGACTTGTGGGCGGCGGCAGCTCGGGGCTTAAGCTCTACTACAGCTACTTTACCGGAACGCTTTCGGGCGGCGAGGGCCGTACTAACGCCCTTGTCGGCGATATCTGGAACAGCGATCAGGAGGTAGTTGAGTGCTACTACATCGGCTATACCCCCTACCGTGCAAGCTACTTCCCTTCCTATTCGGCCGCCCTTTACGGCACCGAGGCTATGGGCTCCGCTAAGGTGCTCACCGCTAAGCAGATGACCGGTACAGCCGCAAAGACCAATATGCCCGATTTCGACTGGAAGAAGATCTGGACGGTCAAGGCCGGCGAGACCCCCCATCCAAAGGTGGTTGATAAGGCTGAATTTTCCTTCGTTGACGAAGGTGTAAAGGGCCGCGCCTGGTCGGGCAAGAAGGCCTCTAAGTATGCAGGCGGAAGCGGTACCGAGGAGGATCCCTACCTCATCGAGACCCCCGAACAGCTTGCCCTTCTTATCTGCACAGGTGCAACCAACGGTAAGTATTATAAGCTCATCGCAGATATCAAGATAAACGATACCGCCAAGGCAGATTGGACCGAGACCGCCAAGCAGTGGTACACGATCAAAAACTGCTTCCGCGGCACCTTCGACGGCGACGGTCACGTGGTTTCGGGACTCTTCTACGATACGGTAGATGCCCCCCAGGCAGGTCTCTTCCCCACTATGGGATATAACGGAACCATCAAGCGTGTCGGACTTATAAACTCCTCCCTTGTGAACAACTCTATGACCAACTCCAACTTCGTGGGCGGACTGGTAGGCTCGGTTCAGAACTTCGGCGATGCCGAGGTAACGACCTATCCCACTATCAGCCAGTGCTTCGTTGACGAAAGTGTTTATATCGAAGGCAAGCACGCAGGCGGACTGATGGGCGGTACTGCCGAAACCATCTATATTGACAACTGTTTCGTAACGGCCGAGCTTTTAGGCTCTCTCTATGCGACAGGCGGTATAGCCACAGCCTGGAAATCCAATAAGCCCTGCTACTTCACCAACTGCTACTTCGCAACCCTTGACGGCGATACTATTATGGAAAACAATGCCGCAGGCGCCAGCGTCTTTGAGGGCGTTTATGTCGACGGTAAGAAGGGACGCTGTGCGGTTACAACTCTTAACCTCAAATTTATGCAGGGCGCAATAGCCAAGGAGTATATGCCGGAGTTCGACTTTGAAAACGTCTGGATGATAGTTGAAGGTGGTTCTCCCGTACTTCGCTGCTTCAGAAACGCCGCCGCATACTCCTGCACAAGAGAACCCCGCAAGACCGAGATGTCCTTCGCCTCCAACGAGGGAAGCGAGGTCAAGCCGCTCTACGGATTTGCAGGAGATCCCATCGACTATTCTCTTGTTTTAGAGCCTGAGCGCTACGGCTATGAGTTTACCGGCTGGTACGTTGCAAAGAATCTTACGCTGCTTGCAAAGGATAACATTATCGTCTGGCCCTCCAACGACTTTATCGTTCACGCAGGCTGGATACAAACAGGCTATGAGCAGGGCTTTGACGAAAACCTCGACGAAAAGTTCGACTTTAATAATGGTGTTGAGCATTATAAGCCGGGTGCCAAGGGCTATAACCCCAAGAACATTGAGGGCGGCCTTAAGAGTATTCACACCCTGCCGGACGCTGCCGTAGATCCCATCTTCCTCGTAAACTACGAGAAGCCTATGGAAAAGGGTAAGGTCTACGACGTTAACCTCTGGATCAAGCTGGTAGACACCGCCGAGGGCACCCTCGACTTTATCCACGCCGATCATCCTCAGGTCGACTCTCCCACCACCGCAGGCTATCAGCCGATTATCGATCTTGCATCGGTAAGAACGGGCGAGTGGATACAGTATAAGGCCACCATTACCGCTAACGCTCCCTATCTCCTCGTAAGACTTCCCGCAGGAACCGAAGCTTATCTCGACTCCTTCCACATCGTTCCCTCGGGAGAGGACGGAGAGCTTGGCGATCTTGTGGGCTTCAACCCCTCGGATATAGCTACCGAGCCCGATGATAAGACCGACGGAGGAAACCTCCTCGTTATCATCCTTGCCGTTGTCGGCGGAGTCATCCTCCTCGCAGTAATAGCAACCGTTGTTATAATCTTTGTTAAAAAAGGCAAAAAGGCGAAAGCCTAATAAAGAAATCCCCCTCGAGGCGCACTCCGTAAGGAAGTGCGCCTCAGTTATATTCGCCTGACGGCGAG
>CAZRHF010000037.1:0-19030 GCA_964599835.1 uncultured Eubacteriales bacterium | reverse complement strand
TATCTTGCCCAGGCGGGGAATAATACCGCAAGTCCTGCTCCGTGGGCGATTTGGTCAAATTCCCCCGAAAGTGCGTGCTCAAGCTGATGTACCGCCAAAGCGTTTTCTCTGCCGCAACCGGTAAGGTTGTTGTGGGAAAGGGAAGAGCCCCACATAACTGCCGCTCTTGCATCATAATTTTCGGGGTCGGTCATAAGAACTTTTCCCGCCTCTATTACCGATTTTAAAATTGCCTCGGCAACGCGGTCGGTGAGGGGAGTGTCCTCGCAGGGGAAGAAGTAGCGCTCCATGGTGTGAGCCATAATATCGGTAATTCCGCAGGCGGTGTGATATTTGTTTACGGTGTAGGTAAGCTCGGGATTGCAGATGGAGAAAAGCGGACGGTTATATTCGCTTCCAAAGCCTTTTTTAAGGTTTTCTTCCGTATTGGTCATAACTGCCGAGGCACTCATTTCACTTCCTGCCGCCGCAAGGGTCAGAATACATCCTACAGGCAGAGCGGCTTTAGGAACAGCCTTTCCCATAGGCAGATCCCATACGTCAAAATCGTTTGCGGCACCCAGAGCGGTGAATTTAGAGGAATCTATAACACTTCCGCCGCCGACGGCAAGAATAAGCTCTACCTTTTCTTCCTTTGCCACCTTTACGGCATTTCTTATAAAATCAAGCTTGGGGTTGGGCTCAACTCCGCCCATTTCCACGACCTCAATGCCGTTTTCCTTAAGGGAATTCATAACCCTGTCGTAAAGACCGATTTTTTTAATACTGCTTTGTCCATACTGGACCATTATTTTCTTAAATCCGTAACCCTTAACTATTGCTCCAACCTCGTTTTCTTTGTCTTTACCGAAAAAGACCTTGGTAGGAGCGTAAAAGGTAAAATCGCGCATAAAAATACCTCACTGAATCTGTATATTATTATAATAATATAATAAATTTTTTGCAGAGCCTTGTCAATAGTTAAAATATTGTTTCAAAAAATGCAAATAAGCAGTTTATTACATTGAAAAAACTGTGTCGGGATGTTATATTAAACAAAACGGCAGGTATGGAGTGTTTTTATGACAGGAAACGTTTTTAATATTCAAAAATTCTGCGTTAACGACGGACCGGGCATCCGCACCGCCGTTTTCATAAAGGGCTGTCCCTTAAACTGTATGTGGTGCCATAACCCCGAATCGAAAAGGGTAGCAAGCGAGCTTCTTTTCAGAAACGATAAATGTACCCTCTGCGGAAGATGCGTACCAGCCTGCCCTGAAGGACTTCATACCGTCTCGGCAGATGGTCATACCTTTAACCGTGAAAAATGCATCGCCTGCGGGAAATGCGCTGACATCTGCTTTGCCGACGCCTTAGAGGTCGCAGGCAAGGAAACCTCGGCGGAGGAAGCCCTTAAGGAGGTTATGAAGGACGAAGCCTTCTATAAAAATTCGGGAGGCGGAATGACCCTTTCGGGGGGCGAGCCTATGCTCAGCTTCGACTTCACCCTGGAGCTTTTAAAGAAAGGCAAGGAAAAAGGCCTCCACGTTTGTATGGAGACCTGCGGCTTTGCAGACAGCGAAAAGTATAAGGCGGTAGCACCCTACGTTGACATATTCCTTTGGGATTATAAGCTGACAAACCCCGAAAACCACAAAAAATATACCGGGGTAGATAACGAACTTATCCTTAAAAACCTATTTATGCTGGACGAAATGGGGGCAAAAACCGTCCTTCGCTGTCCCATAATTCCCACCGTAAACGATACGGCAGAGCATTTTGAGGGAATTGCAAACACCGCAAACAAGCTCAAAAACATAATAGAGGTCAATATCGAGCCCTATCACCCCTTAGGAAAAGGAAAATCCGAACAGTTGGGAAAGGACTACGCTCTTTCTGACCTTACCTTCCCGGAAAAGGAAACGGTAGAAGCCTGGATATCGGAAATATCTGCCAAAACCTCCGTCACCGTCAAAAAAGCTTAGAGCAGGTTACAGGTTTCATCTCCGCAGGGATCTCGGCAGAAGAACCAAATTTATTGATATATCGTAGGTGAGGGAAAGCAAAGCGTGCGACGCGGTAGTGAATGACAGTCCGGTGGACTGTCAGAGCCGCGGAGGGACCGAGCCGCAGCGAGACCTTGCTCCTCCCGTTTATTATGTGCGCAGAACATATCTATATCGCCTCATCAGTGAGCCCTCCCTTTGGGGCAGTATCCGGTCGGGCAAATTTACGATCCTTTCGTCCTGTTTCAGCCTTCTGCTATTAAACTATGTACTCTAAAGAACAATAAAAACCACTAGTTGAATGAACGAGTGGTTTTTATTGGTTTATGAAAATTTGAATTTCATATCCCCACATTGCATCCTGTGGTGCAGTATGCAAAAGGGGGAAATTGTTTTAATCTGACCAAGTATATACTAACCAAGTGCCGTTTTCTAACATATCATCTGTAACTTCCGGTTCGTTAAGTTCTATTCCAAAATAATATGGTTTATCACGATATCGACAAAAATGTATTCCGTTGCTTAAAAATTCTCTTCTCATTGGAATACACATTTTTTGAAAGGTCTTTCCACAGTGTTCCCACGGAAGCAAATTTCTGGTGTTCCAAAAACCGCTCCCTAAGTATTCAAGTACAATTTCGTGAGTAAGTTCTGAACATCCAATAATTTCTTTCATTTTAGTATAATCGCCTGTACGCATTTTCCCCACCTCTTGAACACATTATAACACACCTTCTGTCCGATAAAAAGGACTTTGAATATAAAAATCCGCCCGATTTCTCGGGCGGATAATTTTAGTTTATAAATCTAATTACTCAGATTCTTAGATAATGTTTTGATGAATAGATGCTGTCACATTATGAGTTGTCGCATTGCGATATGATTTCTCGCTTCGCTCCGCGAATTGAATTGCCCTACGAAATGCGCCGTCAGGTGCAATTCATTGCATAACAGCAACATATTATCCGCACATCCTTTTTCACCTACGGCAACAGCCAGCCGTATTCTCCTGCAATAAAGGGGCCTATTACCAGGGGATAGGTTTTGACCTCTTTGGACTTCCACTTTACCCCATCGGCTGAAATCGCCAGCCTTAAGGGTCTGTCCTCGGTCCAGCCTGCACGCTTTCGATTAGCCGTCACCCTTATACCGAAGGGCGTTTTTTCGTAAGAATATTTGCTTCTTTCTATCTCCAATCTTTCACCGAAAATAGAATGATGCTGTCGGTGCCAGTTTTCAATATCGGCCTTTCCGTTTTCGACCTCTACTATAGCCGCAGGCCACAAAAGATCATATTCGAAGCGGAACATAATATCCGTCTTATCCTCGCAGTCGAGGTCGAGATATAAATTATCCTTGTCGTAAAACACCCTGAAAGCAGCCTTGTCGCTTATGCGCACCCAGTTATCGGTCTCTTCACGCTCCATTTTATAGCCCTCTTCGCCCTCTGCGACGTAGAAGGGGATGGGAGCCTTGCCTTCGTTTATTCTGCCTTCAACAAAGGCAAATTCGGTTTCAAGGAGGTTTTCAAGCTGTGCGATTCGGTCCTCTATCTGTCGGGGGAAGAACTTAAAGGCCACCGCCTCGGAATGATAGCCCAAACGGTTGTCGGCCTCGCAAAGAGGGATCATAGCCCTGCTGTTTTCTATCTCTCTGAGAACTATCTGACGCATTTCTCCAAGAAGCTCCTTCGGTTCTCCCTTTAGATAGCCCAGCTTCTGTCTTAAGTCGTAGAATTTAAGTATGTTCGTTCCGCTTTCAAACAGAATGTCCAACGCCTTCGCCACCGACGCCATTTCACCAACTGCATCCATCGGCAGAATTTCAAGGCCTTCCTTCCACCTTCGGCACATCTCATCACAGAGGAAGATAGCCTCGTCCATTGTGTGACCGCACTGAAGGGCTTCGCCTATACGGTCGCCGTCCAGACCGTCGATGACCCACCAGGAACGGGGAAGGGGACTGTCCTTAGGTAAGAGGGATAACTTCCAGCCGATGCTGTCGTGCATAGGACCGTAGTAGCTCAGCATAACGTTGGTGGGGAAATTGCTGTATCCCTCCGAAAACAGCTTCCAGGCCGCCGCTACCTCTTTAGCCTTGCCTCTGCCATAGTGAATTCCTGCAAGATGCTCTAAAAATCCGTCCTTGTCGCTGAAATCTTCGGTAAAGGAAAGCTCGCCTGCCGCCTTGCTCATAATAGAGGGATAATTTCCCATATACCAGCACTGCACGACGCCCTCAACATTATATTTATATGCCTGCTTATACTTTTCGAAGACCCTTTCGGGAACGGGTAGGTAGGGAACCGATGCAACCTCGTGGGAACAGCATATCTGCATTTTTGCGTAAATATGTTTGCCGTATTTGTTTGCCGCCTCTGCCGTCTCTGCAAATCTTTCGGCAGGTCCCACATAGGAAAGCCAGTAATCTATGGCCATACGGGGCTTGCCAAGCTGACTGTCGAAGCCGAAATCCCCGAAGTTCTGCATCAGTATTACGTCATCGGGAGCGGTACGGACGTACTGAGTAACGTCCTCGCTGCTCCACTCTCTGTGACCGTAGGTCCAGCTTATAAATTCGGCATTCGTACCTGCTTTGCGCATACCCTCCCGAATCAGCTCCAGCGTGTAGGAAAGGTTTTCGCCTCTTCCGTATTTTGCACAACGCGGGCAGGTCTTATATCCGCTGACCGAACAGCAGGAGGTGACTCTTTCACCTGCGGTGATGTCGATAAATCCGCCAAGGTTGGGTACTGCCCTGAACAGCCTTTCGACAGCCTCTATAAGGTAATCATGCCCCCTCTTTGTGCGGGGACAAAAGGCGTATTTTCCTGCATTCCAGCCCTCGGCGCCTGCAATATCGGCATACTTTTCCTGAAGCTCGGGAGGAAGACCGTAGGGCTCTATGCCAAATACGTAAACCTTAATGCCGTACCGCCTGCATTTTGCTACAACTTTTTTAAGCTTGGCGATCTGCACGTCCGACTGTCGGCCATACTCGGTTATAATGTCGCTTTTAACCAGCTCGGAAAAATGGGTGTATATCCACACGCCGTTATTGCCGTCGTGGGCAATGCGGTTTAAATATTCGTCGGGGTAGTAATCTACCTCGTTTGAAAGCTCGTCAATATTAAAAGGCGGACGGTTTGTAGGGCTGAAATAGCTTCGGGTTATTCGGGATTTTATAACAGGTCGCCGTGTTACCTCCCGTGCAGTAAGAAAGGGAGCCTCACTTTCAATAATAAGATCCTCAAGATATATAAGACCGCGTCTTATCCCTTCGGTATCTGCGGCGCAGATCGAAATACCGCCTTCAGAGACGGTAAGAGTGTATTCCTCGAAGCAGGAGGTCTCGGCAAAGCACACCGTGACGGGGAAGCGATTACCGCCGATCTCATAAACCTTTAAAAAGTTGTTAAAATCGTCATAAGCCGTCTCTAAAAGCCCCTCATCATCGGGAAATTCGCACACAAGGTATGCGCCGCCGAGATCTATCTCGCCGTTTTCCTTGATGCGATGGCCGAAAAAGTCGGGCTTTGTCTCAAATAACGGCTTTTTAAGGTCTTCAATAAAGGTCATTTCGGGCTGTGGAAAGAGGGGATTGTCCTTGATATTGTACGACATAAGACTGCCTCCTAAAGAGCTTTAATTCTTTTATACCACTCGGCGATATGGGGCTCATACCAGTCGTCGGGGCTACCCCATGCATATTCCATCATAAAGTCGCAGACGTCTTTAGCCCTGATGCATTTAAGCACCGCATCACCGCAGGGGACTTCGGTACTAAAGCCGTTTTTATAAATTTCTTCCTCAAACTTTTCGTGGTTGAGGTAAGGCCAGAAAAGGCTCTCACTTCTTAAAGGACGGGTTTCAAAGGTGCAGATAAATTTTGCAAACTCCTCGCATTTACCCTTCTCTTTTGCGATGTTAAGCGCCCTGTCTACAAGGGTATATTCGCAAAGATGTCTGAAGGTGAGCTTTTCGTATGTGACCCCCAACATAATGACCTTCGCGTTCATATCATAAAGCTTTTGCCAGGGCGAATCCTTCGCAAAGGGAGAATTTCCGTAAATACCAATTCGAAGACCGCTTTGTCCGTGGGTTTTGGTAAGATATTCAGCGTTCTTGCCTGTTGCCGCCACCGAATGGGTAGCCTGATCGCTCCTGATGGCATCAGACCTTTGTCTGAATACCTCGGTAATAAGTCCGGTGTCAGAGGGCTTAGTTATATGCCAGGTGTCGTAAGCATCATTAAAATTTTTCATGGCAAGGGTGGGCATAACCACCGTACCTTCATTTCCTACTGCTGAAATAAGAGCGTCAATAACGTCGTCAGCACCCTTTTCCACACGGCCGAAGCTTTTCAGGGAAGAATGAACGAGCACCGTGTCGCCATTCTCTATACCCAGCCTTTTCAGAGCCGATAATATATCGTTTAAAGTAACCATAATTTGCCCTCCTTGAATTGCTAAGGTTATCTTATCACATTAAAAATTAAAGTCAACAAAAAATTATCGGTTAAATGCTTTGAATTCGGTAGGGGAAAAGGAGGTCTTTTCTTTAAAGACCTTGCTGAAATGATAAAGGTCTGAAAAACCGAGCTCTTCGCCGATATCGGTGACGGTCAGCCTTTCACTCAGAAGCAGCTCCTTCGCCCGCTCTATCCGCAGATATACGGCATACTCTTTGGGTGACATTCCGAACTGAGTTTTAAAAAGCGTTCCGAAATATTTCGGACTGAGCCCCGAAAGCTCATAAAGGCTGCTTATCTTAAAATCGGGGTCGGTATAATGCTCGCCGAGATATTCCACCGCCTCTTTTATCTTGGCAAGGTTATTTGGGTGGAGCCCCTCAAATTCCTGCCGCTGACCCCTTGCGATGACCTTATGTAAAACGCTCATACAGTCGGCCTTATATCCCACCTTTTTGCTTTTCCATAAAAGTTCGGCATCGGCAAAAAGGGAGCGCACCTGCGCAGGTTTATCGAAACAAACCTTAAAGGGTCGTAGCTTTTCACTCATAAAGACCTCAAAATTTATACAGAGAGATACGTTTGCCTCATCGTCCATATCTATCGTGTAAGCCTCTCCCTTAGGGATAAACAGCATATTTCCGGGAGAAACGGTGATATCTCTGTCCTTAAAGTGATAATATTCTGTACCGCCCTCGTTTAAAATAAAGCCGCAATGAAGCCTGTCCGCATTTTTCATAGGATAAAGGTGTTTTTGATCAAAATATTTCGTCACCGATACTATTTCAAAAATATGCAAATCGTCAAACAACATAAGCCTTCGCCTTTCGTTGGATATCTTTTTTAATTATATCATAAATCCCAATAAATACAATAAAATATGTTCAAAAATATACAAACGGTCATATTTAGATATTTTAATACGTCACCATACAATTATAATTAAGGGAAAAGAAGGTGACCTTATGAACTCACGTATGTTAAAGGGCTATATTGCCGCAGTTGCCAGTGCGGTGATCTACGGACTTATGCCCTTGATGTCGACTTATATCTATAAAGAGGGCGTGAACCCCATTACCCTCGTTGCCCTTAGAAATCTTCTGGCTCTGCCCGTTTTGGCGGCTATTGCTCTAAAAAAGGAAAAGACCTTGAAAATCACAAAAAAAGCCCTCCCGGGAATACTTTCGGTAGGCGTTATGGGAATGTGTATAACCCCTCTGCTTCTCCTCAGCTCATATACCTTCATTGACTCCTCCGCCGCCACCGTTATCCACTTTATCTATCCCGCCTTTGTTGTGGTTGGAGGAATGATATTCCTGAGAGAAAAAGCAACCGTTGCGGGAATGCTGAGCCTCGCCCTCTGTGTCGGAGGAATAGTGTTTTGCTATGACGGGAAGGAAGGGCTGAATCTTTTGGGGGCGGGTCTCGCTCTGCTTTCGGGAGTTACCTGCGCCATATACGTCCTTCTGCTCGCGACCTTTAAATATAAAGATATTCCCGCCGCAACCTTCAGCTTTTACGTCTGCTCGGTGGGTGGCGTGCTCACCCTCATAAGCTGTATAGTAACGGGAAATCTCTCTTTGCCGCATACCCTCCTCGGCTGGGAACTTTGCATATTATTTGCCCTTTCGGTAACGGTGGGAGCCGTCCTTTTATATCAGCAAAGTGTTTTCATCATCGGCGGCAGTCGATCCTCCATCCTCAGCGCTCTTGAGCCATTTACAGGGGTCTTGGTCGGCATAATTGTCCTGGGAGATGATTCCTCCATATATAAGATCCTCGGCTCCGCCCTCGTGATCTCCGCCAGCCTTGTAATAGCCATAAACGACCTTAAGGCACAAGGGAAAGCAAATAGAAAATAATAAAAAGGTGTGGCTCCGCCACATATATAAGCTTTCCTCCGCCGGGTCATCCTGAGCCTGTCGAACGCGAAGCGCGGCACCGCGGTGACGGGATCTCGGCGGAAGAAGAAACTACTTCTTCGGTATTCATTGTAGGGGAGGGGCTTGCTCCTCCCGTTATTATTTGCAGAGAATTTATTATGTGTTATAGGATCATACGTGCAAGTGACCGTAAAAAAACAGCAGGATCTCTCCTGCTGTTTTTTAATACTCTTTTAAATTTTTAATATACTTAAAGGTTGCCTTTTCACCCTCGTCCCTGAGCATTGTAAGGCATTTTTCCAAAAGTGCCGCCGTTTCCTTGTGCATATAAAGCCTGGCGTTTCCGCGCAAAAAATACTCAAGAGGGTAGGCGTCGATGTACTTTTTCCCCTGATATATCTTGCTGGCGGCAACCCGATCGCAAAACATTTCCTTAAAAAACTTTATCGGCATTTTAACCGGCGCATATCTTTTGGTCTTGGGGTCAACGTCGTTCCAATACTCGAAATGATGACGGTTTCTGCCCTTGTGGTGCATCCAGGCCGCCGAATATCCGAATACCTCCCGCTCCATCTCGTTAGGGCTTCGGTTTCCCTGAAAGTATTTTACTCCGGCAATAAACTCTGAGGGCGAAAACTTCGAAAGGTCGTGAAGCATTCCCCTTAAAGGAATACCTGCCTTAAAGCAATGGAGCATAACCTTGTGTCGGTGCTTTAGTATTGTTCTCAGGTGACCGAAAAATTTCATAACATCAGGCCTTTACGTCAAAAACATCTTTAAGAGCCGAAAGCTTAGCTTCGGCATCTGCCTTGTCTTCCCCTCTTACGCAGTAGTAGACCTTGCATTTGGGCTCGGTGCCGGAAGGACGGATGGCGACAAAGCTTCCGTCGGCAAGATTATAACGAAGTACGTTGGAGGGGACGAAGCCTTCGGGGGGAGAAAGGAGGAAATCTTCGACCGAAGTAACCTCGATTCCTGCCGCCTCGGTTATGGGATTCTTTCTCATTCCGTCAAGCAGAGCGTTCATACGGTCACTGCCGTCGATTCCTCTGAAGAAGGTGCTGGACTGGGTGTCGAGGAAATAGCCGTGGGTATCGAAAAGCTCCTCTAAAACGTCAAAGAGGGTCTTGCCCTGCTTCTTATAATAGTCGGCCGCCTCGCAGAACATAAGGGAGGCCTGAACGGCGTCCTTATCACGGGCAAAATCGCCTACAAGACATCCGTAGCTCTCCTCGTATCCGAAAACGTATTCAAGGTCGCCCTTTTCGTTGTGCTCTTTTATCTTATCTCCGATAAACTTAAAGCCTGTAAGGGTCTTTTCAACCTTAACCCCAAAGCTTTCTGCGACCTTGTCGCCAAGGGTGGAGGTAACCACCGTGTTTATCATAACCGCATTATCGGGCAGACAGTCCTGCTCGGTCATACGGGTCAGTATGTAGTGAAGGATAAGGGCGCCCGACTGGTTTCCCGTCATAAGCCGATAATCGTTTTCACCGCAGTTTATAACCGCACCCAAACGGTCGCAGTCGGGGTCGGTGGCGATAGCGATATCGGCCTTATGCTCACGCATAAGCTCTATTGCCGCATCATAAGCCGCAGGAACCTCGGGGTTGGGACTCTTGGTGCCCGAAAAATCGGGGTCGGGGTCACACTGGGAAAGAACGGGCAGTACCATATAACCTGCCTCGTCCAAAACGTCACGGACGGGGATGTTTCCGGTACCGTGCTGAGGGGTGTAAACGACCTTGATGTCCCTTTCCTCTTCGGGGTCGAACTGAAGTGCCAGGACCTCTTCGTAATAGGTCTCGTCGATCTCTTCGCCAACCGTTTCGATAAGCTCTCCTGCATCTTCGAGGCTTAAAAACTTAACGTTTAGCTCGTCGGAAACACCGTTAACATACTTTGTAACCTCGTCGGCTATAGCGGGAATAAGCTGACATCCGTTTTGGTCATAAAGCTTATAGCCGTTATACTCGGGAGGATTATGGGAAGCGGTTATAACAACGCCGCCGAAGCAGCCAAGATATCTTACCGCAAAGGAAAGCTCGGGGGTGGTGCGGAGGGACTCGAAAAGATAGACCTTAATGCCGTGAGAAGCCAGAACTCCTGCCGTAACCTCGGCAAAAAGCCTTCCTCCGTGGCGGTTATCGTGGGCGATAACAACGCCTTCCTCCTTGGCGGTATCGCCTTTAGACTCGATATAGCGTGCAAAGCCCTCACTGGCCTTGGCTACTGTGTATTTATTTATACGGTTGCTTCCTGCACCGATAACACCGCGAAGTCCTGCGGTACCGAATTCAAGATCCTTATAAAATCTGTCCTTGATCTCGGTCTCGTTACCCTCAAGGGATTTAAGCTCCTTTGCGGTAGTCTCATCGGCGTTTTCACACCAGTGAAGATATTTCTCTTTAAAATCCAACTTTGGTCACCTCAAAATAATAAGTGATAATATTATATCAAAACAAGTCGGATTTTACAACACTAATCTTTTAAGATTTCCTCCACAAACCACCGATTTTCTTCCAAAAATAGATATTTTTCGGTCATATTTATCCTGCAGGTATATCTTATACCCGCTCCTCCCGCCTTTAAGGAGGCAGCGTGACGGATGTCAAGCACCTTGTCGATAAAAAAGGAGGAACCGTCCTCCCACAAAATTTTAAGGGGTATCACCCTGCCCTCGGTGTCAAACCGTGCGGTGACCTCCACGTATGTCTTTTTATATCTCATAATCTGAACCATCCTTCAGGGTGTACCCTGTGATCTTCATAAGGGTCAAAATCGGTAAGCTTCATATCCGACAGGGCGGAAGCCCGTCTGATACACTCGTTTCCGAAGCGGTATTTAAGAATATCCACAGCCTTTTCAAGCCTTTCTGCCCGCTCATTGTCCTTGACTTCACCGAACATATCAAACTGAACCGAAAGATCCTCCGAGCAGAGGTCGAAGGCGCAGATGCCGATGCTTCGGATCTTAAAAGGCTCGGTTTCCGAAGCTTTGAAAAGCTCCATAGCCGTTTTGATAAGGGTCTCGGAGGAGGCCGAAGGAGAGGGTAGCGGAGCCTGTCTTGTGTAGGTTTCAAGCCTGCTGTCTCTGACCGAGATCCCAACCGTTTTACATCTTATTCCGTGGTCACGGAGCCGCCTCGCAACCGTCTCGGCAAGTACGGTAAAGGTCAGCTTTATATCTTCGTAGGATATAAGGTCACGGGGAGCCGTAACCGAGTTTCCGACCGATTTTATACCTGCCTCGTGGTTGATGTTTTTAACCTCGCTGTCCTCAAGACCTGCCGCAAAGGCGTAAAGCATATAGCCGTTTTTGCCCAAAAAGGCAGAAAGCCCGTCGGGACCTGCGGCGGCTACATCGCCGATGGTGAAAATGCCTCGTGCAGTAAGCTTTCTTTCGGTAGCGGGGCCGATGTAAAGCAGGTCGCGGCAGGGAAGGGGAAATACCTTTTCGCGGTAGTTTTCTTTTGAAAATACCGTCACCGCGTCGGGTTTTTTATAATCCGAGCCGAGCTTGGAAAAAACCTTGTTCCATGAGACCCCTACCGAAACGGTAATGCCCAGTTCAAACTTGACCCTTTCTCTGATCTTGTGGGCAAGAAGCTCGCCCTGAGTCAGGTTTTTTACGTTGTCGGTAACGTCCAGCCAGCTTTCGTCAAGTCCGAAGGACTCTACCTTATCGGTGTAGTCGGCGCATATCTCCTTAACCAGCCGCGAAAATCTGACGTAAAGTGGATAATTCGGCGGTACCACCAAAAGATCGGGGCATTTGTTTTTGGCCTGCCACAGCGGCTCGGCCGTCTTTACCCCGTATTTTGCCGCTATCTGATTTGCCGTCAGCACGATTCCGTGCCGTTTTTCGGCTCTGCCACCGACCGCTACGGGAAGCTCCCTTATTTCGGGACGGTGTAAACACTCCACCGATGCAAAAAACTTGTTACAGTCTAAATGAAAGATCACCCTGTCCACACCTGCACCCCCAAAAACGGCAAAATAAAAAAGAACAAATGTTCTGATAAATATAATACTCCTCCCGAAAGAAAATGTCAAGAGGGAAAAGCAGGAAGGTGCGGTTGCACCGCTTTTTTAATGCAAAATGCAAAGTGCAGAATGAATGTCTGTGATGAAACTTATGTAAAAGTGAGCCTTCCCTTTCCCTGCAACCCGCATAAGTATTCACTACAAAAACATTGACTTTTATAAAAATGTGTGCTATAATCGACCCATAAAAACGGAAGTTACATAAAAGCCTTCTCTCGTTTGGTCAAAATGACCATCGGGGGGGGGCTTTGTTGACTTTTTTGTGCATAATGCACAATGCGTCAGGCAAAGTCATCGGGACGGAATTCCACATCAGGTCTTAGAGGCCAATAATAAGACCGAAACTCCCGTTAAATTTTCTGTTTTTAAAAAACTTAGGAGGAAAATTAAAATGAAAGTAAAATCAACCAAAAAAGCGTTGCTTTCGGCAGTATTATCACTGATCGTCTGCATCTCTATGCTGGTCGGCTCTACCTTCGCCTGGTTCACCGACAGCGTTACCAGTATGAATAATATTATTCAGTCCGGTAATCTTGATGTCGTTCTTGAGTACTTCGATACCGACACCGATAAATGGGTAGAAGTAAACGAGAATACAAAGCTTTTTTCTGAAGAGACCCTTTGGGAGCCCGGATATACTGAGGTAGTATATCTTAAGGTATCCAATGCAGGTTCCCTTGCCCTTAAGTATCAGCTCGGCGTTAACATCGTCAGCGAAACCGAGGGTAAAAATCAGGACGGAGACACCTTTAAACTTTCCGATCACATCTATTTCGGAGCGGTGGAGGATCAGAGTGAGGAATTCGCAGACCGTGACGCCGCAAGAGCTGCCGTAGTAAACGGACAGAAGATTTCTGACGGCTACACTAAGGCAAATTCCATCGAGTCCAAAGGCCCCGCTGATTACGTAGCTCTTGTAGTATATATGCCCGAAACCGTAGGCAACGTCGCTAACCACAACGGCACCGATATTCCCGTGATTAAACTGGGTGTCAACCTTACCGCTACCCAGTTCACCGCCGAAGCCGACAGCTTTGACAATATGTATGACGAGCTGGCTTCTTTCGGAGTATCTACCGCCGATGAACTTCTTGCCCTGTTCGCTTCAGGAAAAGACGCTTACATTACCTTAGATGCTGATATTGAACTGACCGAGACCGCTTCGGTTGCCGCAGGCACTACCGTTGTTCTTGATCTTAACGGAAATACCATTTCCGGCGCAGGTCTGAATGCTGAAGGTAAAATAAATGCTATTGTAAATAACGGAACCTTAAACCTTGTCGACGGAACAGTTTCGTCAAACGGTATAAATGGCGGTTCTGCTATTTATAACAAGGGTACAATGACTTTAGAGAACGTTAATGTAGTAGGAGCGCCCTCCGATACTACTTTAGGTACTGCTTCCTATGCCATCAATACATCCGGTGCTGACAGTAAGCTTACTGTAAATAGTGCTAACGTTTCCGGTCGAGGCGCTATTGGAGCCTCCGAAGGCACCAAGGTTGTTATCAATGGCGGTACTTACTACACTCCCGAAGTTGCGTGGGGTCACGCTATTTATGCTGACGGCAACGGAACTGAGGTTGTAATCAACGATGGCACATTCCGCGAAGGCTATGAAATGGCCGCAGACAACTGGGGTATGTATCAAATCTACTCCGGCAATAATGCAAAGGTTACTGTTAACGGCGGTACATTTGAGAATTGGGATTGTGCAAACGGTTATGATCTTTGTACAGTAACCGGCGGTATGATTGAAATTTATGGCGGCACCTTTGCCGATGATCCTACCAATCAAAATGGTAACAATTATGTAGCTAAAGGCTATCAGAGTACCGAAAACGGTGACGGAACCTGGTCTGTCGGCGGATATAAGGTTGGTACAGCAGCCGAGCTTACCGAACAGCTTGCAAATGGAAACAGCGTTGTTCTTACCGAGGATATCGACACCGAAGCTGCTACCAAAGCACCCTACGGAAACAATTACGCTGTTGCGCTGAATGGCGGAACCCTTGACGGTAACGGCAACGAGCTGTATATGGAGTGCTATAGTGACGATTACGGCGTTATGACCAGCGGCGGAACCATCAAGAACATTACCATTAAGGAAGGTTGCCGCGCCGTTATGATAATGTATCCTCAGGAGGATGTTATCCTTGACAACGTTAACATCGGCGGTGACGGAGTGCTTTATCCCATCAATACCGGTGAGGCAGGAGCAAGTGGTGTAGATCTCATTGTTACAAACTCCGTTCTTGCAGGCTGGACCAGCTACTCCAACATTGAAAGCGCAAGCTTTACTAACGTAGAGTTCAAACAGGGAACCTATTATAACAACATTTACGGTCGTGTTTTAAAGCCCTACGTTAACACCACTCTTACCGACTGCTCCTTCGTTGAGCATATGAATCTTGACCTTTCGGGACTGGCTCAGGGTCAGAAGGTTATCATCAAGAACTGCACCGTTAACGGTCAGAAGATAACCGCAAACACCTTCACCATTCCTGCAAGCGATTCAGATTACGATACTGAACTGTTCACGGTTGATCTTCCCTCTTGGGCAAGCTCCATTGCAGATTGCATCGTATTTGAATAAGTTTTAAAATTTCACCCCGATATGCTTCGTGCATATCGGGGCGTTTTTTATGTTTAAAATTTATTGGTGCGGTGTAGGGGAGGGGCTTGCTCCTCCCGTTATTATTTGCAGAAAATATATTGATGTGTTGTAGGGGACGGCGGTACGGCTCGCGCCCAGACCCTTTTGTCGCTTTGCGGCATTTCCCCTATGAGGGGAATTACCTCGACGTCCCGAGGCGGCTTATTGTTCGATAACAACAATATTTCTATTATCAAAATCTTTGGTCTGTAACGGTGCGTCGAGGACGCCGCACCCTGCAAGGTAAAAATATATCCATATTTGCCTAAAATAATGTTATAATTAAAAAAGCATCAAACCCAACGCGGAAATTTGCGACTTATAAGTGAAAGCTTTCAAAAGGAAGAAAATAAAATGCCAAGGAATGAACTTCAAAAAGAAACCGAATATCTGCTGAATATAGCCGTATCTAAATGCGGAGATCTGGCCGATGCTCAGGATATCACTCAGGAAACGTTGCTGTCTGCGCTTGGTTATATTGAAAAAGGCGGTATCATTGACCGTCCGCGAGCCTTTCTTTCGACCCTGCTGAACAGAAAGTATTACGATATGCTTCGTCGCAAATACAGGCTTCCGACCGTAACGGTAGGCGACGGCTTTGAAATCGCGGATGATCGGCCCTTTGATGAAGATATCATAGACCGCGAAGAGGCCGAAGGCGTAAGACGTGAGGTGGCTCATCTTGCCGAATCTTACCGTCGGGTTATTGTGAAGCATTATTTTCATAATATGAGCGTTAAAGAAATATCCGCTGAGTTAAAACTGCCCGAGGGTACGGTAAAAAGCCGTTTGGACTTTGGCAGAAAGCAAATAAGGAAAGGGTTTGATGAAATGAAAAAGTATCAGGAAGTCAGTTATATGCCGCAGTATCTTGCCGTGAGAAACAGCGGTACGTTTGGACTTGGCGGAGAGCCGATGTCACTTACCGAAGGAGACGTACTTGCCCAAAATCTCCTTATCCTTGCCTACGACAGACCCCTTACGGTCAGCGAACTTTCGAAGGCGATCGGTGTTGCCGCCGCCTACGTCGAGCCTATAGTTAACAAACTCGTTGACGGAGAGCTTATGAAGCGTATGGGAGACGGCAAGGTGTATACCGATTTCATTATTTATCACGCGGACGATTATGTGAAATATATACGCGAAGCCGAAGCCTTTGCAGAAAAGTATATGGAGGCCTGTACGACAGTATGGAAGCGGTCAGAGAAAATCCGCAGATATTCCCCGACCGACCAAACGGAGGAAAATGGATAGCCTTCGCCACGGTCTACCCCGAAAACTATACCCTGCCCGAGGATAAAAGGGGAAAAGAGGAGTATATGCTGTCGGGCAGAAGGTGCGCGAGAATAGAAAGCTATCTCGACGCCCGCGACCTCAGACTTTATAACTATGAGACATCATTGGACCCTACGGGGTGGAGAAAGCATCAGGGATATGGGTTTGAGAGGGTTCAGGACGTTGAATACAATATGATCAAATTTTTCTATGTGCTGAAAAAAGGAATAAGTCCCGAAAGGGTGGATGTCGACGTAAGGATGCTGAAGGCACTTCCCATTCTTGAGGAACGGGGATTTGTCACGACGGAAAACGGAAGCCCCGAGCTTTTGATACCTGTTTTAAACCACGGGCAGGAAAGGACCTTTTTTGAGATCTGTAAAAGGGCACAAAAGGAGTTTGGGGCAGGTATTAAAGAGCCGCTCAGTCTGTGGTGTAAAACGCATAAAAAAGAGATACCTCCCCATCTGACGGGTGTTCCCGATCAAAAACGCACGATGCCCTATGAGCCGAACGTTATGATGTTTGTTTACGAGGCTATACGAAGGGGCATCCATCCGCGGGATCTCGGCTACATCTGCCCCGAAACGATAGCTGTTTTCGATTAACAACATTCATCTGTGCTATATTGACCGAAGCTTGGCGACGTGGTATAATTAATGAAAAACTACGGAATGAGCAGAACAATGATAGAAAAGATAGAACGAATAATGCAAAAAAACAAAGAAACCTTTTGCGAGTTTTTAACCTGCTTTTATAATAAAGGTCTGGCTGAGCTTATTTGTGACTGCAAGGACGACAAAAATTTTTATTTTCGCAGAGTGAATGAGGAATTCGGTATAAACGATATGTTTGTATTCTGTGAGGATGAAGAGTATTTTGTAAAAGCGGCTGCCTTGAATCCATCGGTAATTACTGCAATAACGCCCTTCGATATACGGGGTACCGGGATTTCGGAAAACTATAGGATATCTAAAAGACGGCAGTTTTGCAGAAGCGTTGTCGGAAACTCCGGAAGATACGTGAGGTTAATCGCTTCACACAGACCGCTTATAGAAAAAAGTGCCTCCGATACTACCAAGGAAAATTTTTCTATGGCGATAGAGTTCGACGAAGCCTGTTTCGGTCTGGCGGAAGAAGAGCTGTACTGTTTTTTAAGTGTCAGCGAAATAGAAAAAGCCAAAATCGTTGAGATAAGTTGGATACATACCGAGCCGTATCACAGAAACAAAGGATACGCCTCCACACTTCTTGACGGCGTTGCCTCGGAGTATGTAAAACGAGGATATCTTGTAACCTATCATTGCGACGGCGGAAACTCAGCCTCGGCGAATACTGCCCTTAAATGCGGCTTCACCGAAACGCCCGCCGAGACCGTGCTGGAACGGAAATAACGGTTTAAACGAAATTGTGAATAAAAAATCAAAGCGATAATGTGATCCGCTCGGTCACGTTATCGCCTTGTTTTTCGTGAAAATTTATGAATACGGTTGTAGGGGAGGGACTTGCTCCTCCCGTTATTATTTGCTGTGAATCAATTTCTTCTTACCTGCTCTGTTCAAGCATCCAATCAAGCAGCTCCTCCGAAAAGGCCTTTTCCCACGAGTTATGTCCGACCCCCTCATAAAGGTCGCATTTTACGTCGGGTCTGTTTTTGAATTTCTCGATCATATGTATGGTGTTTACGGGGTCAACCACCGTGTCCTCAAGTCCGTGAAATGCCCATATCGGCATATCCAGCGTTCCTGCATTCCAGGGCATTCCGCCGCCGCAACAGGGGGCAATAGCCGCAAAGACCTCGGGGTATGCCATGGCGGTGTACCATGTGCCGAAGCCTCCCATGCTGAGACCGCAAAGGTAGACCCTTTTTGTGTCTGCACTGAATTTTTCTATAATATTGTCGATAAACCTTTTGAGGCTTTCTATCCTTGCCACCCAAAAGGAGTTTTTAGGACACTGGGGCATAACTATAATGCAGTTTTTAAGATTATCGTCATTTACGACGTGGGAAAAGCCGTGAACAAGCACCTTTTCCAGCTCTTCGCCCCCTTCAGCCCGTTCCCCCGCACCGTGAAGCTGAAAGATAACGGCAGGCTTCTCACCAAGGTTTTCGGGAACATAGGCTATGTAGGGAAATATTTCCTCGGAAGATCTCTGTTTGATAATTTTCATAAAATATCACCTCAAGGTATTTCGTATAGTCAGATTATATACCTGTTTGGTTTAAAACGCAACAGAAACCGTCCTTGAAATGGCAGTAAAGGTATGCTAAAATGTATTCAAACCGGAAAAAGAGGTGTTTTTTATGACCAACGAACAGTTTTTAAAAAATCTTCAGGTGCCGAAGAGTAAAATAGACGTCATTCTCGACACCGATGCCTATAACGAGATCGACGATCAGTTTGCTATCGCCTATATGCTCAAAAATTCCGAAAAAATAAACGTTAAAGGCATCTGTGCCGCCCCTTTTTTAAACCCAAAATCGGTCTCTCCCGAGGACGGAATGAAAAAGAGCTTTGATGAAATAATGAAGCTTTTAGACCTTATGGGTAGGGAAGATATGAAGGAAAAAACCTACCTTGGCTCGACCGTGTTTCTGTCTGACGAAGAAACTCCCGTAGAGTCTTCCGCCGCAGATTTTATAGGGAATACCGCTAAAGAATATTCTCCCGAAAAACCTCTTTATATCGTGGCAATAGGTGCCATAACCAACGT
>CAZRHF010000036.1:0-19212 GCA_964599835.1 uncultured Eubacteriales bacterium | reverse complement strand
TTCTTCCGTAACGGTTTCTTCGGTTACAGTCTCCTCGGAAATAACCTCTTCTATAGGCTCCTCGATAACGGTTTCTTCCGAAGGAGCAACGGGTGCTTCCGCTTCGTCCACGACGGTCTCGGGTTCCGCTTCGGGAAAGTCCTCGGTCGGTTCCGGTACGGGGACATCTTTAATCAGGGCTAACTGCTCTCCGGTGGGCTCCGCCGTTCTTTCGGTAACATCTGTCGGTTCCTGCTGAGGGGGATTTTCTTCGACAGTTTGGGTCGGAGTGTAACTTTCTTCAGGCGCGCCCGTAGCCGAGACGGGTACCGTAAAGGTGAATACCAGTGCTATGGCAAGCAGGGCGGCAAAAAGCCTGCGTATAACGGATATTGTCATATTTGTTTTTCTTTCTCGTTAAAAATTTTTTATGTTGCAATTCGTCTGCATTAACCATAGCTCTCACCCCTTTCGGTTTTATGGTTAAATTATACCATATATGTTCACTTTTGTCAACGGCGCACCCCTATATCCCTTCGACTCTTTTCGTCAAAATATTAAAATAATACCAAAAAATATAAAATAAGGCTGAAAATCGGTTTATCCGCTTGATAAAAGCCCGATTTTGTCGTATAATCTCTCATAGAAACGCCAAAGGAGGCAAATTTTATGGAATTTTACGGAAATCTTCATTCACACTGCACCCATTCTGACGGAAAATACACCCCCGAGGAGATCGTCAGAATAGCAAAAGAGGAGGGCTACAAGGCCTTCGCCATCACCGACCACGACACCGCCACCGCCTGGCCTCACCTTAAGGCCGCCTGCGAAAAGGAGGGGCTGGATTATATCTACGGCGTTGAATTCACCGCCAACTCTCCCCTTCTTAAAAGCGGATATTTTCATATGGTCGCCTTTAACTTTGACCCCGAATATCCCGAGATGAAGGACTATCTCGAAAAGCTCAGCGTAAACGAGACCTTCCAGACCAAGCACTGCTTCGACAGAGGTGTTGCAGAGGGCAAGCTTTTAGGCATTACCTGGGAGGAGGTCCTCGACTATAACGGCGACATCACCTGGCTTTGCAACGAGCACCTTTTCCGCGCCATGAAGGCAAAGGGTCTTGTCACCGATAAGGACTACGGCGCCTTCTTCAAGGCCTTTTTCGGTCCCCGCCGCTATGAGGTAGACCTCCCCTACGAATTCCTGCAGGTCGACGAGCTTATCGACCTCGTTCATAGGGCAGGAGGCATAATCTTAGTCGCCCACCCCAGCGGACAAATGCACCTTATCGATCAGCTTTTAGAGATGGGGCTGGACGGACTTGAGGTATGGCACGCCGACCTTAACGAGGAGGAAAGAGCTCTGGCCTTTAAGATAGGAACCGAGAAAAAGCTCTTTATGAGCGGCGGAAGCGACCACTCGGGTCTCTGCGGCGGTATGTACGACACCTATGAGGATCCGAAATCAAGCCCCCACTACATAGAGCCTATGTCCTGCGGTGTTCCCTACGAATATTTTATAGAGCTAAAAAACAGTAAGATAAACAGATAGGACAGATCGTTTTGATAGAAAGAGAACTGCTGATAAGCCTTGTCACCCGTGCACAGCAGGGAGACAGCACGGCTTGGGACGAGCTTTTTAAAGAAACCTCCGACGATTTTAACTATTTCGCCCTAAAGCTTGTCAGGGACGAAAATATTGCTCAGGACATCCTGCAGGATGCCTATGTGGATATGTTTTTAGGGGCAGCCTCCCTGAAGGAGCCTGCCGCCTTCGTTAAATGGGCAAAAAAGATAATTTATCATAAGTCCACCGCCCATTTCACAAAGCGCACCGAGGTGCTTATCGAGGAGGACGAGGAAGGTCATTCCCTTTTCGACGATATAGCCGAGGAAAACTCCGAATTCATCCCCGAAGAGGCCCTTGACAAGGACGAGCTTAAAAGCATTATCCGAAACATCATAAACTCCCTCCCCGAGGAGCAGGCGGCCGCCGCTATGATGTTCTATTTCGACGAAATGTCCATAAAGGATATCGCCGAGGTGCAGGGAGTTAACGAAAACACGGTCAAAAGCCGTCTGACCTACGCACGACGCGCCATCAAGGCCGCCATAGAGGAATATGAGAAGAAAAACGGCATTAAGCTTCATTCGGCTATGCTTCTTCCTCTGCTTCTTTCGGTGTTTTCTGCCGAAAAGGCCGCTTCCGCCCTTACTCCCGAGGCCGTTTCCTCGGTTATGGCAGGCGGCGCAAAGAAGCTTGCCTCCAAAAGAAACGCCGACCGCTTAAGAGAAGCCGCTCAGGAGGCCGCCGAGGAGATAGCCTCCACGGTCGGAGAAAGCCTGAAGGGCGACTCAGACAAGGCAGGCGGACTTGTAAGCGAAGCCGCCTATGCCCCTAAGGTGGCCGCGGCGGCTAAAACGGGTCTGTCCGCAGTGGCTAAGCTGACCCTCGGCATCGTGGCGGGAGTCCTCGCTCTTGCCGTCGGTATTACGGCGGTCCTTCTGCCCGGTGTGGGAGATAAAGACGACCTTTCTAAACCGCTCGGATCTTCGTCAGACTCCTCCGTTGTCAGTTCCTCCGAAAACGAGGAAGCACCAATAGAGCAGGTAAAGGCGGGTATGCTTATTCCGAAGGGCGCAACCTACACCATACGCCTCAGCATAATTCAAGACGAGGTCCTGACCGGTGACGGAAAGACCGTGCGCTTCCCCGATGAGGTGGGAAGCGGCGACCGCTACCTCTACGGCGATTATAACTATCTCGCCATAACCACCGAGGGCGGTGTCGGCTGGCAGGCAGGGGTAAACGACAAGACCAAGACCGAATACGAGCCGCTCCTTACCGTGATAAACGGTGCACCCCTCGTCAGTATGCAAAACTGCTTCAAGGACTGTGAAAATATGGTCACCGCCCCCGCCATCCCCGAATCGGTAACCGACATTTTGGGCTGTTTCCAGAGATGCTACAGCCTTAAAACGGCGCCGATTATCCCCAAAAACGTTACCGAGATGGCCTACCTTTTCGAGGACTGCACCTCCCTTGAGGGAATCGTCACCATCCACGCCAACCCCACCGGCACCAACAATATGTGGTCGGGCACCGCACATCCTCTATATCTGACCGGTGATTCGGATATGCTGGAGGATATGACGGTAAGCGGACTTCTGGGTATTTTCGGCGAGGTATATCTTCTTGAGGACAAGCCCGACGAAAATACAGAGCAGCCTTGACAAATAAAAGGTTTTATGGTAACATAATTAAAAATAAAATTTTCCCAAGGAGGGTTTATAAATGGAAAGAATCAAAACTTTAAGCTCCCGTGACCTCGAGGCTTCTGCAAAGACCGGCGGCTGCGGCGAATGTCAGACCTCTTGCCAGTCTGCAAGCAAAACTTCCTGCTCTGTTGCTAATCAGCAGTGCGAAAAGTGCAAGGAAAGCAAATAAGATTCGAAAAACTATAAGCGCCGCAGAAATTTCTGCGGCAGTTTTTCTGTAAGAAGGATTTTTGATGATACACGCATACAAACTGAACGGATACAATATCGTTTTAGACGTAAATTCAGGCTGTGTTCACGTGGTGGACGAGGTGGCCTTCGATATTATTTCCGATTACGACAAAAAAGAAAGATCGGTTATAAAAGCCGAAATTCTGGAAAAATACACCGACCGAGAGGACGTAACCGGCGAGGATATCGAGAAAGTTTTCGAGGATATAGAAGCCCTTAAAAATGACGGCAAGCTTTTCACCGAGGACAGGTATAAGGCCCTGGCTTTGCAGTTTAAAAAGCGTCAGTCGGTCATAAAGGCCCTCTGCCTCCACGTGGCCCACGACTGCAACCTCGCCTGTAAATACTGCTTCGCCTGCGAGGGAGAATATCACGGTCCCAAAGGTCTTATGTCCTATGAGGTAGGAAAAAAGGCCCTCGATTTTCTCGTGGAAAACTCGGGCACCCGTAAAAACTTAGAGGTCGACTTTTTCGGCGGCGAGCCCTCCCTTAACTTCGAGGTGGTAAAACAGCTCGTGGAGTACGGCCGCAGTATCGAAAAGGAAAAGGGCAAAAACTTCCGCTTCACCTACACCACCAACGGAATAATTTTAACCGACGAGATAATGGATTTCTGCAACAGGGAAATGAGCAACGTTGTTCTTTCTCTTGACGGCAGACCTGAGGTCAACGACCGAATGAGGGTCAACCGCGCAGGTTCAGGCTCCTACGATAACATCGTTCCGAAGTTTCAGAAGTTCGTCGAGAAGCGCGGCGGTAAGGATTACTACATCCGCGGCACCTACACCCGTTTTAACAAGGACTTTGCGGCAGACATCCTCCATATGGCAGATTTAGGCTTTAGTGAGATCTCCATTGAGCCGGTGGTAGCCGAGTCTTCCGCTCCCTACGCTTTAAGGGAAGAGGATATCCCCGAGCTCCTCAGTCAGTATGAAATTCTGGCTAAAGAAATGATAAAACGTAAAAAGGCGGGAGAGGGCTTCACCTTCTACCACTATATGATAGACTTGGACGGCGGTCCCTGCGTCGTTAAGCGTGTCTCGGGTTGCGGCGTCGGAACCGAATATATGGCGGTCACCCCCGAGGGAGACCTCTACCCCTGCCACCAGTTCGTGGGCAAGGATGAATTCCTTCTCGGAAACGTATTCGACGGTGTTAAAAACGAGGCTGTGCTGGAGCAGTTCAAGTCCTGCAACATCTATTCCCACGAGGAATGTGACGGCTGTTTTGCCCGTATGTACTGCTCGGGCGGATGCGCCGCAAACGCCGTAAACTCCACAGGAAGCGTAAACGGCGTTTATAAGCTGGGCTGTGAGCTTCACAAAAAACGCATTGAATGTGCCATAATGATAAAGGCGGCAGAGGCCTTCGGGGAGGAATAAAATGCTTAAAACGATTTTTCCTCTTTCCTTTTTAAACAGGACTGTGTTCGGGGTAATAATGTACCTTGTTATCTACGTCTTAGGCTCCCTTGCCAAGGGGATAATCCTCACCTTTACGACCTTTCATCAGTTCGGCGGATATTTAGCCTTCTTTGCCTCGGTCTACGCCTTCGCAGGGCTCTTCGTGCTCTGCCTTCGTCACCTTGGATATATAAAGGATAAGAAATAACGTAAACGGCTACGAAAACGTAGCCGTTTTTTATTTTATTCTTTTTTAATAAACTGCTTAAAGGCTTCATAAAGGCCGGTGGAGGCGAGACCCGAGGTAAGGCCGCCGAGGATGATATCGGGGGAAACCCCAAGGTTTATCCACATATTGAGGCCGAGTCCGAGAACCCCCATAATAAGGGGAATGAATTTATTCACCCTGTCGGAGGTAACCACGTTCTTAAGGATATATCCGACACAGAGGCAGATACCGACTATTACAGGTATAGAAAACTGATTTATAAATTCCATTTATTTTTCCTCCTTTATAATTGCACTGTAGCCCTTCGCTTTAAGCTCGGCGGCAAGCCTTTCGGCGTTCTCTTTTTCAGAGAAATAACCGACCTGAACGCGATAGTGATTTTCAGCTTCGGCGGCCACGGGCTTTTTAGTAAGGCTAAGCCTTTTTACAAGCACCTCAACTATCCCTTCGGCACACTTTTCGGCATATTCCTCGGTTAAAATTACGGGGACATCGGTAGCCGAATCCATAAAGCCACATTCCAAAAGCACGGCAGGCATTGCGGTGAGTCTGCATTCGGCCAGATCGGCTTTAGCCAGCGGTGCGGCGCGGTTGCCCTTAAGTCCCGTATGCTTTATAAGAGCGTCGTAGAGCTCCTTCTGCCAGGCTTCGGTCTCCTTGTCTACCTTCGTATAGGTGTAGGCAACGATCCCGCCGCCGGTTCCGCCCTTTATACCTGCGTTGTGGTGGATGGAAATATAGATATCCGCGCCGAATTTGTTTGCTGCGGCGGCTCTGTCCTCCACCGATATTGCCTTTTCGCCGCCGGTGTCGTCGGTCCTGAGCAGACTGTAGCCCTCATAGGCCTTCAGCTTCTGCTCGATCTTATCGCAGATGCGGTCGTTAAGGACCCATTCTCTTGTCTCGTTTTTGTCGAGACTTTTTAAACATCTTTTCCCCGCAGTGTACTTATAATGCCCTGCGGTAAGTGCTATTTTTCGCATTTAATTCCCTCCGATCGTTTTGGGATCGTGGTAGCTTTCAAGCTTGTCGATGCGTTTACTGTGACGTTTTATATCGCCCTTCACCTCGGCAAGCTGTGTCACCACGTCGATATACTGATTTTCCTGCTTTTCAAGTCGGTGCTCAATACCGTCTATACCCTTCTTTATATATCCTATGTCGGTATGAAGGGTTCCGATACTTTGTCCGTCGGAAACGTCGTCCTTCTTTTTATTGCGAAAGGCGACCGCTATGGCGCAGATAAGTCCTCCGAAGCCGGTTATGAGACCGCAGATCCCAAATGCTAATCCGGCCATTATATCACCTCCTCGATTTTATACTGTGCCTCAACAGCCGTATCAATATCGATAAGGTCGGTTTCAGTTAGCACCTCCTTTTCCAGCCAGCCTGCGGCCGAAAGACGGATTTTATAGTCGGGCATAGAGCCTACTGCATCAATAAGTCCCTTTTTTATAAAAGCTTTAAGTTCAAACATCAGATCTCACCTCCGAGAGTAAGTATTGTATTTGTCAGCTCTTCCCTTACCGCTACGGGATCAAGGAAGCATTCGGCTTTGACCTCTACCCCTGCCGTGTCGGTCGATAGATTCATAATAGGAGATATGCTTTTGACCCCTTCAACGGTTCCCTCTGCGTCGGCGGTGTGTTCGGTAGAGGTACGGGGTTGTTCGTACTCGGTTATTGTCGGGCCGTATTCAACCTGAGGGTTAACCGCAGAAGAAATTTTGCTGATATCATCATAAAATACTATCATCCCCCAAGAGGTATTTGGCTTGGTAGTAATAGCAGAATCCGAAAAATAATTATCACCTAAATAATTACCTTCTGCATCATATTCTGTAAGACTTACTCCGCCGGTTAGTGATTGACAACCAAATCGATATGTCGTATTGGGCAGAAGCTTTAAGTCAAACCCTATTCCGTACCAGCCCACTTTGTTTGTGTAAGAAAATGAATTACTGTTAATTGTCCATTCATAGTCTTGATTGAACCCATTATAATAATTGTTTCGTGCAAATCCGAGAACGATACCTTTTTCGCCAAAAAATTGTCTTTTAGTTGTGTTGCCGTGACCGCCGAAATCCACAGCTTCTCTGCCTTCAAGATTTAATAAATTCTTACCGCTCGCAGTTACCTTAACTCCGCTAAAATCGGATATATAGGGGGTAAATGCGGTTGCGGCATCGGCTATTTCGAGCTGCATATCTACATAGGCATTGCGGAATTTAATATATTTAACCTCAGCAGGAAATGTTATAGAAAAATTAAGCTTACTCACATCGCTGCCGCAGAGCCAATAGCCATAACTGCTGCCGTAATAAAAGCCGTATATATTCTGACTGAGTATTTTAAGCTCATTCATATCGGCATCGTAAAGCCAGAAGTTTATTCTTTTTTGCGTGGTATCCTCGGCACTTGTTAAGCAGTATTTAACGCCTGAAACAATAGGTATATTTTCATTTATCGCGCTGAAAAGGTTTTTACTGCTAAGCTTAACCCCGACCTTATGCTCCTTCGGGTGGACGTTGCCGAAGGTGACAAGGCTTCCCTCGGTGCTCTCTTTAAGTCCGAAGTCGGAGGCTCCCGCATTATATACCCTCGGGACGTTTTCGGCTACAGCGGTAAGTCTGTCTTTGATATTCATCCTGCCTCACCTCCGATATAGCCCTCCTGAAGGGCAAGGATGCCGTCAAGGGCGGCTCCCAGGTCTCCGAAGGTCTCATCGATATAGGTCTGCACGTCGCTTACCGCAGAAAGGCTGTAGCTTCGGGCGCTTTCGGCAAAGTCTTCTGCCCTGCCTGCCGCCTGCTCTGCGGCGGCAGAGTCGTTACTGCAGCTTTCGGCACAGCTCAGATTCTGCCCCAGTATTTCCTCGTTTCGGGAGGTATAAAGCTCGACCTGCACCAGAAGCTCTCCTGCCCTGTCGGCTGAGCTTTCGGCGTTTGCCGCCTCCTGCACCGCCAGTTCACGGTAGCCCGCCGCGTCAATACTGTACTGTCTTGCGCTTGCGGTCAGCCCGGCGATGCTGTCGGCCGTTTCCCCGCAATGCGCGGCACTTTTTGCGGCATCCTCTGCCGCAGTCTCGGCCTGCTCTGCGGCGGACAGGGTCTTTTTAAGCTGATCGGCAGAGATGGCCTGAAGGGTCTGCATACGGTATATTCCGTCGGATACGATACCCTCGGCTTCGGCGCACTTTCCTTCGATCAGAAGGATAGCCTCGGCCGTCTTTTTCTCCACCTCGCCGACCTGCTCCTTTACAGCCGTCTCCTCCGAAAAGCCCTCGCCCTTCATAAAATATACGGGTGCCGCCCCGCGTAAGAAGTCGGAGCGGTTGCCCTCGGCATCGGTCTCGGTTATGCGAAGGATAAGGGTGGAATCCAGACCCGAAAGGGTCATCTGACGGGTGAGAAAGAAAGGCTCGCTCAAACCGTCGATATTGCGTTTATCCTCCGAAAACACCTCTCCCGCTTCGGTCACAAGGGAAATTTCGGCGTAAAGCTCACTTCCCTTCGCTTTTCTGAGGGCGATCTCCTCCGAAAGGTCGGAAGAGGGGGTAAACACCGCCGCCGTGGCCCGGTGCTCTCCCTGATATCCCCCGCAAAGAGGCTGGGCGGGAGATATCCCCTCGGGGGTAATAGTATAGTTTAAAATTCTTTCCATTTTTTCACTCCTTTACAAACGGTTCTGTATACGGTAACAAAGAGCGATGCTCTCTACCGAAAAGCCGCCCTTAAAGCCGAGGGTAATTACGGGTCTTCGGGCGGTCAGTCCGAGGGCCGTAACTCCCCCTCCCCTTTTAAGGGTAAGCCTTTCCTTTTTAAGGCTCTTTTGCCCGTCGGCTATTTCTATAAGCGCCTCTCCCTCGCCCTCGAGAAAGATACCGTAAAGGCGCTTTGCCTCGGGGGTATCAAAGGGGGCCAGGCTTACGCTCCCGATTATCTGACGGTCGGTGGCGGTAAGGTCGGAAGAAAGGACGCTGTCCTCTCCGCCCGAGCCTGAAAGCACGGGGAAAAGCATTGCCTCGGCATCCCTTCTCCGAAGTCCTAAAAGCAGTATTCTTCCGAGATATGAAAAGCCGCCGACTATATTCTCCTCAAAGCTCCAGCGGTAGGTGTAGAAGCCTCCCTTGCCGTCCTTTTCCAAAACCTCGGCGTCAGTTTCGCCGAAAAGAAGGTAACGGTCCCCCGAGGTAACCGCAAAGCGACATTCCCCCACCCTGTCGGTGTCGTATACTCGCTCTGTGACAGAATCCTTAAGGGTATATACCCCGCCCAGGCTGTCGGCAAATATCACTCCGGTACCGAAGAGGCAGACACTTTCCTTTTGGGGTCTTGCAGGAAGACTTACCGCCTTCTTGAAGGCTATCTCATAGCCTGACGTATTTTTTGCCTCCCCGTCCTCGGTAAATATTTTATCCTCCCCCTTAAACTGTACCGTTTCGGAAAGGAATGCTCTGTCCTCCTTGAAGGCGTAAAGGGTCTTGTCACGAAGAATAAGTCGGTCTACCGCCGCCTCCCCGTCCCCTAAGGAAAGCCTGCTGTCGGCAGGAAAATAAAGGGGATGAAGGGGGCTGTTCCAAAGAAGGTCGGCAGGGCGAAGGCTTCCGCCGTAAAAGACGGTGACCTCCGACTCCCCTGTAGATACCGAGGAGGTGATTCCCACACAACCCGTCGCCGAGCAGACCCTTAAAAGGTCGTCGGGACGGTTCTTATACGCGGTGATCTTAAGATTGTTGAGCCTTCCGCCGTAGGGCAGGGCAAAATCCCTTCCGTCGGCCGACTTAAAACAGATATCTCCCCTTTCGCGGTTTACCAGCATCACCACCTCGGTACCGTCGATGTCGGTGCCCTCTGAAGCGTCGGTATAGGGGTAGACCTCAAAGAGATAGTCGTTTCCCTGATAGTAAAGCTCCGCACTTACCATAGCCTCGTCCAGACCCGATTCGGGCAGGGTGTACCACACCGATACCGAGTCGGTGGTAAAATAGGAATAAAAGGCGTCGGATATCAGATTTCGGCTCTGAGGCTTTACGGGCTCGGGCAGATCCAGAAGCTCGCCGTAGGGGGCGGCTCTGTACCAGGCGTCTCCCCTGCCGTTTGCGAGAACGGTGGGGACGTAGGTGCTGTCGCTTGAGAGCATTATCCAGGTTGAAAGGTCTTCAGACAGTTCCATTATGCGGCAAAAATCCTCCGAGCCGCCGCTGTACTGCTGACGGCAGGTGAAGAATATGCCGCTTCCCCTTACGGGGCTTCCGCTGAAGACGGTGTAGGCCGAGGGATAGCCGGTCTCGCCGCTTCCCGAACGGGTAAATTCTATCCGTCCCAGCTCCAGGCTGTCCCCCTCGGGGTAGACCAGCCGCATCTCGAAGATAAGATTTCCCATAAGGTTGTCCCTTACGTTTATTATCACCCTGCCGAGACGGCCGAAAAGATAGACCGAGCAGTCGGTAATTACGGGATAGGTCTCGTCTGAATCGGCGCCGTTATCGCAGTATACGGGGATATCGGGACGGGATATAAAGGCAGGTCGGCAGAGGATCTTTCCCTTTTCCACCCTTCCGTTAAGTATGGGGCGGTCGGTAAGCATATCGGAGACTGCCCCTTGAAGACGGCGGTTTTTGGAGGCGGTCTTTAAAAATCTCATAGGCACCCTCCTTTAAAAATACTGTCCTTAACCTCCGAGGTGCAGCCCTTTGCAGAGCCGAGACGGCGGCTGTAAATATCCGAAAAGGCCGATCTCTGCTCCTCGTCTCCCACGGCGTTTGCAATAAGCATTGCAAGACCGTAGCAGGCGGTCATACGGTCGGTCCTTCCTATAAAGGGAACCGTCTGAGCAAGACTTTCGGGAGGTCTGTAGCCCATATCCTCGGCTACCGCCGAAAGGAGGGAAAGGCCGATTATTTTAAGATTTTCGTCGGGCTGTTCGACCCCGGTAAGCCTTACAGCCTGCTCTAAAAGCTTATATCCGTTCATTTTCCCCCTCCTTTCCCTCAAGCTCGGTTATAAGGGAGCTTATATCGGGGATAAGTCCCGCGGGAAGCCGTTTTAAATACTGTAAAGGGGTTATCGCCCCGCGCTCTAAAAGAGAAGAAAGGGTCGAGACCCTCTCCTTTTCGCCTCGGGTGACCGCCTCGCTTGCGGTGACCTTTACCGAAAGTATGAGGGAGCGGTATTTGGAGGCGTCGAAGGGAAAATACCATACCCCGTTTTTATCGGTTATACGAAGGCTTCTCTTACCGTAGCAGGCAAAGAAAAATTCCGCCCAGATAAGGGATATATCCTCCAGAAACCTGAAATATCGGTTTTTAAGGGGAATAAGGTGTCGGGCAGAGGCCTCTCTCAGCTCGATTATGGCCGAGGTATTGGAGGCCTTCATATCGCCTAAAGCCGCCTCGTTGGCCCCCGACTGGGTCAGGGTATTATATATAAGGTCGTTTACGGTATCGCGGTAGGCGGCGGCGCAGTCGGGAGGGGAAACGTAGCGGACGGCAGTCTCCAGCTCCTCGGCGGTGCCGTAGGCCTTTATAATCTGTCCCGGCTCGTTGGTGATGTCCCCGTTTACAAGGTCGCCGTTTACCACCATAAGGGGCATACCGCTGGACATAGCCGACCATACCCCCGCCGTTATAAGGCGGTTGATGGCTATCTGATTGGGGACGAGGTAGGTGACCTCACTGTCGCCGTAGATACAGCCCTCCCGTCTTTCCCAGGAAAATATTGAAAGGGGGTAAAGGGGCAGATCTATGCAAAAATCGGGACGGACTACCTCCTGCTCGGTGGTCTTTACGGCAAAGACCCGTACCTGACCCTCTGTCGTGACCTTATAAAGCTTGGTAAAAAGGGTAAGCTTTTCCTTTCCCCTTTCGGCAAGACGGGATACCGTCACCCGCGGCACACCGTACCTTGCGGCCTCGGCGGCAATATCGGCGGCCGATCTCTGCTGGGTAAGGATTATATAGGGTTGCTTCTGCAGGTCGCAAATATGGGGATCCCCGAAATAGATATCCTCTATTTTCACACATTCGCACATAATATCCCCGAGGATAGGTCTGCCTCCGATTTTGTCGGCGTAAAGTCCCGTTTTAACGTCGGGGTCGAAGTAGGTGTATACCGCACCCGTTCCCCTTATATAGGCGTCACGGAGAGCCTGATCCACCGTATCTGCAAGACCCACCCTTTCAGCGGTGGTCTCTCTGTAGGAATTGAGGGCGGAGACCATAAGGCCTATCTCGTTTTTGTCTGCCAGAGGGGCATAAACGGCGTTGTCGGTTTTGGAAAGGGCCTCGCGGCGCTCCTCTATCTCCTTAAGCCCTGCGGCGGTCTGGGATATCCCCTCGGCGGTATAGCTTACGGCCGTTTCTCCTGCCGAGAGCTGGGATATCTTATAATCGCCTATTCTTTTTATGACGTTATGACGGACCAAAGGCCGCTCCCCTACGGCGGCGCCGCTCCACTGGTCGCCTGCGTAGAACCTTTCGTTTATGCGGTTCTGCTCGTAAAGCCCCTTGGTGCCCAGCCCCTCCTTGAACCTCTTGGCGGCGGTATATTCCGCAAATATCTTCTGAGGACTGTTTGTCAAGTTTTTTCCTCCTTTCTTAAGTCGGCGGCCCCGGGGTATTCCCCGAAGCCGCCTTTTTTAAAAGAACTATTCTACGGTAACCTCTGCAACGTCGGATGAAACGGTGTGGGTACCGTCTACGGTGACCTTACAGAAATAGTAGTAGGTACCTGCGGTAAGGTCGGCAGGTACGGCAAATTCGGCTTCGGTCTCGCCCGCTATCTTAGCGGCGCCCTTGCCGTTTTTGCCCTCAGCCTCATACCACTGGTAGGTAATTACCGAGCCTGCGTCGGTGGAGGCGGCTACCGAGAGGGTCTCGGAGATGCTGCCCTCGGCGGTAACGGTATCCTCAGGCTGTGCGGTAAGGGTTACGGGTGCCGAGATCCAGCCCCATACGCTGTCGGCGGCCGAGGACTTTACGAAAAGATCGTAATAGATTCGGTAGTCGAACTTGTAGGCGTCGGCTCCGACGTTCTGACCGGGGGTAAATACGCGAAGCTTTTCGGTCTTCTTAACGAGATGGGCGGCGTTCTTGGGAAGCACCAGCATAAAGATCTCGCAGGCGTTCTGTGCAGGCTTAAAGCCGCCTGCCTCCTTAGAACCGAAGGTGTATGCGGTCTTCATACGCTCGCTTACCACGGGGATAAGGGCGATGCCGTTTATCGACTTGACCTTAAGGTCGATACCGCCCTGCTTAAAGTCGGAAACGGTGATCATACGGGAGATCTCGTCGGAGGAGCAGAGTGCGGCGTAGGCGTGGGAGTCGATAAAGCAGACCAGCTCGGTGGAGTAGCCTACCACCGACTGAACCTCGTTCACAAGCTTAGTGAAGGTCTCGAAGGGGGCGGACATATTGCCCGAAATAAGGTTGCCCTTAGTCTTTGCAAGGCTTCCGAGCTTGGAAAGCACGTAGGCGTCACATTCTGGAACCACCTTGGTGCGGACGTATTCTCCCAGGATCTTTCCCGCAAGGGAGGCGATACCGCTTTCGTCCATATCCTCGCGGTCGATCTGAAGGGAGCGGGCGCGGTCCATGGACATAGTGTATGAGGTGTTGGAAACGGTTACTGCGCCGTTTTCAAAGCCGCCTGCGCGGTCGTAGTTTGTAAGTCCCTCGAAATCAATATCGGGGATTATGACCGTCCTGGCACCTACGAAACGGGTGCGGAGGGCGTTGTCGGCGAAAAATGCGGTGGCACTTTTTGCTTCAAATACACGGTCGAGCTCAGAGGAATATACCTCGGCGGATGCAATAGAATTAACAGACATAGTTTTTCTCCTTTAAAATTAATTTTTTATTCCTCCCAGATGCCCTTTATAAATTCGGCATCGGTAAGGCTTTGGGGGCTTCCTCCCGACATAGAGCCGAGGGAGGCCTCCTTTGCCGCTTTTGCGCGGCCTTCTTCTTCGGCGGCGGCCCTGCGCTGACGGTGCTCGTACAAAAGGTACTCAAAGAGCAGTCCTGTTCCCTTCAAATTTGCGGCTGTCTTGACGCTTTCGGGCAGAGCACCTGCACTAAGTTCGGGAAATTCGGCCAGAAGCTCGGCGGTACCGTCGTCGGGCTCTGCCGACTCTGCCTTAAGCAGTTTTTCGGCGAGCGCCCCGTCTCCCGAGCATTTTTCGGTAAGCTCGGCCAGCCGCTTTTCACGGTAGTCACGGTCGAGCCCCCTTAAATACTCGGTCACCGATACCCCCTTGGCCGCAGAGAGCGCCCTGAGGGCTTTAAGCTCGGGGGCCAAAAGGTCGAATTTCATTCCCTTCTGTGCAAGGTCGGTCGCCTCTTCGAGGGAAAGCTTTTTAATTTCCTTATTAAACTTTACCTCCAAAAAGGCAGAATCGGCGTTGCCCGCGTCCGATATGGCGGTCGGCTCTACGGGCGGCAAACCCTCCTCCAGAGACTGTGGCAGGTCTGTGACTGCGGGGTTTACGTTTTCTTCCATATTCTTCATCCTTTCATTAAAAATTTTATATAAATCGGGCATATCCCGTATTTATTCTCCCGTACCGTCGTAGCTTAAAAAGCTTGCTATGTCGGAAGGTCTGCAGTCCTGCGACGGTCTTTTGCGGCTTTGCGGCCTCCCCTTTACCCGTCTTTTTTTGCCCGCCAGAAATCCAAGGATAAAGGCAGGGGGTAAAAGCATTAAAAATATCATATTTTCAGTCCCTTCGTAACAGAATTTGCATAGGAGCCTATTTCGCTCCTGCCGCCTCTGCCCACGTCGTAAAAAGCGTAGCGCAGGGCGTCCATCAGATGGTTGTTTTTATCCTCCGGGCGGTTGGGCTCCCGCTTGTCCCAGCAGTAGGCGGCAAGCTCGGCCAGAGTGTTTTTGCAGGCAGGGGAAACGGTTATGCTGTATTCGCTTATGTTCATAATTCCGTTTATAAGGCTGTCGGGACCCTTCACCGAGGGTAGAAGCCTTCTGATACCCAGGCGCCTAAGGTCGTCGTTGGATTTGGGCTCGGCGCAGTCGGCACGGATGCGCTCCTTGGCGTAGCCCCGTCTTTCTATCTCCCGCGCGATGTCGCTGTTAAGCATCTTTCGTCGGTAGAATTCGTCAAACACGTATATCTCACGGGTCTTCCGATTGACACTTATTGCGATAAAGGCGGTGGGGTCGCTGGTGTAGCCGTAGTCGAGACCGAAGTAGGCCTCCCAGTCCTCCGAGGAGGTATCGATTACCCCCTCACGCCAGTTTTCGTAAACGAGACCCTCGGCTATTCCCCATTCCCCCAGCCCTGCAACGGCATATCTTCGGGGGTGTTCCTTTTTCATCCTTTCAAATACCGCCCTGTCGGTGTCGTCTAAAAATTCATTTATAAGGTAGTTGGTGGAATAGGCATCTACCCCCTTTTGCTTTTTGTCGAAAAAACGGCTTTTAAGCCAATGCTTTTCGCTCCAGGGGTTGAAGGTCAGGGTGGTCTGCTTGAAAAGCCCCTCGGGTATGGCACCTCTCGGCACCGAAAGGTCGAGCTTTTCGAAATCCTCCTCCCTTTCTATCTCGAAGGCCTCCTCTATCCATACCCAGCAAAGGTAACCCTTCGGTGCCGTGGTAGATGCAAGCTTCAAAACGTCGTCGAATCCGCGGAAAAGGATCTTCTGCCCGGTCGGAAGGTAGATCATCTCCAGAGGAGAGACATTGTTCTTAAACAGGTGGGAGACCCCTAATTTTTCCTGAGCCCATTTAAGCTGAGCAAAGGTGGAGTCTCTGTGGGTGTTCATAACAGCACGCACCACGAGAATATTGCTTTCGGGGTATTTTATAAGGCGGTATATCATATTAAGGGCGGTGGTGGCCGATTTTTTACTGCCCTTGCCCCCTTTAAGCACCCTGTACCGCTCTTTGCTGTTCCAAAAGCAGTCGTAGCCTCCTCCCACCGCCTCACTTATCCGTATTTTTGATATCATCTATAAGTACGACACCCCTTTCCTGCCTCTCTTCGGGCTCCATTCGGCAAAGCAGCTCCTTTATGGCCGAAAGGTCTCCCCCTACCGCCTTTTTGTACAGAGCGGCAAGCACCACCGTAAGCTTGGTGGGAGACTTGCATTTTATTCCCTGCTCGTCAAGCTGTTTTTTCTCCCCGTCGGAGGCGGCGGAAGAAAGCAGGCTCTTTATCTCCTCGGCGGGAGACCTGTTTTTCGCGCCCATTTTTTCGCTCCTTTCGCGTTCGGTGGGCATATTTTACACCCTCCGCAACCCTTCCGCCACGACATCTTTTGGGGGTAACCGGACATCTTTCGGCCTGTCAAGGACATATTTCGGGGGTAACCGGACATCTTTTTTTAATGCAAAGTGCAAAATGCAGAATGCAGAATGAATGTGTGCCTTCGGCACGGTCGAGGGGCTCGACACCCATAACGCGTAATGTAGATAGCGTAAAACAAAAAAGCTCTTTCCTCGCGCTTAAATATTTACGCTATCCTTGTAGGGGAGGGGCTTGCTCCTCCCCTACAATATACCAATAAAGCCTCGGTCACTCCCGACGGAGTCGGTACTCTTTTATATCCGTGCCGAAGGCACTCCTTAATGTTGCCGTAGGCAACACATCATTCATCATTCGGCGTCAGCCGAACATCATGTGCGAAGCACACATCATTGCGGCATAGCCGCTCGGCCCTGGGCGCCGGGCCCTTGTCCCTTGTTTTCCCTTTTTTATTAAATCTCTTTTCATATCAAAGCTGTTGTGGTATAATAAAGTCCTGCGAGGTGATAATAATGAAAAAAACTCAGATTAAAAGGCTCTGCGTCGCCGCACTCTGTCTTGCTTTAGCGGCGGTACTGCCGAGACTTTTTCACTTGATCCCCGGAGGAATAAGCCGTGTTCTTTCCCCCATTCACATACCCGTCCTGCTTTGCGGACTTTCCTGCGGATGGTATTTCGGGGCTATATGCGGTGCCCTTTCTCCCCTTATCTCCTTCCTTATAAGCGGTATGCCCGCCTCGGCAATGCTCCCCTCAATGACGGTAGAATGTGCAGTATACGGTCTCTTTGCAGGTCTCTTTATCTCCCTTATCAGAACCAAATACCGACCCCTTAACCTTTATATAAGCCTCTTTTCGGCAATGCTTATGGGCCGCATCGCCTACGGCACCGTAAACTACTTCTTTTTCGGCGGAGAATCCGCCCTTGCCCCCCACGTCTGGCTTATGGGAACCTTCACCGTAAAGCTCCCCGGAACCCTTCTGCACCTTATCCTCGTTCCCCTGCTTTATTTCGTGCTTTTAAAGGCAAAGCTCATAACCAGACCCACCTTAAAATAAAACTTGACTTTTTTGGGGTCTTCTGCTATACTACTATGGCTACCGCGTTCTATGCTTTGGGCGACTGCCTCGATGAGGATTCACCTGACCCAATGCTTGGATCACGGCGGACGAAATATAAAATGAGGTGAAACAAATGACAGTAGAACAGAAGCAGGCTATTATCGCCGAGTATGCTACCCACGAAGGAGACACCGGTTCTCCCGAGGTGCAGATCGCCCTTCTCACCACCCGTATCAACGAGCTCACCGAGCATCTTAAGGTACACAAGAAGGACCATCACTCACGCCGCGGACTTCTCAAGATGGTTGGTCACAGACGTAACCTTCTCGCCTACCTCACCAAGGTAGACATTGAGCGTTACCGTTCCATCATCAAGCGCCTGAATATCCGTAAGTAATTATGGAAAAAAGCAGACCGTGAGGCTTTCGCGGTCTGCTTGATTATTTTTTAAAAAACCAAATGGGATGTTACGCGTAAAGCGGTAAATCGAGTGTCAAAATTCTTTGACATTGGCTTTATTGCTTAACCGTGACACCCCGAAAATAAAAATTTTGGAGGTAAAAATCATGTACGAAAATTTCAGAGTTTTTGAAACCGAATTCGCAGGCCGTCCTCTTAAGGTCGAAACCGGTAAAATGGGTCAGCTTGCCAACGGCTCCTGCCTTATCCGCTACGGCGAGACCAGTGTTTTCTGCGCCGCTACCGCTTCGGCAAAGCCCCGTGACGGAATCGACTTCCTTCCCCTTTCGGTGGACTTTGAAGAAAAGCTTTATTCCGTAGGCCGCATCCCCGGCTCCTTCACCCGCCGTGAAGGCAAGCCCTCCGACAAGGCCATCCTCGCATCCCGCGTTATCGACCGACCCGTTCGTCCTCTCTTCCCCAAGGATATGAGAAACGACGTATCTCTTGTATGTACCGTTATGTCGGTTGACCCCGACTGCTCCCCCGAGATCACCGCAATGATCGGCGCATCCATCGCCCTCTCCATCTCGGACATCCCCTGGGAAGGACCCATTTCGGGTATTTCGGTAGGTCTTGTTGAGGGACAGATCGTATTAAACCCCACCGCTGAACAGCAGAAGAAGAACGACCTTCAGCTCACCGTTTCCTCCACCTCCGAGCTGGTTGCTATGATCGAGGCAGGCGCAAACGAAGTTCCCGATGACGTTATGTTCGACGCCATTATGACCGGACACAGAGAGAACCAGAAGATCGTTGAGTTCATCAACTCCATCGTAGCCGAAATCGGCAAAGAGAAGTTCACCTTCGAATCCTCTAACCCCGACACCGAAATGTTCGAGGCTATTAAGGAATTCGCGATCGACGACGTTAAGTTCGCTCTTGATACCGACGATAAGACCGTTCGTGACGAGCGTATGCTCCCCATCTATGACAAGGTTCACGAGAAGTTCGACGAGATCTATCCCGAGCAGGAAATGAAGATCGACGACTGTATGTACAAGCTTCAGAAGTTTGTTGTTCGCCGTTGGCTTTTAGACGAGGGCAAGCGTGTTGACGGACGCGGCATCGACGATATCCGTCCTCTTCACAGTGAAGTCGGCCTTCTTCCCCGTGTTCACGGTTCGGGCCTCTTCTCCCGCGGTCAGACTCAGGTTTTAACCATCGCAACCTTAGGCTCCATCCGTGACAGCCAGCTCTTAGACGGTATCGACAGCGAGACCGAAAAGAGATATATCCATCACTACAATATGCCCTCCTACTCTGTAGGCGAGACCAAGCCCAGCCGCGGCCCCGGCCGTCGCGAGG
>CAZRHF010000035.1:19532-20465 GCA_964599835.1 uncultured Eubacteriales bacterium | reverse complement strand
CTTCCTCGCGCTTAAATATCTACCCTCCCCTACAATATACCAATAAATCCTCATTGCTTCGTCAGAGAGCCTTCTCCCTGAGGAGAAGGTGGCGGCGAAGCCGACGGATGAGGTGTTTATATAAATGCGTCGCAGACACATCGCTTCTTTTCCCGTTTCCCATTTCCCTAATAAAAAAGACCGTTCGGGAGAACGGTCTTTTTTATTAGAGCTCTTTAAGATAGTTAATGGAAACCTCGGCGCACTCGAGAGGAGTCTTGCCCATAGAGGGGTTATCCTGCTCAACGACTACCCAACGGATTCCGACCTCTTTAGCGGCGGCAAGGATCTCGGGGAAGTTCTGAACGCCGCATCCAACGGGGCGAAGCTCAAACTTTCCGCCGCCGTCCTTCTTCTCGTTCTCGTCGATTCCGATGAGAGCGTACATATTCTCACTCTTACTGCCTACGAAATCCTTAAGGTGGAGGATCTCCTCACGGCCTGCATATTTTCTTACGTACTCGGCAGGATCTTCGCCGCCTACGTTTACCCAGCAGGTGTCAAACTGGGGCATAAGCTCGGGAACCTCTGCATAGAGGATGTCGATAGCATACTCATCGCCGACCTTAACGAACTCAAAGTCGTGGTTGTGATAGCAAAGCTTAAGGCCGAGCTCGGCACACTTGCCTGCCAGGAACTTAGCACCGTCGATAACCTCCCGGAATTTAGGCTGACCGGGACGGTATTCCTCGGTGAGGTAGGGGATAACGACGAATTCACAGCCGATCTCCTTATAGACCTTTAAAAGCTCGGGGTCGTTCATCATATCAACGAAGGGAACGTGGGCGGAAATGGGGGTGAGGCCGATCTCAGCGCACATTTTCTTAACGTCTGCGGCAGAGTAGCCGAAAAGTCCTGCGAACTCAACGCCGTCGTAGCCGAGGACTTTAACCT
>CAZRHF010000035.1:0-19522 GCA_964599835.1 uncultured Eubacteriales bacterium | reverse complement strand
GGTTCCCTCAAAATCGGCGGCCATATCGTCGCGAACCGAATAAAGCTGTAAAGCTATGGGAAAATCTTTCATTGTTTTTCTCCTTGAATATAATATGGGTATGCCGAGCAGGGGGCACCTGCTCGGCTTTTTTCGTTTGATTAGATTAGAGGGATGACACCTGACACCTGTCACCTGATTAAACTTCAGGAATAACGATCTCAACTTCCTTGCCTGCCTCGCTGGACTTAGCAATAGCGTCGAGAATAGCCTGGTTGTAGATGATCTCGGAGGAGGGAACGGTGGGAGCGCCGTTTTCCTTGATGGAGTCTACGAAGGAACGGATCTTCTTGCCGAAGAGGTCGCCGGAGGGAGAATAGGGAACTTCGAATTCGAGGTTCTTTCCGCCGACGTTCTTGTAGATCTTAAGGGGCTTGGTGAATTCGCCGTTCCAGCACTCGGTGGAAGGAATACGGAGACCGCCCTTGGTACCGAGGATAAGTGCGTCGCCGCAGGTATCCATATGCATTGCCCAGGAAATACGGAAGTCGAGGATGATACCGCCTTCAAGTCTTACGAATGCGGCTGCGAAATCGTCAACGCCGAACTTCTCTGCGTATTCGGGATGTCCCTTAGCAACATAGCCTGCATAGTTGGGGTCTTTTCCGAAGAAGGAAGAAACGTAACCGGTACAGGTGAGGGGCTTCGGATATCCGACAGCGCCGAGGAGCATATCGAGAGAATAGCATCCGATATCGCCGAGAGCGCCGATACCGCCGGTCTCCTTCTCGATGAAGGTGGTTCCGTAGGGGAAGGGAATTCCCTGACGGCGTCCGCCGCCTGCCTGAATGTAGTAGACCTGACCAAGCTCGCCGGATTCAACGATCTTCTTAATCATCTGCATATTCTCGCTCATTCTGGGCTGGAAGCCGATGGTGAGGATCTTGCCGCTTCTCTTCTCGGCCTTCATAACCTCGATAGCCTCGTCAAGGGTAACGGTGAAGGGCTTCTCGAGCATTACGTTTACGCCTGCATCAAGAGCGTGGATAGCGCAGGGTGCGTGCTGACAGTTGTAGGTGCAGATGGAAACACCGTCGAGGTCCTTCTCGTTTTCGAGAAGCTCTACGTCGCTGTTATAGATGCGGGCACCCTCAACGCCGTACTTTTCTGCGAAAGCGGCGGCCTTGCCGGGAACGATGTCTGCAAGAGCTACGACTTCAACGTCGGGCTGCTTCTTGTAAGCGTTGATGTGAGCCTCTGCGATCCAACCGGTACCGATAATACCGATCTTAACCTTTTTGGTTGAGTCGATAGCCTTTTCTTCTGATAAGTCTTTGAAAGCGTCTAAGGATTTGTCTAATGCTTCTGCCATGTGGATATACCTCCATAAAAAATTTTTATAAAAATGGGTTTTTAGTGCCCTATTTTCTGATTTTGTCAGGTTTCAGGTGTCAGTTCAATGTAACCTGCAACCTGTAACCTGTTTAAATCTCAGGAATCTCGATCTCTACCTCGCGGCCTGCTTCGGTGGAACGGGCAATACCGTCAAGAATGGCCTGATTGTAGATGATCTGGCTGGTGGGAACGGGAGACTCGCCGCCGTTTATGCAGGCGTCGAGGAAGGAACGGATCTTTCTGTCCCAAAGGTCGGTGGTCTTGGGGAGAAGGGGAACTACCGTCTCAACAGGCTCGCCTGCAACGTCGTGATAGATGGTCATAGGCTTGTCGAAGGAGCCGTTCCAGCAGCTGGTGGAAGGAACGCGGAGGGATCCCTTAGTTCCCATAATGATGGTGTCGCCGGGGGTGTCGAGATGCATATACCAGGCAATTCTGAAGTCGAGGATTATGCCGCCCTCAAGACGGATATAAGCCGAGGCAAAATCGTCAACTCCGAACATCTCTGCGCAGTGCTTTTTGCCTTCCTTATAGGAATCGGGGTTCTTTCCGAAGAAGTCGGTAGCGGTACCCGTAACGGTTAAGGGCTTGGGATTTCCGAGAGCATTCATAACAAGGTCGATGGAATAGCAGCCGATGTCGCCCAGCGCGCCGAGACCTGCCTTATCCTCCTCGATAAAGGTGGTGGACCAGCCTACGGGGATTCCGTGACGGCGGCCGCCGCCGGTCTGAACGTAGTAGATGCGTCCAAGCTCGCCCGACTGAACGATCTTCTTTATCATCTGCATATTAGCATCAAATCTGGGCTGGAAGCCGACAGAAACGAACTTGCCGTTTCTCTTTTCTGCCTTCATAACCTCAACGGCTTCGTCTAAGGTTACGGTGAAGGGCTTCTCTAAAAGGACGTTGAGCCCCTTATCGAGAGCAGCGATAGCACATTCTGCGTGGGTGCGGTTGTAGGTGCAGACCGAAACTGCATCCAGCTCAACGGTGTCGAGCATCTCTTTATAATCGGTGAAGAATTTTGCTCCTTCGGGAACCTCGAGCTCGGTGAAGGTTGCTTCAGCCTTGCCGGGAATAAGGTCACAGCCTGCAACTATCTCGACGTCGGGCTGACGGAGATATGCTCTGATGTGGCTCTTGGAGATTCCTCCGGTACCGATAATACCAATACGCATTTTTTTGTTTGCCATAATAAATTCCTCCTCGGAAAAAGTACGGATCTTGGGTTCGCTTAGATAACGAACTGCTTCATATAGCGGTAGGAAAGCACGCAGGAATCAAGGATTCTTTCCTTAGAGCCCTCAAATGCCTTATCCTCAACCTCAACGCAGGTGGGTCCCTCATAGCCGATGTCGGTAAGGGCGGAAACGTATTTGCCCCAGTCAACGTCGCCGTAGCCGGGAAGCTTAGGACTCATATACTCTAACGGATATGCCATAATACCAACGTCGTTGAGCTTATCCTCATAAACCTTGATATCCTTATAGTGAACGTGGAATATCTTATCCTTGAACTCGTAGATGGGCTTTACGTAGTCGATCTGCTGCCAGATGAAGTGGGAGGGGTCGTAGTTGATTCCGAAATTGTCGGAGGGAAGAAGCTCGAACATCTTTCTCCAGAGCTTGGGTGTGGTGAAGAGGTTCTGTCCGCCGGGCCACTGATCCTTACCGAAGAGCATGGGGCAGTTTTCGATTGCCACCTTAACTCCCTTTTCCTCGGCGAGTCTGATGATGGGAGGCCATACCTCTTTAAAAATCTCAAGGTTTTCCTCAACGGTTTTGGTCTGGTCGCGGCCGATGAAGGTGGTAACCATATTAACGCCGAGGAGAGCCGACATATTTATAACCTTTTTAAGATGGTCGATAGCGGCCTGTCTTTTTGCGAGGTCACCGTCCATTGTGTTGGGATAGAAGGCGAGAGAAGAAATGGTGATGTTCTTCTTTGCGCAGTAGTCCTTAACATAGGCAATATATTCTGCAGAGGTGTTATCCACGTCAATGTGGGAAACACCTGCATAACGGCGCTCTGCCTTGCCCTGGGGCCAGCAGGCCACCTCAACACACTCATAGCCGGTGGCCGATGCGTGGTCGATCATTTCCTCGAAGGTGAATCCGTCATAGATTGCACTTACGATACCAAGTTTCATTGAAGTTTCCTCCTAATATGTAATTTTTGCTGATCTTTTTATTTCGTCCATACAGGTATGGACTGATATACAAAGCCGTGAAGCGGCTGCGTATTTATCTAAGTCTTTGCCCTCGATAAAATCGGCAAAGGCGGCGGCCTCCATAGCCATAAGATCGGGCTTGTCGGTAAAGGGGGTAAGGTCGGTTTCCGTTCCGTCCTTTACGAGCCTTGCCTCGGCATAAAGTCCGATTCGGTCGATTACGACGCTTCCCTTATCGCCGATTATTTCGCTCCCCACCGTGGCCTGACCCGTTTTTGAGTAGGACAGAACGGCAGTAAAGCCGTCGTAGCCGAAAATTGCGGCTCCCGCTCCGTCACATCCGTTATGTAGATAGGAGGCTGAAGCGGTAATGCTTTTCGGCATACCTAAAAGGTCGACTGCGGCATAAACACAGTAGATTCCGAGGTCCATAAGGGTGCCTGCGTGAAGGGACATATCGAAAATGTTTATATGCTCCCCTGCCATAAAGGCATCGTACCTGCTTGAACGCTGGGAAAAGTTGAGCCGTGCCAGAGAAATGTTGCCGATCTCACCTAAAGCGCCTTTGATAGCCTCGCGGAATTTCGTGTATATGGGGATTATGGCCTCCATATATATAAGTCCTTTGCTGTCGGCGATATCCTTAAGAAGGGCGTAGGCCTTGGCGTTTGTGGTGATGGGCTTTTCGCAGATGACGTGTTTGCCGGAAAGCAACAGGGCCTTGCTCTGCTCAAAATGGCAGACGTTTGGGGAGGCGATATAGACCGCCTCAATATCCCTGTCTGCGGCAAGCTCCTCTATAGAGGTATAGACCTTTTTCGCGCCAAACCTTTCGGCAAATTCCTTGCCCGTTTCCCCGTTTCGGGAGTAAACGGCTTCAAGGGAAAAGCGGCCTGTGCGTTTTGCCCCCTCAATAAAGGTCTCGGCAATGGTTCCTCTTCCTATGGTAGCGTATTTTATCATTAAATATCTACCTTGAGGGTCTGATGTGCCTCGTCGGAAGCAAAGCAGGCTTCCATAACGCTGAGCACGCGACGAACCTCGGGAAGCTTAACGATTATCTCGGCCTTGCCGTCGATAGCGGCGCAGAGATTTCTGTAATATTCGTGAACGTCGGAGGTGAGACGGTCGATATCGTACTCGTCAAGGGTAAGCTCGTCACGGGGAGCCATAGTCTTGGTGATTCCTGCGGCGTTCTGTACGGGGGTGACGTCCTTCTCTACCCAGGCGGTGAGCCTTGCCACGTGGGCCTTCTGCTGCCAGTCGGTGAGATAGAGGGAGCCGTCCTTGCACTGCATATAGAAACGGGGCATAGCCAGGAAGTTATATGTACCGACCTCAACGTGGGCGGTCTTTCCGCTTTCGAAGTCGAGCTCAAGACGGAAGCCGTCGTCAACCTCTTTGTTTGTGATATTGGTGCAGACGCAGTTTACGCCCGTGATCTTTTCGGGGATGAGCTGAAGCATCTGGTCGATAAGATGAACGCCCCAGTCGAGGATCATTCCGCCGCCGGGTGCCTTTTCACAGCGCCAATCGGAGGGAATACCGCGGGAGCCGTGGATACGGGATTCGATGCGGAGAACCTCGCCGATCTCGCCTGAATTTATGACCTGCTTTACGGCGCGGAAGTCAACGTCCCAGCGTCTGTTCTGATGAACGGTGAAGACCTTGCCCGAGGTCACTGCGGCGGCACACATACGGTCGAATTCCTCAACAGACAGAGCCACCGGCTTTTCGCAGACCACGTTGTGTCCGCTCTTAAGACCGTTTACAACAAGGGCCTCGTGAACGTCGTTGGGGGTTGCCACAACGATGATATCAACCGTTTTGTCGGCAAAAATGGCTTCGTTGTTCTCATAAACGAAGATTCCGGCCCCCTTTGCGGCCTCGCGGCGAACCTCTCTTATATCGTAGGTTCCGGCAAGCTCGACAACGTCGCTCTTAAGCACCTGACCGCAGTGCCAGGCGCCCTGTCCGCCGTAACCGATTACTGCAACTCTTTTTTTCATAATAAAAACCTCCATAGGTTTAGTGAATTAAATTATGTGCCGATTCAAGGCCCAATCAATAGGATTATTGTCGATATAATACCAGTGGACCGAATAGTCCTTCTCGTTTCGGATTATATGGTCGTAATAAGAACGCTGCCAAACCTTGTCTGCAGGATATAGCTTTTTATAATCCTTCACAGGCAACGATTTAAACGCACATATTACCGAGTTTAACGCAGGGGAGGGGCTTGCTCCTCCCCTACAACGATTTCCGAAAGTGTGTTTTGACCATTATGCGTACATATCGTAACGAAATATACTTCGTTTCCGCCGTATTCAAATCCTTTAAGCCTCGTTGTCCGTCTCTTCGGGGGCTCGGTCATTTTCTCATAACTCGCCAACGTATCAGCAAGATAAGTCCGACAACGAGGGGGGCGAAGGACGCGAGGGTGAGCCAAGGCGTTACAACAAAGCCAAGAATGAACAAAACAACAAATGCCGCTATTAAAAAATAGTATAATATTATTGCTTTTTTCACAGTTTATTTCTATTCCTCCAGCGGCTTGTTGACCTTGGGGCATTCAATGGGGGTGCGGTAGGGGGAATAGGCCCAGTTTATTGCGTTTTTAATGACCCTTATAACGTCCTCGTTATAATAGGTCGGGTAGCTTTCGTGACCGGGCTGGAAATAGAATATTTTTCCGAGCTCCCGCTTAAAGCAACATCCTGCGCGGAAAACCTCATGACCCTCGTAGGTGCCGATGAAAACAAGCTCGTCGGGCTCGGGGATGGTGAAGGGCTCGCCGTAGGCTTCCTCATGCTCCAGTTTTATAAAGCGGCCTATACCCTGAGCGATAGGATGTCCGGGCTTTATGTTCCAAACCAGCTCATAGTCACCGTGGCAACGCCAGGTAAGATTGCACTTTGTGCCCATAAGAAGTCTGAAGGGCTTGCTGTGATGTCCCGAATGGAGAACTACAAGTCCCATTCCGCCGTGTACCGCATCGCGGACGCGTTCGGCCACCTCGTCGGGCACCTGCTTATGTGCCATGTGGCCCCACCAGATCATTACATCGGTATCATTTAAGACATCTTCGGTGATCTCATTTACAGTTTCTAAGGTGTAGGTAGTTACCTCAAACTCGTCTGATAAGACCTTTTTGAGTTGACCGTGAATACCCTCGGGGTAGACGGCGGCAATTCTTTCTTCGGTTTTCTCGTGGACGCCTTCATTATATATAGTAACTTTAAGCATATATCCGCCTCCTGATTTGGCCCTAATTTGCCATACTAAGATTATTTTATAAAATTATGGCCCGCACATCAAGTCAATACTATGGCAATTTATAGACAAATATTGCTCTCTTGTCTTTTTTTCCGCCCTACAAACCGTGATTTTACGGATTCCCTTTCGTCAATTATTTAATACGGAAGGGGATGAGATAGCGGTTGATCGGTAGAAATGAATTTGAGAAAAACCAGCCTTCCCCCAAGGGAAGGCTGAGGAGAACCCATATTTATTCATCTTTTCAAATTACGTTTTCGGATTATTAAAGCCACACCCAAAACCAAGGGAATAAACGAAACGACACATAACCAGGGTGTTATAATAAAGCCTATAACAAACAAAAGGACAAATAACGCTATTAAAAATAATAGAATATTGCTTTTTTCATTCTCTTTGACCTCAGAAAAACAGACCGAACTCCACGAAGCAGTAGGAATCGACCCAGTTTGCCTGCTCTCCTGCAGAACCCTTAAGCCAGAGGGGGGATCTGTGGAAGAAGGCGCCGGGGCCAACGCCCAGACATTCGCCTATAGCCAGGTGGAAGGGGCCGAGCATATTTCGAAGGTTGCCCTTGACGGTTATCTCAAACTCGTTTTCGCCCTCGGTGAGAAGGCCCGTAAGGTCGAGGGTATAGGGCTGCCACAGGATCTGTCCCGCATCCTTGCCGTTTACCTTTACGTCGGTAACGTTGGAGCAAAGGGCAGAGAATTTCATCACCGCCGCCTCTGCTTCCGCGGCGGAAAGGGAAACCGTCTTTTTGAAGGTCATACTGCCTGCAAAGAAGGGATAGCCCTGCTGTGCGACGGCGCCGACTGAAACGGTCCTGTTCTGTTTTACTATGGTGAAGCTACCCTCGGTAACCAGGCCTCTGTTTGCGACCTCGGTAAAGGGTTTATCGCTCTCAACCCCGAAATCGCCGGTAATATAGACCGCTTCGATCTCCATATCGTAGAAGAGCTTATTCTTTTCCGATTCGAAAACCAGACCGTTTGCGGCCATCTCGCGGACGCGGTCGCTCTGGTCAAAATCACAGACGAGGCTGACCTCGTTTTCGCCCTCGGTTACATAGGGTGCAATATCAATAAGGTTAAAGGCCTTGTCGCGGAAGAAGCCTAAAACGGCTTTGTCGATAAGGCTGCCGTTTACCTTAATATCGAATATTTCGGGGGTCTCCACCGCAAGTCTCATACGGCTGAAGACGGCATCCCTTACCTTAAACTTAAATACGACCTCGGTCTTGATCTTTTTACCGAAGGCAAGAGCCATTTCCTGAACGTCGCTTATGGGAATATTTTTGCCCCCACACTCACCGTCAAAATAAACGTCGCAGTAGTCAAGGGTCAGAATATTGTCCTCATCCGAGGTTATCTCCCACTCGCCCTTAAGCTTTTCGGTGATATCGGTCGGTTTTTTGCCGTCTTTCTTTGTGGAGCAGACCCTTTCGTCCTCATAAACGAAGAGAATAGCCGAGCCCTTTGCCTCGATATCAAGGGAAACGGTTATGTTTTCGCCCCGTCTTTCAAATACCGCAGGGGTCTCCTCCCCACTTACGGGGTCGTAAAGGTGGGCGGATGCGCCCTTAATTTCGGCGGTGACCGACTGAGCTACACCGTGACGGTTGTGGAGATAATACATAGTTCTGTCGGGGAATTTTCTTACGAGAAGATTTATGAAATTCTCTTCACCGCCCGACGTATCAAGCTTTATCCTGCGAACCGATTCGGGAAGCGCTGCGCCCAGCTCGTCTATAGAAACGACCCTTTCGGCAAGAGCCTTGAAGCTGTCGGTCTCTACACCGGCCACGTATTTCGGAATATCGTTTACGAAGATGATCTTTCCGCCCTGCGCCTTAAATTCGGTGAGGAGCTTAAGAGCGGTCTCGCCAAGGGTCTCGGTTTCGGGAACTATCACAAGGGAATATTTCTGCTGTCCGACAACAAGCTTGCCGTCCTCCACCCTGCCGTGACGGGTCATAATAGCGTCGTCGCCCAGATGATACTGAATCTGATTCTTTTCCAGCACCATCATAGCCTCAAAAAGCTTTTTGCACCAGGCGTTGGCATTTGCGGTTGCCATCTGGGTATAACTTCCCTCGGTGAGGGTGTCGTGCATATCGGTCCAGCCCGATTCGATGCTGTGAAGGAGAAGCACGTCGGCGTTTACCTCGCCTTCGGCAACCAGCATACCGATGCGGGAGACCGTATCGTTAAATACCTTATAGTCGCTCCACCAGGGCTGATGCTTAAAGAGGGAGGCGGGATAGTCACGCTTTCTGATGCCTCGGAGAGAATATCCCTCGAGGTGCTGGCAAAGGAAGTTTATGCCGTGGACGAGCTGATTTTCCATTATGTTACGAAGCTCCTCAAAGCTTACGTTCCAGCCGCAAAGGGCAAAGGTCTCGGTCAGTATCTGCTTCTTGCCAAGCTGATTGGCGACCGACGCCACCTGCATTTCAAGCTGCAGGTCGGCAAACTTTCTGCCTAAGTTATCCACACCGGGGATGTCCATATATTCATAGTGGGGCATACAGGCGCCGTTAGAGATGATCTGCCAGGGGAAGCCCTCTTCAATTACCAAGTGACCCGTGAGGGCGGAGCCGTTGGCTTTGCACCAGTCGCCTATCTGCTTCATAAAAGCCTCGGCAAACATATCGCGTACAAGGGCCCAATAGTTATAGCGCACCCGTTTACAGTCGGGAACATCGAAGAAAAGGGCGGGAAGCAGGGGCTTTATATCCTCGCCGAAGCGGTTTTTATATTCTTCCTCTAAATCAAGACTCCAGGGGAAGCCCTTTCTCGAAACCTGGGGCTCATCGGTGAAAAAGCCCTTCATATCAGGCCATTTTTCGCCCATTCTTTCCTTATAGGCGGCGTGGGTGACGCGTATGAATTCGGCAATGACCTCTTTTGACAGGGTATCGACGTAGAAGGGGTTTACGTCATAGTAAAAATGAAGATTCTCACCGTCTTTTTCTATGTTGGTGATGGTGCGGTCGGTGTGGACGGGCGACGCGGTAGCAGAGCAGCGGAGATATTTCTGCTGATACTTTTCGCCGAGACCGTTGACTAAACCGCCGCCGAAACCCGAGGGCCAGCCGTTTTCGTCGTAGCCCCAGGACTGCATTCCGGTCTTTTTGCCCTCGTCGCAGGCGGCAAGGATGTTATCATACCATTCGTCCGAAAGATATTCGGTCTGAAGTCCGCCTCTTGCGTGCATAAAGTAGCCGCCGAGACCCGCTTCGTCCATCTCTCTCACCTGCTGTCTGGTCTCATCTATATCCAGCTTTTCGTTCCAGCTCCAGAAAGGAGCGGGACGGTATTTTTTAGGCGGATTTTTAAGTTCCTTAAAATTCATAATTGCCTCCTGCGGGAAGTATCGTAACAATGGGGATTTATTTGCTTTTGTAGGGGGCGGCGTCCTCGATGCCCCGAACAGGTTTTACACATAAAAATAATACCATATAACCTATGCCTTTTCAAGAAAAAACTGTATATTTTAACCAAACTATTGAATATTTTTCGGTTAGAGGGTATAATTAATTAAATGTTTTAACCTTTGAGGTGGAAAAATGAAGATAGTTATTGTGGGTGCAGGCAAGGTCGGCACCAATCTTATAAAGCTTTTAAGCGTTGAAAATCACGACGTTACGGTCATTGATACCAACCGCAAGCTGGTCGAAGCGGCGGTAAACGACTTCGACGTTATCGGATATTGCGGAAACGGTGCGTCCTTCCCCGTTCAGGAGGAGGCAGGCGTGTCCTCCTGCGATATGTTCATTGCCGTTACGGGCAGTGACGAGCTGAATATTATGAGCTGTCTCGTGGCCGACAGGATAAGCGGCGCAAAAACCGTTGCCAGAGTGCGCAATACCGACTATTCGGGTCAGCTTATGTTTATGCAGAACAAGCTGGGGATAGATATGCTCATAAATCCCGAATACGAGACCGCCGCCGATATCGCCCGAACCATCGAATTTCCTGCCGCCACCAAGCTTGAGACCTTTGCCAAGGGAAGAATAGATCTTGCCGAGGTGACCGTTACCGAGGACAGCGTTTTAAACGGACTTATGCTCCGCGACCTGAGGAGGACCCTCGACGCCTCCTTCCTTATCTGTGCCGTACAGCGGGGCGACAACGTATTTATCCCTTCGGGCGGCTTTGTTATTTCGGCAGGCGACCGCATCCACTTTACCGCCTCAAGAAGAGAGCTTCCCAAAATATTCAAGGCCATCGGAATGCAGAAAAAGAAGATAAAATCGGTTATGATAATCGGCGGAAGCCGCACCGCCTACTATCTGGCAAAGGATCTTATCGGTGCGGGGCTTAAGGTCAAGCTTATTGAGCTGGACCGTGACCGTGCCGCCGAAATAGAGGCGCAGTTGGGCGGCTGTGCCGTAGTCTGCGGTGACGGAACCGATCCCGAGCTTTTAGCCGAGGAAAATCTGCATAATTTCGATGCCGCCGTTGCTCTGACCCAGACCGACGAGGAAAACATAATCCTTTGTATGCACGCCGAAAAGCAGGGTGTAAAAAAGACGGCCTGTAAGATAAACCGCGACCCCCTTGCAAAAATGGTGGGAAGCCTTCTCCCCGACTGCAGTATCGTCTGCCCCAAGCAGGGCACCGCAGATATAATCCTGCGTTATATCCGTGCCGTAAGCCACGCCGACGGCAATATCGTGACCCTTTATAAAATACTGGGTGACCGCGCCGAAGCGGCGGAATTCCTTGCCACCGAGGACTGCCCCCTTGTGGGAATTCCCCTTAAGGAGCTGAGACTTAAGCAGGATATGCTTATCGCCTGCGTAAGTCACGGCCGTCAGGTCATAATCCCCGACGGTAACACCGAAATAAAAGCAGGGGACAGCGTTATCGTCATTACGGCGGGACACGTTCTGGACTGCCTTGCCGACATTCTGGAGTAGTGGCCTTATGAATAACAGAATGGTTTTTCACATAATAGGAAGGATACTGCTGGTGCTTGCCGCCGTTATGGCTCTGCCCATAGGTGCCGCAATTATTTACGGCGAAAGCCTTGTTCCCTTCTTCGTTCCCCTGGCGGTCTGTCTGGCTTTGGGTCTGCCGCTCTCTTTGAATAAGCCGAAAAAACAGCAGATGCTCCCCCGTGACGGCTTCGTGACCGTGGGGCTTTCCTGGATAATAATCTCCCTTATCGGCACCCTGCCCTATATGCTCAGCGGAGCTCTGCCCAACTTCTTCGACGCCTTTTTCGAGTCGGTGTCGGGCTTTACCACCACGGGGGCTTCGGTCATTGCCGACGTGGAGGCACAGCCTAAGAGCCTTCTGCTTTGGCGGTGTTTTACAAACTGGCTGGGCGGAATGGGTGTGCTGGTTTTCCTGCTTGCAGTAATGCCGAAATCCGACAACAAAAATTCCCGTTTTATGCACCTTATGCGTGCCGAGGTACCCGGCCCCACGGTTGAAAAGCTGGTGGCCAGGATCTCCGATACCGCCCGCGTGCTTTACGGTATATATATCCTGCTGACCGCCCTGCTGGTGGTGCTGCTGCTTTTCGGCAAAATGGACCTTTTCGAGGCCCTTTCCCACGCCTTTTCCACCGCAGGCACAGGCGGCTTCGGGGTCAAAAACGACTCTGTCGCCTCCTATTCTCCCTACTGTCAGTACGTTATCGCCGTATTTATGATAATTTTCGGTACCAACCTAAGCCTTTTCTATATGCTTGTGACGGGACACGTGCTTAAGGTGCTTAAAAACGAGGAGCTTCGGTGGTTTCTTATCATAATCGCCGTGGCTACCGCAGGAGTTTCCGTGACCATATTCACTTCCGTGAGCTCGGCTGAAAAGACCTTCCGTGACTCCCTTTTTCAGGTGTCGTCAATAATCACCACTACCGGCTTTTCCACCGCCGATTTCGAGGTCTGGCCGAATTTCACCCACATTATTATGCTTTTGCTGATGTTCTGCGGAGGCTGTGTGGGCTCTACGGCAGGCGGAATGAAGGTCTCCCGTCTGTTGCTCCTTGCCAAGAACGGGCGGCGTGAGGTGCGGTATATTCAGCATCCCCGTTCGGTCATTTCGGTCAAGATCGACGGCAAGGCAGCCGACCACGAGACCATCCGCGGCACGACCTCATACATAATTATGTTTGCCGCCCTCTTCGTCGTATCGGTGGTTGCAATAATGGCAATAGAAGGCTGTGACATACTGACGGGACTTTCCTCGGTGGCAACAAGCCTTAATAACGTAGGACCGGGACTCTCGGAGGTCGGCCCCACCGACAATTTCGGAGTCTTTACCGACCTTTCCAAGCTTATACTCTGCTTTAATATGCTGGCAGGAAGACTGGAGCTTTTCCCAATACTGATGCTCTTCTCCCCCTCCACCTGGCGCAAATTTTCATAAAGACACATAAACCTCCCGCCGTTACAGTAAGATGTAACGGCGGCGGTTGTTTTTAACCTCTGCCTGCGGCAGAGGTTTTGCTTTGTGGTTTAGGGAGAAGGGATAAGGGAAGAGGGGAAATAAATTATAACTCAGATAAAGATTGGTTTCCCCTTTTCCCTCCTCCCTCTTCCCTAACGCAGAATCTTTTCCTCGGCGAAGCCGAAGATAAAACCGGATGGTGGTGTTTATGGATAAATTCGGCTCTGATTCGGCCTTTATAATAACTGCTGTCGGCTCAGCGGTGGGGCTGGGAAACATCTTTCGCTTTCCGGGTCTTGCGGCAAGGTACGGAATATGGTTTATTCTTTCCTACCTCGTCCTGCTTTTTGCCTTCGGTCTCCCTCTGCTCCTGTGCGAGCTTTATTTCGGAAAAAAACAGGTTGGTGTCCCCTTTTGCGGAACAAAAAGGAGCTTTTCCTTCGGCGTCGGTCTTACTGCGATCAACTGCCTTGCGGTGCTTTCCTGCTACCTTGTTTTTTTCGCCCTCGTAATGAAACGGGCGGCCGTCTCCGCCCTGCCCGAAGGTGTGCCTGTCCCCGACCTGCTTTTCCTCGTTTTGGCGGTGGCTTTGGGACTGATCTCCTGCGGCTCGGCCGAAAAGCTCAGCAGAATATCCCTCATAGGGGTGGTTTTTTCGGTGGCGGTAATGGGCTTTCTGGCGATTTTGGGGCTCATAAAAAATCCCGACGCCTTTTCGGGCTTTTTCACACTTTCTCCGCGGGTCATCCTTTCACCCGACTTCTTCGGGGCGGTCTTCGGGCAGGTCTTTTTCAGTCTTTCTCTCGGCGTTGGGGTAATGACCGCCTTCGGGTCGATGCTCGCCCCCGATACTCCGCTTTTAAAAAGTGCCGTTACGGTCTGTCTTGGTGATCTTGCCGTCTCCCTGATCTCCACCGTGATCTATATCTGTCTCGGGGGAAGGGAAGCTACCACCGCCGAGGGAATAACCCTTTTTTCCGTCCTGCTGACCGATTTTTTCGGAAAAAAGATCGGCCGTGCCTTAGGCTTTTTCTTTTTTACCGCCGTGGCGCTGTTGTGCCTTAATTCGGTGGTCTCTTACATAAAAGCCGTTACTGTTTCAGCAAAAAACGAGCAGAAGGCCTCGGTCACGGTAGCCCTTCTCTGCGGGGGAGCCGGACTGTTCCTGATATCTGATAACTTTTCTGTTTTAGCCTTTACCGACGGGAAAATACTGCCCCTTTTGGGTCTTGCCGCGGGCGGAATTCAGTCCTTTGCATTTTCCTTCGGCTTTGCCCATAATAGGGGAAGTCCCAAGGCCGCGTTTTTCCGATTTTTCCTGCCCGTTATTTTCCTCCTTCTCATTTTGCGAAAAATATTTATATAGCCTCTTGAAAAATTGAGGGTTTTGTCGTAAAATTAGAAAAACAGTCTCGGAGGGATACCTTATGAAAAAGATATTTGCCTTATGCCTTGTTTTTGTTATGCTCACGGGTCTTTCGGCCTGCGGAGGAAAGACCGACGACGGCTCTGACCCTTCATCCTCGGCACCCGAAAGCTCCAAGCCTGTGATCTTAGGCTCCGCGCTTCAGACAAGCGATGCCGACTCCTCCGGAGAAGACGTCGCCACCGACGGGGACGGAAGCGTAATGGTTGAGTACACCTCGGTCGCCGAAGGCTATATCGACCATTTTCTTGACTACGATTATAAAATAGTATATTTCGTCGGCTTTGAGTGTATGGATGACGAGGTTCTTTTTATCCCCAAGGGCACGATCATAATGTGCGATAAAAGAATGGCGGTGCATTGCTACGACAAGGCGAATCTTTTTAAGGCCGATCAGCTTAAATACAGCACCTACCTGACCAAAAGACTCGGACAAAGCTTAACCTCTATCCTTGACGTTCAGCTTAACGCCCCGCCCGTCACCTTTACTGCAGAAGAGGATCTTCTGGTAAGATTTTCGGTCAAGGGAAGCCTTAGTGACGTCAAGCTTTATCCCCCCAAGGGCTTGGAGGATAAGATCCGGATCATGACCGAGGCCGACTGTATAAAAGAATTTTTCGAAGACTGATAAGAGGTTAAAAGCTATGGGTAAAAATTTCGTTATAACAATAGCAAGAGGCTTTGGAAGCGGCGGCAAGGAGATAGCCTCCAAGGTTGCCAAGAAGCTGGGAATAAACTGCTACGAGCACGCTATACTCACCCTGGCCTCCCAGATGAGCGGCCTTGACCGTTCTCATTTTGCCGAGGCCGACGAAAAGCTTTTAAAGCCTTCCTTTTTACATTCCATAAAAGAGACCTTTAACGCCGCCCCCGAATCACATTTCGTCTCCAACGACGAGCTTTTTTCCTACGAGACACAGATAATCCGCGCCCTTGCTACCAACGAATCCTGCGTGATCGTCGGAAAGGCCGCCGACTACGTCCTTAAAGATTACGACAACGTTTTCAGCTTCTATATCGAGGCTCCCCGCGCATACTGCCTTAAGAACGTTATGGATAAAATGGATATAACCGAGGAGGAGGCCCACGACCTTATTTCAAAAACCGATAAATACCGTGCCGACTTTTATAAGTATGTAACCGACGGAAACTACTGGACAAACCCCGTCAATTACGACCTCACCCTTAACAGCGAAAGGGTAGGAAAGGACGGCTGTGTAGAGATGATCGCCGCCTACGTCGGGATGAAGATGAAGGAGAACTGATATGCCTCAGGGTGTGGTTGAATTTCTAAGCTTTATCGCTATGTGGATAGGGCTGATGGCGCTGATAGGGCTTGCCCTGCTGGTTACCCGCCTTTTCAGAAAAAAGGAGGAGGAAAAGCCTGTTGACCCCAAGGAGTACGCCGAAAAAATGGAGGCCGAGCTTAACGAAAAGACCCCCGAAAAGCCCATAAAGAAGGCCTTCCGAAACCCCTTCGTCCTATCGGCCGACGAAATCGAAGAAACCAGGAAAAGCACAGAAGATAACTAAAAAAGACCCGTCGGGTCTTTTTTTAGTAGGGAAAAGGGAAAAGGCGGCTTCGCAACTTGTTATAATGAATATTGAATGATGAATAATGAATAATGAATAATTTCGGTGTGGCACCGCCACAGTCGAGGGGCTCGACACCCATTACGCGTAATGCAGATGGCGCAAAACAAAAACCCCTTCCTCGCGCTTAAATATCTACCCTCCCCTACAATATACCAATAAATCCTCATTGCTTCGTCAGAGAGCCTTCTCCCTGAGGAGAAGGTGGCGGCGAAGCCGACGGATGAGGTGCTTATATAAATGCGTCGCAGACACATCGCTACTGCAACCTGCAACCTGCAACCTGAAACCGGTTTTCTATCCGTCGGAGACACAACGCTTCTTTTCCCTCTTCCCATTTCCCTCGACCTTATTGACAAACCGAAAAAATTGTCGTAATATGTAAATAATGATGCTTTTGGTGTTTCTGTATCAAACACCGAGGGCATCTTCTGCTTAAAGGAGCCTGTTTATGAAGAAGAAACTAACCTTTTACACCGAGCTTTCCTATATTCTGGGTCTTGTCATAATGGCCTTTGCCGCCGCCTTTACCGAAAAGGCCGACTTCGGTATGTCTATGGTGGTGGCCCCCGCATACATATTACACCTCTTTGTCTCGCGGTTTTTGCCCTGGTTCACCTTCGGCGTGGCAGAATATTTTTTTCAGGGCCTTCTCGTGGCGGCAACCGTTATCATTATGCGCAGGTTCAGGCTCTCCTACCTGTTTTCCTTCGTTACCGCCCTGCTTTACGGAACCCTTTTAGATCTGGCAATGACGGCGATCTCCTCCCTTCCCGACGGGGAGCTTGCGGTGCGGATCTGCTGGTACGTTGCGGGAACCGTCCTCTGCTCTCTGGCAGTCTCCCTCTTTTTCCACACCTATCTTTCCCCCGAGGCCTACGAGCTTATCGTTAAGGAGCTATCGGCAAAATGGGGCTTAAACATAAATAAGGTAAAAACGGCCTACGACTGCTTCAGCGTGGTGCTGGGAATAGTTCTTTCCTTCTCCTTCTTCGGCTTCGGTGTTTTCGAGGGGGTAAAATGGGGTACCGTCCTCTGTGCCCTCATAAACGGCTTCCTTATAGGACGCTTTTCAAAGCTCCTTGAGCACTTTTTCGATTTTAAAAACAAATTCAGCCTCGAAAAATACTTTGCGTAAAGATATCGGAGGATCAAAATGATAAAATATTTTCAGGTCTTTATCAGCTCGTCCGGCGTCGGAATGGGGGAGATACGCAAGGAGCTGATCTCCAAAATACTCGCCCGCGACAGATTCTTTCCCATTGCAATGGAGCACATAAGCGCCTCCGACGATACCCTTGCCATGCTTTATAACTATATGAAGCGGTCGGATATATGCCTGCTTATACTGGGCGATTCAGCAGGCTCTAAAATAGGAAGTGCAAGCCGCTATATCACCGACCCCGATATGCTGGCCGCTGTAGAAGGGTATAAGCGAAAAAGCGGCCTTAAAAATACCGAGGATCTGACCTATACCGAGTTTGAGTACGCCGCCGCAGTACATCTCGGAGTCAAGATAGTTCCCTTCGTTAAAAACAGCCTTGCGGAGTCCTTCGGGACGGGAACACTTTCCGAGGAGACCGCCCGTTTTTACGGTGCCGTAAGGGAAAGATCGATATGTCAGAGCTGGACCGACTCTTTAAACCCCGATACGGTGGTGGCGGCCCTCGATCATTGCGTAGACAGCCACCCCGATCTGGCCGGCTGGATAAGAGAAAAGGAGGCTCCTCTCGAGCTCAGCGAAAAGACCGAAGCCGCCGCCGTGGACGAAAAATACTGGAAGGAAAAGGAGCAGGCCGCCATCCTTAATATGAGGCGCCGCAAGAGGAATAAAAATATTCTTATTGAGGTTGCCGCTCAGCATCCCCTTAAGGACGGTCTTACCCCCGATACGGAATTTGCCGCCCGTCTCGACCGCGCCGCAGAGCTTTATCACAGCAAAACGGCTGAAGGCTACGGAGTAAAGATATACGTGCCGGGAAGCCTCCATCTCGACCTTGACGGAGTGCCCGACGAGGTGTCCCTGAGCGAAGCGGGATGTGCTTATCTTGCCGAAAAGGGAATCCCCGGGGACAGGCTCTTCGGTAACGAGCAGAACGACCGCTTTGACGGCGAAAGATGCCACAAAGGGGTCTATAACACTGCTGATGAGTGTTTCGTGGCTTCGAAAATATTCTTTTCGGAGGAAGAGGCCTTCGGTCAGCTTTACTGTATCTGCTCCCCCAATCAGCTTATGCGTGTAAATCTTTTTTATATCGAATTCGGTATCATTCCCTCGGTGATAACCGTGCCGACCTCCAATATGTTCCATAATTTTTTAAACGAGCTCTTCGAAAGCGTGCCTTACATTCTGGAGAAGGACCGCGATTACCAGTCGGAAACCTCCGAAGAAGCCATCCGCACCCGTAAGGAACGCCTGCCGGGATATGCGGCGAAGCCGCTTTTTTAATGCAAAATGCAAAGTGCAGAATGCAGAATGAAAGAGTTGCTTTATACAAACGTCCGTGATGAAACTTGCGATATAGTGCGCCTTCCCTTGGGGTGTTTAATGAAATCATTCGTAATGAAATCTTATGCTACGCATAAAATGAAATCAAATCCGTTTCATCCGCCGCAGCGGATTTCATCCCAACAGGGATTTAATTGCGACCTTAAGGTCGCTTGGTGGATGAGGTGTTTGTATAAATGCGTCGCAGACACCTTCCCTTGACCCTGAGCGCTAGGCCCTCGGCCCTACATAATCCGTCGGAGACACCTCGCACTGTCCACTAACCACTGTCCACTGCAACCTGTAACCTGCAACCTGAAAAAACATCTTGATTTTTTTGAAATCTATGTTATAATAAGGTGATACCTAACGCGTAGTAGGTAAAAATCTTAAAAAACGGATGAAAAAATTCCGTAAATATCAGGAGGTAAATTATGAGCAAAAAGTTTGTCTACCTTTTTAAAGAAGGCGACGCAAGCATGCGTGAGCTCCTCGGCGGTAAGGGCGCTAACCTTGCCGAGATGACCAAGATCGGTCTTCCCGTTCCTCAGGGCTTCACCGTAACCACAGAGGCTTGCACACAGTATTATGAAGACGGAAGAAAAATCAACGATGATATTCAGGCACAGATCATGGAATACATCGAGAAAATGGAAGAGATCACCGGCAAGAAGTTCGGCGACAAGGAGAATCCCCTCCTCGTTTCGGTTCGTTCCGGTGCCCGTGCTTCCATGCCCGGTATGATGGACACCATCCTTAACCTCGGTCTTAACGAAGACGTTGTTGAG
>CAZRHF010000034.1:19929-20515 GCA_964599835.1 uncultured Eubacteriales bacterium | reverse complement strand
GTACCCGACTTCACCGCTCTGTCTAAAAAACAGTGTCCCACACTGTTTATCTTAACGACAGACCCTCTCGGGTTTGCCTCCCCAACGTTACAAAAAACACCCCATCCTAAACGGATGAGGTGTTTCATTGTGTTGGTGGAGGTGAGGGGAGTCGAACCCCTGTCCGAAAGCCTATTCAAACCGACGTCTCCGAGCGCAGACGGTCATCAACGTTCCCTCACACAAAAGCAGGCCGTCACGCTTTTGTGCTTGGTAGCCGATAAGTCATGACGGAGCTATCGGCATTGCTCCGTTCACGTTCACCGCTAATCGACGCCCTTGCCGGTCCGCGGTACTACCGGGTCGGACGGCAGCTTAATTAAGCTGCAAGAGCAACTTTAGAGTTGTCGTTTAATTTTAAAGTTTGCGGCTTTTAAAGAGGTACCGCACCTCTGCTCGCTTTCGATTCTTCAAGACCCCCGTCGAAACCTTTACACCCCCATATATAACGGCTTATTGCTTTTCGCATCTTTTTGTCTTTTTCGGATCGGAGTATCAACATACGCCTTCGCCTTAAAAAACAAATTCTGCGAAAAACACTATCGCC
>CAZRHF010000034.1:0-19919 GCA_964599835.1 uncultured Eubacteriales bacterium | reverse complement strand
ATCCAGATCTGAACCTCGTCATATTCCCCGTGATACGTATCGGGATGAAGTGCAATGTTACTGGCAAGCGACAGTCCGTGCCAGCCGTGGGGGAAAATATGAAGCTCGGTATTTATCTTCTTTTCTGCCAGAGCAGATGCCATAAGCAGAGAATTCTCCACGGGAACGCCGCCGTCTTCAAAGGTGTGCCATATAAATGCCTTGGGAGTGTCCTCGCTGACCTGTTTTTCGGGAGAAAGGAGCTCTAAAAGCTCGCGGTCGTCCTTTCTGTCTCCCAAAAGGTTGTTAAAGGAGCCTCTGTGAGCCTTTTCGCCGCCCGTTATTACGGGATAGCAAAGAATCATACCGTTAGGTTTATTCTCCCCGTTTTCAAATCCAAAATACTTCCTGACAAAATCTCTGTTCCAAAGGGTACCGTAGCTTGCGGCAAGGTGACCGCCGGCCGAGAAGCCCATAACGGCGATTCTGTCGGTGTCCACGTTCCATTCCTCGGCATTTTCTCGCAGTTTCGAAAATACCAGGGACACTTCCATTATCTGGCAGGGGAAACGGGCAGGACTGCAGCTGTAACGAACTACAACTGCGTTGCAGTCCTTTGCAACAAACTTTAGCGCTACACACTCTGCCTCTCGGTCTGCTGTGCTGCCGTATCCGCCACCGGGGCAGATGACCACGGTAGGACGCTTGCGACCGGGTTCGATCTCCTTGGAGTTATCGGGGAGATAGAGGGACATTGTGGGCTGATAGCCTCCGTTGTCTGCTCCGAACTTCTCGTAGTCTACATCAATGTTAATTACTTTATAGATCATAATAACACCTTTAAAGCTTCTTAAGCCAGCGAATTGCCTGCTCTATCCAAACCTGAATCTCCGAAAGCTCGCTGTAATCAATATTCGGACCGTATACCAGGTCGTTGCAAAGGGAAAGTCCGTGCCAGCCGTGGGGGAAGATGTGAAGCTCGGTGTTTATCTTCTTTTCGGCCAGGGCAGATGCCATAAGCAGAGAATTTTCCACAGGAACGACGTTATCCTCAAAGGTGTGCCATATAAATGCCTTGGGAGTGTCCTCGTTTACCTGTTTTTCGCAGGAAACAAGCTCCAGCATTGCGGGATCATCCTTCTTTTCGCCCAAAAGATTATTAAAAGAGCCTCTGTGGGCCTTTTCGCCGCTTGTTATTACGGGGTAGCAGAGTATCATACCGTCGGGTCTGTTTTCTCCGCCCTTAAATCCGAAATAATCCTTAACAAAATCCTTGTTCCAATGAACACCGTAGCTTGCGGCAAGGTGACCGCCTGCAGAAAAGCCCATAACGGCGATCCTGCTTTCGTCCACGTTCCATTCCTGGGCGTTTTCTCTTATCTTGGAAACCGCCCAGGCAAGCTCCATTATCTGGCAGGGGAAATTAGCGGGAGCACAGCTGTAGCGCACTACGACAGCATTGCAGTCCTCTGCGATAAACTGAAAAGCAATAGGCTCAGCCTCGCGGTCGGAGGTGCCGTGGTAACCGCCGCCGGGACATATAACTACGGTCGGACGCTTGCGACCGGCCTCTATTCTGTCGGAATTATCGGGGAGATAAAGGCTCATTGTCGGCTGATAGCCTCCGTTATCTGCGCCGAATTTCTTATAATCCACTTCAATGTTAATAACCTGATAATTCATAACATCACCTGTTTTGTTCCTTGAGTGCGCGCTGCATATCGCGGTTTGCTGATTTTTCGGCCGCTACTGCACGCTTGTCATAAAGCTTTTTACCCTTGCAAAGACCAAGCTGAACCTTTACAAGCGACCCCTTGAAATAAAGAGACAAGGGAACAAGGGCAAGTCCCTGTTGTTTAACAAGACCGAAAAGCCGCATTATCTCCCGCTTGTGGAGAAGCAGTCGACGGACGCGCATAGGATCTTTGTTAAAAATATTGCCGTGATCGTAAGGGGAGATATGCATCTGCTTTATAAGCATCTGTCCTTCCTCAACGACGCACCAGGCATCCTTAAGGTTAACTCCGCCCTGACGGATGGACTTTATCTCGGTGCCCGTAAGCTCGATTCCGGCCTCAAAGCTTTCGATAACAAAATATTCGTGGTATGCATTTTTGTTTGTGGTAATGGTTTTTGTGTTTTCCATCCGTTCACCTCCCGACTCAAAACAGTATATCACAATAAAAGGGGCTAATCAAGAAATTTTTCTCGACAAAAAAGTAAAAACCGCGATATCGCAAAAACGAGATCGCGGCATAGATTTTACTGCTCGTCGGGCTTAGCGGGAGCGGAGGGAACCTGCTGCTTTAAGGCGGCGCGGGTCTTTCTGACCTCGCCGAGGTTTGCGGTAAGTCCTTCGTCGGCTCTGCGCATAATATCGTCAACAAACTCCTGAGCGGCCTTTCTCATCTGGCGGCTCTTAGCCTGAGCTGTTGCAATGATCTCACTTGCTTTTTCCTGAGCAAGCTTGGTGATCTCTTCCTGAGCTACCATAGCCTTTGCTCTTTCTTCTGCGGCACGGATGATTCCGTCGGCCTCGCGCTTTGCGTTGGTGATGATGTCGGTGCGGTCGGCAACGATGCCGCGGGCCTGCTTGATCTCTCCGGGGATGTTGAGGCGGATATCGTCAACAAGTGCGCGGAGCTTTTCGGCGTCGACAACGGCGCGCTTACCGGGGAACTTCATACCTCCTTCAAGCACTTCGTCAAACTGTTCAAGTAAATCTTCGATGGACATATTCTTATACTTCCTTTCTAAGTCTTTTTACAATATCATCGTGGATCGCCTGGGGAACAAATTCCTTAATATCTCCGCCCATACTTGCGATCTGCTTGACCATGCTGGAGCTTAAATACATATTCTCAGCGCTGGTCGTAAGGAAAAGGGTTTCAACATCAGGATTAAGTTTTTTATTGGTAAGCGCCATCTGAAATTCATATTCAAAGTCGGTAACGGCGCGAAGACCCTTGATTATGGCACCGGCATTTTTTATTTTCGCATAATCTGCCAGCAGTCCCTCAAAATGATCGACCTCCACGTTGGGAATATCGACCACCGATTTTTTTATCATTTCTACCCGTTCTTCTACGGTGAAACTGCCGCTGTTTTTCTTGGCCGCGTTGGACATAACAACGACGATCACCTTGCCGAACATCTTTGCGCTTCGGGAAATGATGTCCAGATGTCCGAAGGTTATCGGATCGAAGGAGCCGGGGCAGACGGCAATGGTGTTATTCATTTTCTGATTCCTTCTTGTAGGTGGTGATATTGATCTTTCCGTAGCGGTAACGCTTAAAAACGCAAAAGCCGCCGACGCTCTCGGGCAGAGCGACCTCACTCGGATGCTCACAGATGATAACGCCGTAGTCGCTCATCTTCTGTGTCGCGAGGACAAGTGCCTTATCGAGAAGACCTGCCGTATAGGGCGGGTCGAGAAAAGCAATATCGAATTTTTCGTTTGTCAGGTTTAAAAAGGAGAGGGCGTCGGAGCGGACTATCCTGGAGGAGCCTTCAAATCTGCAGGCGGCAACGTTTTCTTTAACCACCTTTACCGACTCAGCCGATGAATCGACAAACACCGCCGACTCGGCACCGCGGCTTAAAGCCTCAAGTCCCATCTGACCGCTTCCTGCGAAAAGATCGAGAAATCTGCGGCCGGGAATATCAAACTGTATAGCGCTGAAGATGCCCTCCTTGACCTTATCGGTAGTGGGGCGCACGTCAAGCCCGGGCAGGGGAGTAAGGCGTCTGCCCTTAGCGCTTCCGCTGATGATTCGCATAACACACCATCCTATTCTCATATATTATGGCACTAAACCCACCCTTTTGTCAACAAATAATTTCTTTTTTTAAAACATTATTTGTTTTATATCGAAAAAAGAAATACGGATTACCGAATCGACCGTGTCAGATTTAAAGCTGAAAATTGAAAGTTTCGGCACAGTGGGCCTTCCCTTTTAGGGTAATTCCCCTGCTAGGGGAAATGTCCGAAGGACAAAAGGGTGCCGTCTCCGGCAAGGAAAAGGGGGACCGCTTGCGGCGGATGAGGGACCCCGTAAGCAGTATCTAAACGGGAAAACCTCGAAGCTTTAATAGTAGGGGAGGGGCTTGCTCCTCCCGTAACAGAACATAAAATTTGATAATAACCATAAGTCTATTATCAAACCTTCCGTTTAGTTGCGGCGGGAGCTGAGCCCCGCCCTACGATCCTTCAATACAACCGTTCTTGTGATATACCCGTGACATATGGTTTTTACAAACTCTTTACAACTTGCGAAAAAGGTGATATAATTTTTATGCTACACAAAACTTAATTAACTGTTATCGTGAGAGGACTCTCTATTTTTATAGGGGGTTTGTCCTCGTGTACTAATTTACTGTTCCGCCAATAATGAATTTGGTAAAAATGCAAATTCCAACTTGGCGGATAGGTAGAGTTTTCTCCGAATTGTTAGGTTTTGTGTAGCAGCAATCGGGGTTTGCGTTTTTCGGTGTGTGCAGCTTCGGTTGTGCACACTTTTTTATTTTGGAGGATGTTTAATGAAAGTGCTTATTATAAACTCGGTTTGCGGTATCCGTAGCACTGGCAGAATCTGTACGGATCTTGCTGAGGTGCTTGAAACTAAAGGTCATGAGTGTAAAATAGCCTACGGTAGAGAAACTGTACCCGAAGAGTTTCAGAAATATGCTATTCGAATAGGAACTGATTTTAATGTTAAGGTTGACGGAATAAAAACCCGTATTTTTGATAATGCCGGATTTAATTCTGCTTCTGCTACTAAAAAATTTCTTAAATGGGTTGCGGAATATAACCCTGATATTATTCATCTGCACAACATCCATGGCTATTATATAAACGTACACCTGCTCTTTGCGTTTCTTAAAGCCTTTGGCAAACCTGTTGTTTGGTCCCTTCACGACTGCTGGGCATTCACAGGACATTGTTCTCACTATTTTACGAGTAAGTGTTATAAATGGCAAACTATGTGTGACAAGTGCAAAAGAAAGCACACCTATCCTCGAAGCATATTGCTAAACCGCGCCAGACAAAATTTCCTGAAAAAGATAGTGCTGTTTAGTTCGCTCGATAATCTGACCCTTGTAACACCCTCCACCTGGCTAGCCAATGAAGTTCATAATTCGTTTCTTAACAAATACGATATTCACCCTATCCCAAATGGTGTAGATTTAGAGGCGTTTCGCCCTACAGAAAGCGATTTCAGAAGCAAATACAGTCTTGAAAATAAAAAAATTGTACTGGGAGTTGCCACAGCTTGGGAAAAACACAAGGGAATCAAACGATTTGCTGAACTGTCTCAGAAACTGGGCGACGACTATAAGGTAGTTCTGGTTGGTATGACCGCCAGACAGGCCGCAGAAATGCCTTCTGAAATTCTTGCGCTTCCTCTCATCGGCAGCATTTCTGAACTTTGCGAGATATACACCGCCGCTGATGTTTTCTTAAATCTCAGCGAAATGGAAACGATGGGACTTACAACGGTTGAAGCTATGGCATGCGGAACCCCTGTGTGCGTATCTAACTTTACCGCAATACCCGAGGTTGTAACGTCTGATGGCGGAATCGTTTTGGATGACTATGAAACTGACACTATTATAAAAGGCATCGAAACTGTTTTGGCAAAAGACTTTCCCGAAACTCGCAAAAATGCATTTAATTATGAAAAATCTGCGCAATATAACAAATATCTTGCAATCTATGAAAAAGTCATTAAAGATGTATAATTATCGTTCTTTTGATTTTGGTGATTCGTTCAACTCGGTAAAAAGTTGTAAGTTTAATATCATATTCGAGGTTGATTTATGAAAGTTTTATATCTAATAAACATACCTTCGCCTTATAGAGTGGATTTTTTCAATGAACTGGGAAAATATTGTGACCTTACCGTGCTTTTTGAAAAAAAGGCCTCGGATGAGCGTGACAGCTCTTGGCTCAACTATAAGTTTGAAAACTTTACAGGAATCTTTCTTAAAGGAAAATCTTATAAAACTGATGGAGCGATTTGTTTTGATGTTTTGAAATATTTGAGGCCCGGTATATATGACCACATAGTATGTGCAAATTTTACCTCTTTAACCGGAATGATGGCTATTGAGTATATGCGCTTGAAAAAAATCGATTATTATCTCGAAAGCGATGGTGGATTCCCTAAAAACGGGAAAGGCTTTAAAGAATGGCTTAAAAAGCATTATATTAAGGGTGCAAAAGGTTATTTCAGTACAGGCACAATTCACGACAATTATTATTTAACTTACGGAGCAGAAAAAGATCGTATTCATCGCTATCCGTTCACCTCCATCAGAGATGAAGACCTTCTCGAAAACATACATGAGCCGGAAATAAAATCGGCCTTTCGTGAAGAACTTGGGATAACCGAAAAATTCATAGTTTTAAGTATAGGGCAATTCGTTTATCGCAAAGGAATGGACGTTTTAATTCGCTCGGCAAAATATCTGCCGAAAAACATCGGTATATATATTGTTGGCGGTCAACCCACTGAAGAATATCTTTCCATTGTAGAAGAGTTTGAACTTTTAAACGTACATTTTGTAGACTTTAAAACCAAAGAAGACCTTGAAAAATATTTTAATGCGGCAGATATTTTTGCGCTTCTCACACGTGAGGATATTTGGGGTCTCGTTATAAATGAGGCCATGGCTATGGGACTTCCTATTGTTACGACAGATAGATGTATCGCCGGATTAGAACTGGTTAAAGACGGCGTTAACGGATTCATAATTCCTGTAGATGACGAAGAGGCTGCGGCCGGAAAGATTTGTAATATTATGACAAGCCAAGTCACAAACGCTTTTGGCAAAGCAAGTCTAAAAATAATTTCTGACTATACTCTTGCGAGTATGGCAAAAGCTCATATGAATGTGTTCTCAATCGAAAAGCATATCATCTGAATTATTATATGTCACGGGTACGTTAATACAGCCGTCCCCGTGACATAAATTTTTTATGTTCTTTTTTACAATTCTTTTGTTTTATCCTTGCAGAACAGGGGAAAGTATGTTAGGCTCTCTGCGACGATACTTAGTTTGCTCCGATAAGGATATCAGAGGTGTTTTAAATGGAAAAATAATTACTGCCGAAAATCTGCGTAGTTTTGCTTACTGTAACAATCACATTTGTAAAAAGCCCATCAAAGGTATAGTCATATCCTTTTTCGGCTTAGGCGGCGCATCTATGTTTAATGAGGATAGGGAAGAAGGCTTAAAATATGCCGAAAAGGGTATTTTATACTTGGTGCCGTATCAGAATCCGTGGGCTTGGATGAACAGACAAAACGTTGATTATACCGACGAGCTTATAGACCTGCTGTTTAAAGAATATGATCTCCGTGAGGCTCTGCCCATTGTTTCCACGGGCGGAAGTATGGGCGGCTTATCCGCTTTGGTGTACACAGCCTACGCAAAACGCACCCCGGTCGCCTGCGTGGCAAATTGTCCCGTTTGTGATCTGGTTTACCATTTTACAGAGCGCCCCGATCTTCCCCGTACGCTTTACAGCGCTTTCGGAACCTATAGCGGTACTTTAGAGGAAGCCTTGCGTACGGCTTCACCTCTGCATCTTGTTGAGCGTATGCCTGTAAAATCAGACTATTATGTTTTCCACTGCGAAGAAGACGAAAAGGTCAATAAGCAAAAGCACAGCGACCGTTTTGTTGAGAAAATGCAGAAGGATCACGGCATAGCTTATTATGCGGTTCCGGGAAAAGGACACTGCGATCTGACCGACGAAATGTGGGAGAAATATAACGACTGTATTTTGGAATCGGTAGAAAAGTATTATTGTTAAGGGGCCGTTCCTCCTGACAAACTGCGTAAATCAAAATGAGAGAATGTGATTTCACATTCTCTCGTTTTTTATAAGTCTATTTCACCACACCTGCCGCGTGGGCGCCTCCGAAATTGCCGTTTTGGTCGGTAAATCCGAAGGAATAAAGCTTTCCGTCGACCTTAAACCTTATTTTAAGCACCTTTCCGTTTAGATTTTTAATATCGAGCCCTGAAAACTTAAGCTCTGCCTTGGTACTGTTTCCGCAGAAGACCGATGACTGTCCGGAAGGTTTCCGTTCTCGTCCATTATGTCCGCGCTGACCGTACCCTCTGCGTTTACGTACATAGCACACTTTCCGCTGAAAGTGAGCTTTCGGGTGGTGAGAGCCCCTACCGTTCATCGAAACAAAGCCGTCGCGGCTGTAATAGGGATAAGCTCGGTAATTTTTGGCACACCTGCGGCCTCGCAGATGTTGTTTTCGAGGCCGTATATTATCTGGAACATACCAGCATTATGCTTTCATATCCCACACAGTCCACGTTATAAAGCTGAGGCTTAAAGCCTATGTAAGGATTCGGCTTGTCCTGCTCATCGCAGACCATCCATTTGTGCTTCCCTCACAGCACCCTCGAGAAAATCGTCCACAAAAAGCTGTCTGCCAACGCTCACGTTTATGACCTCAGGCGGGTTTTTAAGATAAGGAACGCTTGGTGCATCGGACATATCCTTTGCAAAATCATCCTCAAGTACAATATTGTTATAAAGCTTTTCCATATACGAACCTCGTTAAAACGTCGTGTTTTACGGTATTATACTATGAGTTTACAAATAAATCGATATGTCGGGAGAATGTTTGCGGTAAGACCAAAAATAGTTCTTTACAAAAATTATATGGTATAATATAATGTGTACAAATATTTAAGGAGCGTGAAATATGAAAGAGATTGAAATTCCCGTAACATCCCAAAATCTGCAAAATGTAAACAAATATCTTGAAAATTGTTTTTATATCAACCGAAAGAGAGACATTGCTTTAGGTGTAGCCCGCCTGCTTTCATACATTGTATTCGTTGCTGTTTCTGTCTTTATAGTTTTCGGACTCGGCAGTATGAGTGAAACGGCAATGCTCGATTTTCCTCTCGTCGGAGACCTGTGGAAGAGCTTCTGTGCATCTACCGGAATTTTAGAGGCCGAATGGTATTTTATGGTTATCGGTTTCGTTCTCTTGCTTTATCTTCCGTCACTCGTTGTTTACGGAACGGCCTACCTCGTTTTGAGGCTTATCCTTCATTGGACATATCGCGGCAAACTTGGCTTCGAAGAACTAAGCGGAACCGATTGTGAAAAGGCGAGAGCCCTTGTCGCAAATCAGAAAAGAGCTGTTTCTTATACGAAATTTCCGGGCAAATTCCTTGTCTCCGATGAAATACACTATTATTTACCGCTGTTTGCTGCGATAATCTCTGCTGTGTTCAGCGTTATTGTCGCCGCCTTTACAGTCGAGAACAAATTCGAAGCTATCGTCGGAGGAGCCATCCTCTTTGCCATTATAGGCTGTGTGGTGTTTGCGGCGGCTATGGGCTTTTGGATGCCGATAAGCTATATGTGCTTCAGGAGAAGGATCGACCGAACGTGCGCACTTGATATCGATAAATATTGGGTCGATAACGATCCCGAAGAGGCCGCACGTCGTGAAGCTCAACAGAAAGAGTACGAAAAGAAGTATGCTTCCTCTTACTCGTCGAGCGACAGTTACATCAGTACTATGGCAAAGGTCTACGCAAGAGAACAGAAGGAAAACGAAGAATACCTTAAACGGCTTCACGAATGGGCAACCGGAGACGATGATTTCAAACCCGGTTCGGGAGACGGGATTTAATTTTGCAAAAACAAAGAGAGAATGTGATTTCGGTCACATTCTCTCTTGATTTTAGTAAACTTATTTAATCTTGCCCGAAGAATCCTTCTGAATAACGTCGTGGGCGCCGCCCTCTACGATACTGGTTGCAGAAACAAGGGTGAGCTTTGCCTTCTCTTGCAGCTCAGGGATGGTAAGTGCGCCGCAGTTGCACATGGTAGACTTGACCTTTGCAAGGGAAATGCCGACGTTGTCCTTAAGAGTTCCTGCATAGGGAACGTAGGAGTCAACGCCTTCCTCGAAGGAGAGCTTCTTATCTCCGCCGAGGTCGTATCTCTGCCAGTTGCGTGCGCGGTTGGAGCCTTCGCCCCAATATTCCTTATAATAGGTGCCGCCGATGGAGATCTTGTTGGAGGGGCTTTCATCAAAGCGTGCGAAATAACGGCCCAGCATAATGAAATCGGAGCCCATTGCAAGAGCAAGGGTCATATGATGATCGTGAACTATACCGCCGTCGGAGCAAACGGGAACGTAGATTCCGGTCTCCTTAAAGTATTCGTCACGGGCCTCGCATACGTCGATAAGAGCGGTAGCCTGTCCGCGGCCGATACCCTTGGTCTCACGGGTGATACAGATGGAGCCTCCGCCGATACCAACCTTAATAAAGTCGGCACCTGCCTCTGCAAGGAAGCGGAAGCCTTCCTTGTCAACAACGTTTCCGGCACCAACCTTAACGCTGTCGCCGTAGTGCTCACGGATCCAGTCGATGGTGAGCTTCTGCCACTCGGAGAAGCCTTCGGAGGAGTCGATACAAAGCACGTCTGCACCTGCCTCAACAAGGGCGGGTACACGCTCGGCATAGTCGCGGGTGTTGATACCTGCTCCTACAACGTATCTCTTCTCACTGTCGAGAAGCTCTAAAGGATTGTCCTTGTGGGAAGAGTAGTCCTTGCGGAAAACGAAATATTTAAGGTTTCCGCCTTCATCGATAATGGGGAGGGAATTCAGTTTGTGTTCCCAGATGATGTCGTTACATTCCTTAAGGGAGGTGCCTTCCTTGGCGTAAACAAGCTTGGAGAAGGGGGTCATAAACTCCTTGACCTTGGTTGCGGGGTCCATACGGGATACGCGGTAATCTCTTCCGGTTACCACGCCTAAAAGCTTACCGGTAGCGGTGCCGTCGTCGGTAACTGCCATGGTGTCGTGACCGGTCTGCTCCTTAAGGGCAACCACGTCGGCCATGGTGTCGTCCTCTTTAACGTTGGAATCACTTACAACGAAGCCGGCCTTATAGTTCTTTGCACGGGCTACCATTGCGGCCTCGTCTTCGATGGACTGAGAACCGTATATGAAGGAGCATCCGCCCTCTCTTGCCAGAGCAACGGCGAGCTTTTCGCCCGAAACCGACTGCATTATAGCCGAAACGAGGGGTATATTAAGAGAAATGGCAGGTTCCTCGCCCTTTTTAAACTTTACAAGAGGAGTTTTAAGGGAAACGTTGGCAGGCACACACTCGGAAGAGGAGTAGCCGGGAACCAGCAGATATTCGTTAAAGGTGTGAGATACGTCTTTAAAGTAAAAAGCCATATATTTTTCCTCCGAAAAACAAAATTTTATATTATTGCAATTTTACCTTAAAAAGAGGTTTAAGTCAACTGTAAAATTTGCACAAAAAGTATTATTTTATAAAGGAAACAGTTTAATAAAAAAACACTTGCAAAACCGCCGTCAATATGGTATAATCTTTCAGCTGTCTTATGGGCAGTAATATAAATCACACATTTTATCCTGTTGCGTGCAGGTGGCGCAAAGGCGTTCTACGCAAGCTGCTCGGGATAAAATGGAGGAAAAACCTCAGGAGGAAATCAAAATGGCAGTAATCTCTATGAAACAGCTTCTCGAAGCCGGTGTTCATTTCGGACATCAGACCAGACGCTGGAACCCCAAAATGGCTCCCTACATTTTCACCGAAAGAAACGGGATCCACATCATCGACCTTCAGAAGACCGTTAAAAAGGTCAACGAAGCTTACAACTTTGCCCGCGACATCGTAGCCGAAGGCGGCGACATCCTTTTTGTCGGCACCAAGAAGCAGGCTCAGTCTTCCGTTAAGGAAGAGGCAGAGCGCTGTGAAATGCCCTTCGTAAATGCCCGTTGGCTCGGCGGTATGCTCACCAACTTCACCACCATCAGAAGAAGAATCGGACGCCTTGAGCAGCTCCGCAAGATGGAAGCAGACGGAACCTTCGATATGCTTCCCAAGAAGGAAGTTATCGGACTTCAGGGCGAAATTGAAAAGCTCGAAAAGTTCCTTGGCGGAATCAAGGATATGAAGAAGATCCCCGCCGCTATGTTCATTGTTGACCCCAGAAAAGAGCGCATCGCTGTTGCTGAGGCCAAGAAGCTCAACATCCCGATCATCGCTATCGTTGACACCAACTGCGATCCCGACGAGATCGACGCCGTTATCCCCGGAAACGACGACGCTATCCGTGCCGTTAAGCTCATCGCTGAGACCATCGCTAACGCTGTTATCGAGGCTAAGCAGGGAGAGCAGGGCTCTGCCGCTGTTGAGGCAACCGAAGAGGCTCCCGCAGAGGAAGCAGTAGCTGAAGACGCAGAATAATTCTGACTTAAATATTAATTTGGAGGTATATCACTATGGCTTTTACCGCTAAAGACGTACAGGCTTTAAGAGAAAAAACCGGTTGCGGTATGATGGACTGTAAAAACGCCCTCAAAGAGACCGACGGAAATATGGATGCCGCTATTGACTATCTTCGTGAGAAGGGTCTCGCATCCCAGGCAAAAAAGGCTTCCCGCGTAGCCGCTGAAGGACAGGTCGTTGCCCTCGTTGAAGGCGACGTGGCCGCTGTTATCGAAGTAAACAGTGAAACCGACTTCGTTGCAGGAAACGACGAGTTCAAAGAGTTCGTAAACCTCTGCGCAAAGGCCGTTATTGCTAACGACCCCGCAGACGTAGACGCTCTCCTCGCTTCTACCTACGAAGGAAAGACCGTTAATGAATATAAGGAAGACATCTTCCTCAAGTTCCGTGAGAACATTCAGGTTCGCCGCTTTGTTCGAGTTAACGGCAAGGCCGTTTCCTACGTTCACGCAGGCGGAAAGATCGGCGTTCTCGTTGAGCTCGCTACCGACCTCGATATGAACGACGCCCTCGTTGCTATGGGTAAGAACGTAGCAATGCAGGTTGCCGCTATGAACCCCGGATATCTCGATCAGGCTTCGGTTCCTGCTGAAGACCTCGAGAAGGAGAAGGCCATCCTCGTTGCTCAGATGAAGGAAGATCCCAAAATGGCTAACAAGCCCGACGCAGTTCTCGGCAAGATCGTTGAAGGTAAGATCGGTAAGTTCTACAAGGAAAACTGCCTTGTTGAGCAGCAGTACGTTATCGACGGTGACCTCACCGTTGGCAAGTATGTTGATTCTGTTGCCAAGGAGCTCGGCGGTGCCGTTAAGATCGCATCCTTCGTTCGTTTTGAGAAGGGCGAAGGCATTGAGAAGCGCGTAGACGATTTCGCAAACGAAGTTGCCAGCATGATCAAATAATTTTGATTAAATAACCCAAAAACTCCCCGACGAATTCTGTCGGGGAGTTTTTTGTCTGCTGTTTTCTGCACCTGCCTTTTAAATGACTAAAGGCAGTATTTTTTTCGTCGATTTGCACAAACGGGGGGGGGGTAATGTTTGGCATTTTGTACACTTTAATTCGAACCAAAGTTATGCTATAATTTATCTGTATAATTTTACATTTACTTAAGGGGTGTTTTTATGAAAAAACTTATAGCAATCGTTCTTTCTCTGCTCCTTGTCTGCTCGGTGGGTGTTACCGCCTTTGCGAAAGGCGCCGACGACGGTACGATTCAGATCGCTTCGAAAAACGGCGAAAAATTTTTCGGCACCGAGCTTGCCGAAAACTTCGTTAAATACGTTGCCGCAAACGGAGACGGCTCTGTCTGGTACGACCTGAGCGGAGATAAGGATATGGATATCTGCGATCTCGTCGCGATGTCTAACGGCTCGGTCGACCTCGATCAGAGCGGAACCTTCGATTCTGCCGACGGCGCAGCCCTCCGCGCGCTGCTTATCGGTAAAAACTAAGAAAGGGGAGAATGGATATGAATAGAATTTCTAAAAAGCTTCTGTCGATACTCCTTTGTATCGCGGTACTCCTTTCTGCGGTAGTTATAACCGGTATGGTTTCCGCAACGGGCGAAGATATACCGAACCCCTATCCTCTTTACAGAGAAATCGACTTTTCAAAGTATGTGGCAAAATATCAGAATAACGTTTACGGAAGTAATGACCAGCTTTACGCTACCGTAAAAAATGATGATTCTGCCGAGGATGGTGCATATCTTCGTTATGATTCAATATCTACCACAAGTTGCGGTTCTTGGTGGGAGGGAAATCATGTTTTTGCCCCCTCTGAAACCGGATCTACAAGTGATTTAACTCTTCCTGTTTCAACCATGTTCCGCGTAACCGTAAGAATTCGTACAAGAGACAATTCTATGGAAGCTCTTCAGCCTTTCGTTATTTACGGAGGCTCAATAAACGTTTCTACAAGTACGACGGATACACAAATCTACAAGGCTTCCGAGACGTTAGCATACACCTCCGAATGGACCGAGTTTTCATACACCTTTACCACTCCCTCTGAGTATATTTCTACGAACAATAAGTGCTTCATTGGTTTCCTTCCTGTAGGTAACGGAGATGACGGAGCGCTTTACAGATACTCCTATGATCTCGACAGCGTTAAGTTCGAGATCGTAAACGATGCCAATACCCGCGTTGTTGACTTCTCTAACTATAACGTGGCCAATTCCGGTATGTGGGGTCCCAGCGAAGGCGCAAACACCTCAATCACCGACAGATGGGCTCACATCTATGATGACGAGACCCTTTCCGGAGGAAAGTATTATAACTACTACGGACGCGTTATTGAAGGCAATAAGGGAATCAACACCTGGTACGGTCACTACGGAATCGCTCCTACGGTAGACGGCTCGGTATCCGCCACGGGTGATATGTCCGACCGCAACAACGTTGTACTCCCAACCTCAACAACCTACCGTTTAACTGTTCGAATGAGGGTCAACGAGGTTTCGGGCACTACCGAGCTTTACCGTGCCTTCACAAAGGGACAGTCCACCCAGGGTGACGCTACCGCGATCGCTACCCTCAGCGTTTCGGACGAATGGGTCACCTATACTGACGTTTTCACCACCCCCGAAGAATATAACGTAGTCAGCGAAAGTAGCGGCGAAAGCACCTACAACCGTTTCTATATTTCGGTTTATAACGCCGCGGCAGGCGATCTTGCTTTCGATATCGACTATATCAAGCTTGAAAAGGTTGCCGCTATCAGCGTAACATTTGACGCAAACGGCGGTAACTTCTCGGGAGAGACCACCGTTACCGAATCTGCCGTCGTAGGTGACGTACCTGCGGTTCAGGCGGCTTTGACCGCTCCTGATAAATATTCCACCCTCGCAGGCTGGAGCACCTCTGCCGATTCCACAGAGCTTGTAACTGCCGTTACAAAGGAAATGGCAGGAACCACACTCTACGCCGTATGGAGCCGCGATGCCCACGCAGGCGGATATGAAAACGTAACCACCGTTATCGACTTCTCCGAGTTTACCCCCAGCACTACAAACTCTTTTAATTTCGACGACGGACAAGGCAACACCAAGAGACTTTACTGGACCAAAAATCCCGTAGCAGACTCTACCGCCGAAGACGGAAACTATCTCCGTTATGAAGCCCTTAACGGCAAGGCTACAAACTGGATGGGTAACCACGCCCTTGCTCTCAGTAAGACCGGCGCAAAGGAAGCCCTTCCCACAGGCACCACCTATGAGGTCACGATGCGCGTTCGCGGAAACACCCTTCCCGCAGGCGGTATGTATCCCTGGTACGCATTCTGCGACAGTCTCAGAGGTTATAGTGCTTCCGACTATAAAGCCGGCACACACTTCACTACCTTCCAGGATCTGAAAGTTTACGCAACCGGAGAGTGGACCGAGATCAAATTCACATTTACCACTCCCGACGAATATTCCACTGTTACAACTAATGCCACCACCGGCGAGACCCAGTTGTTCGACAAATTCTTCATCGGCTTCTATACCGGAACTTCGGGAGTTAACTACTGCTACGACCTCGACACCGTTACTCTCAAAAAGGTAACCACTACCAGCTTCTACGTAGACTCCGATAATAACGGTGAGTTCGAGCTTTACAGCTCCGCATACGGTCAGCCCGGAACCGCACTTAACGTTCCCTCCTCCACCAGCATCGTAGAGGTTTATAACGCAAACGGTACCGGTTATCTCGATACCTACAACTTCTCTAACTGGTATTCCGACGAGGCCTGCACTCAGAGCGCAGTTCTCAAATACGGCAACTTCGACGTAGCTCTTTATTGCAAGCCCACCATTACCACAGATAACGGCAAGCAGGAAAGTCAGATCGGCTTTGTCGGCTTCGATCAGTATACCGAGACTGCTCCCGGCTGGAGCATTAACGGTACCACCGCATCTATAACAAAGGACGAAGCCTATTCGGGTAATTCTTCCCTTAAGCTTTCGGTATCTGAGGGAGTTTCTGCCTCTGCCGAGCTCAGAAACTCCGACGCACTTAACGTCAAAAACGGTCAGACCTATAGGGTTACCTTTAAGTACAAGACCGATAAGGAGGCAATGCTTTCAGTCGTTACGGGCAAGATCGGTGACGTAGGAAACGGAAAGAATCTTTACGGAGCCGACGAAAAACAGAATATTTCTGCCTCTGACGAGTGGCAGACTATGTCGCTTCTCGTTAACGCAGAAAACCCCGTTGATCCTGAGCGCCCCTGCAACCTCGCAGTAGTCGCAGAAGCAAAGGAGACCGCCAACATTTATGTTGACACCGTTACCGTTTCTACCGTAACGGGCGCTATCGATACTGCAAAGACAGAAGAAGGCATCCGCTTTATGATGACCTATGACTGCGGCGGTGATAACATTATCACTGTTGAAGGTACCGATTATACCGTTATCGAGCACGGTGTGCTCGTTACCGGTGCCGACAACAAAGTCTCCCTTCGTCTTGAAAATGCAGGCGCAAACGGAATTATGAAGGTGGGCACCACCGACGTTTCCAGCTTCTTCGGAAGAAACGAGGTAACGGGCATTACTACCTATTCGGTACTGCTTGACGGTCTTGCCGCTGACGATACATACGATTTCACCGCCCGCGGCTTTATTAAACTCTCCGGCGGCGACGTATACTACACCGATTTCGTAACCTGCTCCGCTAAGGACGCTAAGGAGCCGGTCGATCTGTCCTTCCCCGAGGAAGCAATTCTTACAGGTGTCGGCAACGACGGCGTTCCCTATGAGACAACTGCTCGCGATGTAGCCGGCGAGAGTTATTTCACATATCTCCCCGCAGGTACCGTTCTTTATTCCGAAAAGATGTATTACGTTGAGCGCTGGCTTGGCGTTGGCTCAACATGGCAGACCCCCAACTATTACGGTAACGGAACTTACGTTATGACGATAGACGCTTACTGCGAGCTTACTGTTTATGACGGAAGCCTCAATGACGATCTTATAATCAGCGTTCCGTATGAGGTTCAGCATATTGCCCGCGCAGGCTTTAAGGGAACCATCAATGCCGGAGATACGGACAGTGTGCTTGAAAATGCTTTATCATCTGCCGCAAACTATATCTTCATCTCCGATGTTCATACAGGCGCATTCCTCAGAAATAGCGCGGCAGGCCAGCTTTCGGTCTACGAGCCGGAGGCCGAGCTACTTGCCCGAGAGCAGTCTATCATCAGCAAGATGACCAATATCGTAAACTACGCCAACTCAAACGATAATATCGAGTTTATCGTTATCGGCGGCGACCTTGTAAACGGCTACGAGACCCCAGACAGTCCTATGTATCAGAAGGCTCTTACCGAGGGCAAGGTGACCAACGTCCGCGAATTTGTCATCAGTCAGATTCAGACCATTCTCGCTCCCTTAAAGAACAGCACCAAGCCTGTATTCGTTATCTGCGGAAACCACGACGACAATAGAGGTCAGTCGATCTACTACAGCGCGCTTAATGTTGAAAACGGCACGAGCAATCCCACATTCTATCTCTCCGAGATGGTAAGCGACCGCGATTGGTACAACGGTGTTACCAAGGAGTTTACAAGCGCCGACGTCGTTCAGGATCCTAACTATCTTGACGTTAACGGCGATAAGCTCTCCAAGTATTACTACTACGATTATCAGAAGAATGGCGAGGATAAGCGTGTTATCATTCTCGACTGTATGGATACCAAAAATACTATGGATCCCGAAACGGGCGAGGTTCTCGAATATAACCAGAGCCGCAGAATGGCCTACTCTGCAGATCAGCTTCAGTGGCTTGCAGAGACACTTAAATCTGCCAAGGGCGATGTTGTTATGTTCTCACATCAGCCTCTTATCGGCGAAGACACCGCCTATAATTCTACTATCGTAGAGGATATGCTTGCCGCATTCCAAAACAAGACCTCCTACGTAAACGAGGCAATGGGAATAAACGTTGACTTTAGCTCCAATGAAGGAAACGCTCTTTCCTTCCACGCAGGTCATACTCACGAGTATAAGGCCTCTTATTCGTCTGATGCCAATCTATGGCAGATCGTTTCGGGTGCTTCCTGGACCGACGTTGTTACTGCTTCCGAAAAGGTTGTTCGCAAGTTCAGCTATGGCAGCGCAGACATTAAGACCTATTACTATCCCGATCTTGATTAACTAAACAAAAAAGCTCCGAACGAACTCGTTCGGAGCTTTTTGTTTTGTCTGCTAAAATTCAACCCTTTCGCCGTCGAAGGAGGCCTTAAATCCGATCTCTGCGGCTTTTATTTCGAGCAGGTGATGAATGGGATTTCCGTTATGGGAAAAATGGTTAATGTATTTAATCGTTTTGTTGTCAACCGCCGAAATAGCCTCGAGTCCTTTTGTAAGGCGCTTGATATTTGAAATTCCCATATGCCCGCCGTTGTCTCCAATAGGAATATCGATGTTGGTGCAGTCGAGACTTATCATATCGAAATATATTTCTTTTTTCTCGATAAACTCCAAAACCTCGTCGTAGAAATATCCCGTATCGTGGCCGTAAAGCAGAGTCTTTTCTCCCTTGATGATATAAAATACTGCGCCGTCTCCCGCAAAATGCCGTGCAGGCAGGGGAGTTACCTCATAATCGCCTATGGAAAAGGTCTCGAAGGGCGTTACTTTGGTCACCGAAAATCCCTTCGGCTCGGGTATAAACCCCGTTATCTTGTTATAAGCACCCTCAGAGCAAAAGACCTTAAGCTCAGGAGCTCGCATATCGTGGGCAAATGCTCCGTTTCTCATACCCAGCTCGTTTGGATATAGGTGATCGGAATGGGAGTGGGTGATAAGCAGATACTTAATTTTGTCTCCTTCAATTCCATTGTTTATAAAATGCCAATAGGTGTCGGCGGGAAGGTCGATAAGCAGGTCGTCGTTCACAAGAGCCTGAGAGCGGCTTCTTACGTTTTTGCCGCCAAGCCTCCTTGCCTCGTTACAGTATTCACAGTTGCAGAAAACCGCGGGAAATCCCTCGGCTGCCGCAGTTCCTAAAAATGTAAGCTTCATATACAGTTTCCCCCTGATCTTTTTTATCTATTATGCTTCGAAAACCCCAAAAAGTCAATGTTTTGTATTGCTTTTTTCTATTCTTACTCATATAATAAGAATATACCGAAAGGGGAGTGTAAAAATGAGCGAAGAACTATTTTACTGTTACGATAACGACAAAAAAGAGGTGGCCGAAAAGCTTAAGGTGGCAAAGGCAGGGGACACGGGATATATTTTTATAACCGACCTGCACAACGGCGCATACCTTACCAAGGACGAGGACGGAAACCTGACGGGATATCAGGACCCCGCCCGTGTGGCCTTCCGCGAAAAGCGTATGATAAGACAGCTTGAGGCCGTTGCCGATATCGCTAAAAGCAACGATGCTATCGACTTTATCTGTGTCGGCGGTGATATGATAAACGGCTACGAAACGGCCGAAAACGCAAGAGATATTGCATCCCGGCAGATAACCGATCAGCTCGACCCCTTAAAGGCTTCAGGCAAGCCGGTGATCGTCCTTATGGGCAACCACGACGACGGCTCCTTCCACCGCATCTATTATCCCTGGGGCACCCCCCTCATAAATGCGGGGGGCAAGGGTGCGGTGCATTATCCA
>CAZRHF010000033.1:0-20858 GCA_964599835.1 uncultured Eubacteriales bacterium | reverse complement strand
GGAAGCGGAAAGATGGCGACCTGCCTTTCCCAGCTTTATCACGAGCACAAGCGCGGTGTTGCCGCAGGCTATGCCAAGTTTGAGACCTTCCCAATATGGAATCTCCCCTTGAATCATCCCGTTAATCTCGCCTATGAGGCCGCTACTGCTGACCTTAACGACGTCAATATGATCGACCCCTTCCACCTTGAGGCCTACGGCACTACCACCGTCAACTATAACCGCGACGTTGAGATATTCCCCGTAGTCACCGCTATGCTGGAGACCATCTACGGCAAATGCCCCTATAAATCTCCGACAGATATGGGCGTGAATATGGTAGGCAACTGCATTATTGACGATGCCGCCGTAAGAAAGGCCGCTTGCGACGAGATAATCCGCAGATACTACGCAGGTCTGTGCGATCACAAGTGCGGCAAGGTAGGGGACGATACGGTATATAAGCTTGAACTTCTTATGAAGAAGGCCGGTGTCACTGCTCTTGACCGCAAGGTTACCGCTCCTGCCCGTCAGAAGGCTCTGCTTACCGGACTTCCTGCCGCTGCTATCGAGCTTCCCGACGGACGTGTCCTCACCGGAAAGACCTCCGATCTCCTCGGTTCTTCATCAGCCCTTCTCCTTAACGCACTAAAGGCCCTGGCAGGACTTGACGATGAGCTTCATCTTATTTCTCCCGAAACTATCCAGCCCATCCGTCACCTCAAGGTCGACCACCTCGGTAACCGCAACCCCCGTCTCCATACCGACGAAATACTTATAGCCCTTTCTATATGCGCTACCACTAACGACGATGCCGAAAAGGCTATGGAACAGCTTTCAAACCTTCGCGGATGCGAGGTTCATTCAACCGTTATGCTTTCCCAGATAGACGAAAAGGTCTTTAAGCGTCTCGGCGTAAACCTCACCTGCGAACCCAATTTCCGTTCCTCTAAAGAATGTTAAAAACAGCCCTTTCCGGTTGGAAAGGGCTGTTTAATTTTTTATTCTTCTTCCTCTTCCGGTATCGGATCAACCGTTACGAGAAGCTTTGTAACGCGGTGGTCTTCAATTTTTTCAATGAACACCGTCAGATTTTCGTGGGTGAACTGTGCTCCTTCTTCAGGGAAGCCCTCAAGCATTTCAATAGCCCAACCGCCGACGGTCGTATATTCGCTGTCGAAATCGCCCTCGTCAAAGTCAATGGCTTCGAAGAAATCGAATACGTTCATATCACCTTCGACGAGATATTTGTCGGGACCTGCCTTAAGGATGTCGTGCTTGGCTTCCTCGTCCTCGTCCCAGATCTCACCGACAAGCTCCTCGAGAATATCCTCCATTGTGGCGATTCCAAGAGTTCCGCCGAACTCGTCAAGAACTATCATAATGTGGGTTCTTTCCTCACGAAGAACGTCCAGAGCATCGGGTAGCTTGACGGTCATATGAATGAAATAAGGTTCTACAAGCAAGCCGCGGAGGTCAATATTCTCTATAGGAGTGTCGACCATAAGCCTCAGAAGGTTTTGCACCACAAGAATACCGATGACGTTATCAACGGTGTCTTCATATACGGGGATTCTCGAATAAGGAGCATCGTATACAACCTTCAGAATATCTTCGATCGGATCGGCGATATCAATAGCCGTCATATCAACGCGGGGTATCATTATCTCCTTGATCGTAGTCTCGTTAAAGTCGATGGCCGACTGAAGCAACTCACTCATATCCTCGTCGATAGAGCCTTCTTCTTCGCCGGTCTCTATTATAGAAGCCAGCTCGTCGGTGGTAACTCCGCCGTCCTCACTCTTAACGAAAGGCTTTTGTGTAAGAAGTATTATCTTATTTATCAGCCATGCCGCGGGGGAGAAGATTATCATATTGATAAAAAGCGGAACGGCAAAGAGACTTATAAGCGCCTTTGAACGGGCTTTAGCAATGACCTTCGGACCGATCTCTCCGAAAATGAGAACTATGACCGTGGAGATCGCGGTAGCAACGGTTGCCGCTGTACCTTCGTTTGCGATGAGTCCGACGCAAATAGTTGTTACGACCGAAGAAATAATGAAATTGACAATGTTGTTTCCGATAAGGAGGGAGGTCAGCGCAAAATTGTAATTGTGGCAGACCTTATAAGCAAGCTTGTTTATAAGTCCGCTTGTAGCCTTCTTTTCGAGCTGTGATTCGTTTGCAAGATTGTATGCAGTTTCACTGGCCGAGTAGAAAGCAGAGCCGCAAAGGCAAAGAACAACGATTATAATTTGCAGTGTCATTATTCGTCAACCTCCCTTTCTTCCTCAGGCAGGGGAGGATTGATCTTAAAGTTCAAAGAAACGAGTCTTCCTCTGAATACCTTTGACGCGGTTACCTTAAGACGGCGGTAGGTAAATTCGGAACCGACAGAGGGAACCTTCTGAAGCATTCTTCCGACCCATTTTCTGAGGGTGTAATGTCCGCATTCGTCACGGTCGTAGTCGTCGTAGTCCATCATCTCGAAGGCAGATACTACCGAAAGATCGGCACTTATCTCATAGGTACCGTCCTCCAGTTCCTTGAACTTGTCTTCTATCTCGTCGTTCTCGTCCCAGATCTCGCCGACCAGCTCCTCAAGCATATCCTCCATGGTTACAAGACCGATAACTCTTCCCGAGCGGGTCTTGACCAGAGCGAGAGGCTTATGGATCTTTTTCATATCGGCAAGAAGCTCGTCGATCTTGGTTTCGGGGGTAACGAAAAGGGGAGTATCAAGCAGGGTCTTAAGGTCGGGAGAATGTCCAAGCAGATAGCTTTCCAGATATTCGCGTATGCGAAGGATGCCTATAACGTTGTCGAGGTCTCCGCGATAAACGGGTATGCGGGAATAGGGAGAGTTTTTCACCAGATTTAAAACCTCTTCATCAGAGGAGGCAATGTCGATGGCGATCACGTCACGGCGGTCGGTAAGAATGTCTACAACAGCCACGTCGGAAAACTCAAAGGCAGAATAAAGAAGACGGCTTTCATCCGAATCGAGAGCACCGTCTTCCTCCATATCCTCTATAATATCTATAACGTCGTCTTCGGTAACGGTGGGCTCTGCTTCCTTGGCAAATAACCAACCGATGAAACGGGAGATAAGATTAAACAGGGCCGATATGGGGGTAAGAATAAGCGATACGAGCTTTAGCCACGGGGCGATCAGCAGGGTGTACCTTTCGCCGACCTCCTTGGCAAGAGCCTTTGGTATTACCTCGCCGAAAAGTATGACCGTAACGGTTACGCAGACCGTCATAATGATGGGATTAACACCCAGCCGCAGGGCTATAAGGGTTGAGATAGAACCCATCGCGAGGTTTACTATATTGTTTCCCACGAGAATAGGAGTAATGGTCTTCTCGAAATTATCCATCAGCTTGTAGGCTGTTTTAGCCGATTTTACGTTACTGTCGGCCATTGCCTTGATCCTGATCTTGCTTGCAGCGGTGATGGAGGTCTCGCAGGATGAGAAGAATGCGCTGAAAAAGAGCAGAGCCAACAGAGCTACGAACATTCCCGCGTTCTGCGATAAAAGATCAAAAAAACCAATCTTACTCTCGGTCGCATTTAAAAGACACAATCGACCTTCCGAAATTAAACTTAAACTACACCCGTCGTCCACGGACAAACCAACTCCTTGAGTTTAAAATTAATGTGTATACAGCGTAATATTAACATTAAACCCGCTTAAAGTCAGGGTTTTTACCGACTTTTAATAAAAAATCCTTCCGGTTCAGGTATAATTTGGTTTACATAAAACTCCAAATTACGACCCCTTAACTATTGACAGGTTTTTGGTATCTTGTTATAATATATGTGTATGTTTGCGGTAGAAAGGCTAATTCTTATGAACAAACTGAAGAAATACTTTTCAATATTTCTGTGCATCACACTGCTTATGACCGGTATGGGTATAAACGGTGCGCTTTTTCGCGTCCTTGCCGCAGAGGATACCCTTCTCTATACCGCTACCGTAAACGTCGACGACGAGCTCAACGTCCGCGAAGGCCCCGGTACGACCTATAAAAGAATAGGTGTGCTTAAGCCTAACGTTTCGGTAAACATCTATAGCGAAAAAACAAACGGCTGGTATAAAATAGGCTACGGTACGGGCTACGGCTATGTCAGCGGAGACTATCTTAAAAACATCAAGCCGATACTTCAGTACGACTACGATGCCGACTTCGAGACCAACCTGGAAAAACAGGGCTTTCCCGAAAGCTATAAGGTTGAGCTTAGAAAGCTTCACGCTAACCATCCCAACTGGATATTCACCGCCGATCAGCTCTCAATGACCTGGGCAGAGGCGGTCAAAAACGAGTCAATCGTAGGAAAAAGCCTTGTACAGGACGGGACAAGCCTTATTCCCGATTCATATAAATCTATGATGAAGGACGCCTATAACTGGAACACCGGAAAATACGTTTCCTACGATACGGGTGGCTGGGTCACCGCCGAGCCGGATGTCGTAGAATATTATATGGAGCCCAGAAACTTCCTTAACGAGAACTATATCTTTATGTTCCTCGACCAGACCTACAACCCCAATCTCCAGAATATCGAAGGTCTCAGACAAATACTTAAAGGCACCTTTATGGAGGGCGAATTCCCCGAAGATACCTTTGAAACCTGGGCCGACGTTATTATGGACGCCGCCAAGCAGTCGGGAGTCAGCCCCTACGTGCTTGCCGCAAGTATTATAATCGAGCAGGGCTCAAACGGAAAGGGCGCCAGCATTTCGGGCACTGAAAAGGATTACGAAGGCTATTATAACTTCTTTAATATTTCTGCCTACGCCGATGACGGACTTACCGCCGTTGCCCACGGACTTCTTTATGCAAAGGGCGGCGCAAACGGTACGAACACCTCGTATAACCGTCCCTGGAACACCCGCGCAAAATCTATACTTGGAGGCGCCTTATACTACGCCAAGGGTTACGTAAACCGCGGTCAGGACACTCTTTACTACAAGAAGTTCAACGTCATAACTCCTACCTATTATATAAATCAGTATATGACCAACGTTCAGGGTGCCTATCACGAAACGGGCAAGCTTAAATCAGCCTATTCGGGAGTTAATTCCGACGCGCCTCTTACCTTTGCCATCCCCGTATATAAAAATATGTCCGAGACCAATAAGACCGCCCTTCCCACCTCCAAGGGAGCAAACAATTACTATCTGCTCTCCCTCAAGGTGAACGGAAAATCGGTTGCCAATTTCGATAAATACGTTAACAGCTACGAGATGATCGTAGAATCAAGCGTATCCGAAATAACCGTAGCCGCCACCGCCCAAAGCACGGCGAAGATAAGCGGAACGGGAAATGTCGCTCTTAAAGAAGGCAAAAACACCGTTACCGTAACCGTAACGGCGGCTTCTGGCAAGACCGCCAAATATACCATTTCGGTCTTCCGCGAGGAGGGCTCGGGGGATAGCGGCGGAGGAGAACCCACCATTCCCGACCCGACGGTTTCGGGCAAATATACCATAAGCACCTACGTCAGCGGAGTCGCTACCGAAACCAAGGTGGCCGATTTCATTAAAAACTTCGGCGTAAAGGACGGCACCGCCAAGGTGTTCAATTCCACGGGTAAGGAAAAGACCTCGGGAGTAGTTGCTACGGGCGACTCGGTTGCGATCTACGACACCGCAGGAAAACAGCGCCTTAAATACAGCATTGTTATCTTCGGCGACGTTAACGGCGACGGAAAGATAAAGCTGGTAGATCTCGCCCGCATACAAAAGCATCTGCTTGGCGTTATTAACCTGAAGGACGAGCAGGGTCTGGCTGCAGATCTCAATAAAGACAATAAGATAAAGCTTGTAGACCTCGCAAAACTGCAAAAGCACTTGCTTGGTATAGACCAAATAAAGCAATAGGGAGAAATTTATGAAAAGCATACTGAAAAAATCGGCGGCGGTAGTCGTTATCCTCTGCCTTCTCTTAAGCGTTATCAGCATAAACGTTTTTGCCGCAGGCTCATCTATAGCCTTCAGCAAAAACACAGTTACCATCGGCGAGACCTTAACCGTTACCGCCCGTTATTCTACCTCCACCGGTAATCCGATGTACGGAATTGAAGGCTTTTTGACCTACGATCCTAATGTGGTTCAGTTCGTGTCGGGCGACGGAGCAAACCTTTTAACCGACGGTAAGGTAAAGCTTGTTCTTTTATCCGAAGGTAAGGTAAACGTGACCCAGACTTTAAAATTCAAAACCAAAGCCGCCGGCAAGTCCGCTATTGCTTTGGAACAGCTTATTTATATCGATTCCGAAGACAGAGAACAGTCTTTATCGGGAGCTTCCGCCACCGTTACCGTAACCAACCCCTCTGCGCAGGCCTCCTCTAACGCCGATCTTCGTAAGCTCGGAGTCTCTGCAGGAGTGTTAACCCCCGCCTTTTCTCCCGACGTTACCTCCTATAACGTGACCATTCCCTACGGAGAGACCGAGCTTTGGGTACAGCCCGGACTTGCCGATCAGAAGGCCTCCTACGTGGTAGAGGGCGGCAAGGATATGAAGGTAGGCTATAATAAGCGCGTAATTATCGTTACCGCCGAAAACGGCAAGACCAAATCCTACACCGTAAACGTTACCCGTCTCGACGAAAACGGTCAGGCTCCTTCCACCGATATTGAGGATCCCGTAAACGATATGGTAGAGGTCATCGCCGACGGCGAGACTATGTATGTCAACGAAAACTTCTCCACCGACGATATTCCAGCCGGCTTCGAGATAATCGACTATGCTATAGACGGTAAAAACGTACCGGCTCTTTCGGATGAAAGCATCATACTTTTAAACCTCATTAAACCCGACGGAAGCGAATCTGCCTTTTATGTACGGAATTCCGACGATACCTATACCCGTCTCACCCTTCTTGAGGTAGGCGGCGCAGTTTACTGTATCCTTCCCGTAACCAACCTGCCTGAAGGCTATACCGAAACTTCGATAACCGTCGGTGAGAGCAATGTTACTGCCTACAGTTCATCTGACCCTGACGAAAATGAATTCGTTCTGATATACGCCAAGGGTCCTGCAGGTAATACCGGATTTTACCGCTATGATACCGTTGAGGCAACTATTCAGCGTGCCCCTTTGGGACTCACCGCCGTCCCCGAAAAGGACGACGAAAAGAAGGAAGAGACTTCGGGCAATATTATCGAAAGCTTCAGTAAGCTTAACACTAAAGGTAAGATAGTGGCCCTGACCTTCCTTGCGGTTATGATATTACTGCTTATCGTAATCATTATTCTTATTGCTAAGCTCATTTCGGCCATTGCTTCAGGCTCCAAAGAGCGTAAACTTAAAAAGCTTGAAGAGGAAGCAGAGGATCAGGTCGGCTTCGACTATGTGAGCATCGGTGAAACCACCGAGCCTAAGACCCAAACCATAGAAGATATCACCATCGAAGAAGAGACCGCCGAGACTCCTGTAGAGGAAGAAACCGCAGAAGACGACGAGAAGAAGACCGAAGAATAAAACAAACAGCAGATACGCGTTAAACACGTATCTGCTGTTATATTTTTATTTCTTAAGAGTCCTCATAGAATTGGCAACCGCTATTATAAGAACGCCTACGTCGGCGAAGACCGCCATCCATATATTTGATATACCGAAAAGACTTAGTCCCAAAAACAGGAATTTGACTGCGATGGAGAAGAAAATATTCTGTTTGGATATTCTAAGTGCCTTTCGGGCGATCTTTACCGCCTTGATTATAAGTGCGGGGTCGTCGTTCATTATAACTATATCGGCCGCCTCAATGGCCGCGTCACTTCCGAGACCTCCCATGGCGATTCCTACGTCTGCAAGAGCAAGGACGGGAGCGTCGTTTACACCGTCTCCCACAAAGAAGGTCCTGCCGCCCTTTGATATTATATCTTCAAGCCGCGTAACCTTATCGGAGGGAAGAAGCTGAGGGTAATATTCATCGAGACCAAGCTCCTTCGCGACCCACTCCGCCGATGCCTTACGGTCGCCCGTAAGCATCACCGTTTTCCTTATTCCGCCTGCCTTTAAGCCGCTTATTGCCTCCTTTGAGGTAGGCTTTATTTCGTCGCTTATAACAAGATATCCGAGATATCCGTCCTCGTAAAGATGTATCACCGTGTGGGGAGTATCGGGGGGAGAAAGCCTGAGACCAAGCTCCTCCATAAGGGCAAGATTTCCCGCCGCAAGTATTCCTTTTTCGGTCGTGACCGTAACTCCCTTGCCCTGCACCGTTTCATATTTTCCGTCTTCGGCGGTAAGACTTCCGAATGCTTCCTTGACCGAAAGGGCGATAGGATGGGAGGAATGAGCCTCGCATATCGCGGCGACCCTTTTAAGCTCTGCCTCGACCTTGCCCTCTGCGGGGCAGATATCGGTAACCCTGAAGCTTCCCTTAGTGAGAGTGCCTGTCTTATCGAATACCGCCGTATCCGTCTCGGCAAGTGCTTCAAGGTAGTTGCTTCCCTTAACCAGAATTCCTGCCCGAGAAGCGCCGCCTAAGGCTCCGAAAAAGGCCATCGGAACCGATACCACAAGAGCACAGGGACAGGAGATAACAACGAACATAACGGCACGGCTCAGCCAGACCGAAAGCTCACCGCTAAAGAGCAGGGGAGGGATAGCCCCTATCAGCACCGCCGCGATAACTACGATGGGAGTGTAGTATTTCGCGAAGCTTCTGACGAAATTCTCGGTCTTAGCCTTTCTGGAGGATGCGTTTTCGGCAAGCTCCAGTATCTTTGATACGGTAGAGCTTTCAAACTCCTTTTCGACCCGTATCTTTATAGGTGAAGTAAGGTTTATGCTTCCGCTTATGACTGCGGAGCCCTCGAAAAGGTCGATGGGTGCCGATTCTCCCGTAAGGGAGGAGGTGTCCACCGAGGTCAAGCCCTCCACTACAACTCCGTCAAGGGGAATTTTCTCTCCCGGTTCAACTAAAATGATGTCGCCCACAGCTACGTCGAAGGGGTCGACCTGCTCTATACCGTCGGTTTTCACAAGATTTGCATAGTCGGGTCTTATATCCATAAGTTCTGCGATACTTCTTCGGGACCTTCCCACCGCAATGGCCTGAAACAGCTCTCCGACCTGATAGAAAAGAAGTATCATCGTACCCTCGGCGTATTCGCCAAGAATAAATGCGCAGATACTTCCCGCAAGCATCAAAAAGTTCTCGTCAAGAATATGTCCGTGTATAATTCCGTTGACCGCGCTTAGAGCTACGTCGAAGCCTACCGTAACCGCCGCCGCAATATAAAAATACAGCGACATAAAGGAGAGCAGGGGATAAAAGCCGAAAACTATACCCGCCGCCGTAAGAGAAGCGGCGCATATTATTCTGAAAAGCAGGATCCGCTTTGCTCTGTCCATAGCTACCTCACGATCTTTGTCTTTCGGTTAACTCCAGAAATAGCCTTCTGGGCTTCATTTAGGGCGGTCTCGAAAAGCTCGTCCTCGGCCTCTATAACAAGCCGCGCTGACATAAAGCTTACGGTGGCTGATTTTACGCAGTCAAGCTTGTTAATTGCCCTCTCCATACCCTCTGCGCAATGTGCGCAGTCTAAATTTTCGAGCTTATAAAATCTTTTCATAATAGCACCTCATTATATATATTATTCACTTATATGCTCAAGCCCCTGGCTGAGTATTTTAAAAATATGATCGTCGTCTAAAGAGTAAAACACCGTTTTACCCTCTTTGCGGAATTTTACCAGCTTGCTGTTCTTAAGTACCCTCAGCTGATGGGAAATTGCGCTTTGGGTCATATTTAAAAGCTCGGCAATGCCGCAGACGCACATTTCTCCCTCGTAAAGGGCGAAAAGTATACGAATTCGGGTGGTGTCGCCGAATACCTTATAAAGCTCGGCCAGCTCATAAAGCCGTTCTTCCTTCGGCATGTGGCTTTTTGTAGCGTTCACCCGTTCCTCGTGTCCGTGATGTATGTGTTCCATACTCTGACACCTCCATATATGAACACTTATTCATATATTCATTATAACCCGAAAACACGATTTGTCAAGAGAATTTACGTTCCGTCATTTTAAAAATGCAGAATGAATGTGTGCCTCCGCAACGGGATATATAAATTGCTTCGCTTTCCCTCCCCTACAATATACCAATTAAGCCTCGTTTACTCCCGACGGAGTCGGTACTCTTTTTACTCACGCGCAGCGTTACTCTTCTATAATTCCGTCGGAGACAGGTTTTTTCTTATTTATTCTTTCTTATTTTTAAGTTGATTTTTTTCCGAATTTCCTCGGCTTCAGCTCGATTCGTCAAAATGCACAAACGGGGGGGGGTAATGTTTAGCATTATGCACACTTTACAATACAACTCGCGATGTATTATAATATATAAGGATATATGTGGCCATCGGCTACACCAAATAACCCGGAAAGGATATATACTTATGAGAAAACACTTAAAGGGATTTTCTGTTTTCTTTGCCCTTGTTCTCGTACTTAGCTGCCTGCTGGTTCCTTTGACGGCTGTTTCTGCCGTATATGTGACCGATGGCTATGGCTTCTACGCGGCAGGCGATTTTAACGAAGACGGAAATATCGACATCTGCGACCTTGTTGCCGCAAGCAACAGAAACGGTGCCACAAGCGACTCCGATATCTGGAGCCCGGTCATCGACCTTGACGGTGACAGCACCGTTGGCAGCTACGACCTTGCACTTATCCGTGCAATGATACTCGGAATAGACAATTCCGAGTGGACAGAATAGGGGAGGTAAAATAGTATGAAAAATTCAAAACGTTTACTTTCCGTAATTCTCGCTATTGCTATCCTTGTGGTATCTCTGCCCTTAAGCTTTGCCGCAAGTGCAGCAGTTCCCAACATTTCCGATGCCGAGTATCCCATCGGCGACGTCCTCTGGAGCTTCGACGCTGCCGAAGTTGCTGCCGTTCCCTCGGACTGGGAGGCTTCTACTCCTGTCGGTGCTTGGGGCGATGGCAGTAACACCCTCGCCTACGACAGCTCTCTGCAGGCTGTTAAATTCACTGCCGGAGGTACCGACGGCGTTCTGCAACTTCCTGCCATTCAGGGAGACGCCAACAACTTTATTTATGAAATTGTTGTAACCCCCGTTGGCTCATCCAGCTTCGGCCCTGCCAACAATATTGTTACATCTACCTCTACGGACACCGACTCTGACGGAAACTACGATGCGGCTGCCGCAACCTGGATGGCCTTTTATAACAACAGCCAGGCTGAAGAAGGCTACTTCATCCGCAAGGGCGCAACCACTCTTTCCCGCACCAAGCTCGACGCTACCTATACCCGTCCTGCCAGCGGTGCGAAGTGTACCATAAAGATGGTCGTTCTCAACGGCAACACCTACGTTTACGTTAACGACACCCTTATGGTGCTTGAAGACGGCTCTGCCGAAGGCTTTGCCGATCCTAACACTACCGAAAACATTTCTATCGGTATGTTCGCAACCAACATCACCGTCAACATCCATTCTATGAAGGTAACCGAAATTGCCGAGCCCGAAGAGATCAAGATCTGGGACGGCTCCTTTGACGGTGCCCTTCCCACTGCTGATGCTGACGGTGACGGTGAGATCGAGATCACCACTCCCGAAGAGTTTGCCGCCGTTGCCAAGACCAACGGTCTTGACGCAAACGGAAACCGCATCAAGTACGAGCTTACAGGGGATATCTGGCTTAACGATACAAGCGTTGAGGGCTGGAAAGATAACGCTCCCAACCTTTGGCTCGACCCCGTAAAGCTCGAGGATGTTTCTGAATCCAACACCTTCTACGGTATAATTAACGGTAATGGCTACGTCGTTCGCGGTGTATACGTTGACGCAACCGTTGAGGTTACACGTAACGAATTCAACGCTACCGACGATGCCGATTATGACTCTTCTCTCGTCCTCGCCGAGGGTAGTGCTCCCGAGCTTGACCTCTACGAAGACGTTTATGCAGGTCTTTTTCCCGTGATCGGTAAGGGCGCAGGTCTTGTCGGTATCGGTTTGGAAGACTCCTACATTTCCGTAAAAGACTCCTCTTCTCCCATCACCCTGAAAGAAGGCAACTCCACCAAGGCTATGAACCTTATCGGTTCTGTAGGCTTCGTCGGCGTTGTTGCCAATTCGGGATCTAATCAGGCCGTCATTGACCAGTGCTATATTAACAATTCTGTCGAGCTTATCGGCGGACGCACCGCTATGGTAGGCTGCGGAAACAAGACCAATCAGTTCATCGTTTCCAACTGCTATGCATCTGCCACCGCAACTATGTTCACCGGAACTTCTGCCTCCAATGCCGCAGGAACCGGAAACCAAAAGTGGGATAACAACTCCGGCAACCGCTTTATGCTTCTTTCCGGAAACGGCGCTGCCCCCACCGTTACGAGCTGCTATACCTACGGTAACGTTTGTAACAACGGAGTCTTTATAAAGACCACCGCCGCAGGCGCTGCATATAACAACGTTTATTTCTCCTCTTGGGCAAATGGCGATTACGCTACCCAGATCAATTGGAACAACATTGTCGGCGACACCGCCAAGACCCTTATGCCCAACCTTGATTGGACTAAGTTCGAAACCGTATCAGGCGGACGTCCCGTTCTCTCTGTCTTTAAAACACATAACCTCGGCACCGACGGCTCCGTCTGGAACGGCGGCACCGACTCCGACCTTGAAACCGATTCTGACGGCTATAAGCTCATTACCAACGCTTCTGAGCTTCGCTATGCCGTAACCGCAAGCGGCAACTTCCGTCTTTTAAACGATATCTGGGTAAACGATATCGAGGTTTATGCGCAGGGCGCCTTCTACCTTGCTGACCGCGCTCCCAAAAACTGGACCGACACCGGCTCCTTCAGCGGTAACTTCGACGGAAACGGAAAGGTCGTTCGCGGACTCTTCTTCAACACCGCTGACGCAACCCTTACCCAAGACGCAAACCACGCTACCGGTCTTATTCCTTCTCTCGCAAGCGGCGGAACCGTTAAAAGGGTCGGCGTAGAGCAGACCTGGTTCCGTAACCACTGTACCGGACGTATGGGTGCTGTTGTAGGTACCCTTAACGATGGTGCAGGCTCGGTAATCGACTCCTGCTATGCAGGCGAAAGCGTATACCTTTACGGCTGCACCAAGGTCGGCGGTATCACCGGCGGCCGTGACGGAAGCGGCGCTATAAGAACCATCAACAACTGCTACTCACTCGCAACCATTAAGACTGATGGAGGCATATGGGGCGGTATTGTTGGTGACTGCTGGAGTGCGAACAAGCTCGTTGTTAACAACAGTTATGCAAACGTTCCCTACCTTGTAGGTCAAGGTAATGCTATCACCGTAGGTACTGGCTGCTATACCACTTCTGCCGACGTAGGCTCCTCTGCAGTTTCTGCCGCAAATATGATGGGCGCTGACGCTCTCACCAATATGGCAGACCTTAACGCAAACGATGTTTACCGGACCACCCTTTCCTATCCCGTGCTCAAATATTTCGACCCCAACTACGTTGAGGAAGAAGAGGTAGGCGAGGTCTGGAACGGCTCCATCGCCGCCGAGTTTGCAGGCGGAACCGGAACCGAAGCCGATCCCTACGTCATTTCTAAGGGCTCTCAGCTTGCAAAGGCCATCAACGAATTCGGTCTTAGCGGCTCTTACTTCAAGCTCGACCGCGATATCTATCTTAACGATATCGAAAACTTCGCAAACGCCAGAAACACCTGGTTCACTGCATCCCTTACAAGCGGTAAGTATTATGCTTACAAGGGCAAGGTTACCGAGAGCACTATAACCGAAACCCTCGGAGCCTTCAACGGCCACATCGACGGCGACGGCCACTATATCTACGGTCTTGCCTATACCGACAATTCTTCTCAGGCCGCAGGTCTCCTTCCCATTATGGCCGCAGGCTCCATTAAGAACCTTGGCGTAGACTACGTCAGACTTGATGCCAACGGCGGATATACCGGCGAAGAAGGCACCAGCGCAGGCGTTCTTATCGGACGTTCCTATCAGACCGGAAAGATTACCATCGACCGTTGCTATGTTGGTGCTAACGTAACCTTCATAGGCGGCGTAAGAGGCGGTATGATCGGCTACGCTACCGGAAACACATCGGCCAACTACGTTGCTATCTCCAACTCCTACGTTTTAATTCCCGAATCGGTGCTGAACAGCGGTAAGAACTCTGCCTTTATCGCAGACGTCTGGAACACCTACTACACCCTCGAAAACTGCTGGTCTCTTGCCCGTCCCGTAAACCCCGCTTCAAATGTTAACCGCGCTTCTCAGTTCTATAAGGACGACGCCACCAAGATGGGCGACTATATTAAGAACGTATTCTCTGCCGCAGACGATCTCAGCGGAACCTACGAGGTAAGCGGTGATATTAAGCTTTACACCACCCTTTCCGACGCTCAGATGCGCGGCACCAAGGTCTTCAGCACTATGACCGTTAACGGCGACGACGCATTCCTCTTTAACATCGGCTATCCCACACTTAAGTGGCAGGGCAACTCGGTTCCCTCCGAGGATGAGCTTCTCGCCGGTCTTATCAACATTGCAACCGCAATGCCCATGACCGAGTATAAGGTTGACACTCAGACCTTCATCATCAGCGGTCAGTTTGCTACAGGCAAGGCCGTTTCCATCGCTCTTGACGACGCAAATACTACTACCTTCTCGGTTGCCGCCGACGGAACCGCCACCCTTACTTCGGGTGAAGTTACCAACACAAAGGCTCTCACTCTCGGCGCTACCGCAGAGTATAAGCTTGCAGTTGTCAGCGGCTTCGTACTTGCCTACGTAGACGGACAGTTTGTAGGTCTTGTTGAGCTCGAGGCAGTACCCGGCTATACCGCAGCCTTCACCGGCTTCGACCTCGATACCGATACCATCCTCGTTGACCTCTATATCAATGATTACACCTTCGACAGCGTAGAGTTTGGCGGCGTTGACCTTCAGCTTGCCGACCGCTACGGCAAGAACAGCGGCGGTGTCAAGCTTGACATCACCCTGAACGACGAACCTTACATCGACGATATGGGCTACGATGTAGAATACGGCTGGCTCGTATACGTTGGTAACGAAGTTGTTGACGGCATTACTGTCGACAATGCTCAGGCAATCGAATTCAACGCTTCCACCGAGAACTTTGAGATCATCGGTCTCGGTACCGCTAAGCAGGAGCTTTTCTTCGCCCTTCGCGGATATGCAAAGGTTACCGTTAACGAGGAAATTGAGCACTACTACTACGGCGCGACCGAGATGATATTCAGCCCCATATACGAGGCTAACAAGCTTTATGAAAACGAGACCTATGCCGAAGCCATCAAGGCTGTCTACAGCACATCTGATAAGTTCGTAGATAATTACGGTCAGGATATCGAGTTTGCTTTATTTGCCGACTATCATTACAAGCAGGGTATGTATACCTCTCAGCTTTCCGACCTTAAGGCGATTATAGAAACTGCCAACACCTTGAACGGCGGCGCAGGCGCCGACTTCGTATTCTCCCTCGGTGATATGTCAAACGATATGGTACAATCTAAGGAGATCACCAATTACCTCCTTGACGGAACCTACAGCGATGCCGAAGGAACCACCTATAATAACCATAGCTACGCATTCTATAACCTCTACGGCAACCACGAGCTGGAATCCTCCAACCGTCTCACCTATGTAAATCAGACCCTCACCAACTCCGAGGTTCATTGGGGCGACGGCTCTGTAGGCACCATAGCCGCTATTACCGCGCAGTACGCTGATCAGACCGTCGAAAACAACGATTTCGAAATCAGAAACGAGCTTGCAAAGGGTTCCTACTACTGGTTTGAAAAGAACGGGATCCGCATTATCGTCACCAACACCAACTTCTCCTGGAACCCCAACCATATAAACGGCGAAGTCGTTGGCTGGGAGCATAACCTTATCGGCTCCTACGGCTGTCCCGCTGCTGCGATCAACGCAGAACGCGGCTTCGACGAAGGCACCGCAGCTCTTGCCAATACCAACACCAATAACCTCGGTGCCGCACAGCTTCAGTGGCTTGAAGAGACCCTTATGGATGCCGTAACACAGGGAACTCCCTGTGTTATAATGGGCCACGACGCCTATGCATCTAATTTCGGCGGCTCCTCCTCTAAGAATGATGTTCGCGCCCTCTTCAAGAAGGCAAACGACATCCGTCCCGGAACCGTGATCGCTTCCTTCAACGGACATCTCCACACCAACCGTCAGCAGGTTATTGATGACGTGCTTTATCTCGACATCAACACCGTTCGCAACAGCTGGTGGCAGGGAGGCGGTACTGCTCACTACACCGACGAGCACACCTACAGCTATGACGATTACGACGAATACGGAAATTATATCTCCACAACCACCAAGAGCTTAAACACTCTTGGTCAGGCTAACAACACCTGGTTTGCAAACGATCCCGTACACTGCTCTATAAAGATCACTCAGTCGGGTACGGTTGAGATCACAGGTATGGATTCCTCCTGGGCATACGACGTAGTACCCTCACAGGCTCCCGATTATGCTCAGCCCGGAATTACCTCCGGCTCCTGGACGGTAGGCGACGCTACCTTTACCGCAGCTGAATAATTAAATCCCAAAAGAACCTTTGGCCTCGGCCAAAGGTTCTTTTTTTGGAGGAAAGGGAAAGGCGGCTTCACCGTTTTGTGCACTATATCTAATTTGATCGTTTCAAATTTTACGTTTTAACCACTGTAAAACCCGACTTTATTTTGGTATAATGTTAAGTATGATATTACATCAATTTTCTTGAAAGGAAATCATTATGAAAAAGAGTATTAGAATTTTGATCTCTCTGCTTCTTACCATCACTCTTTTAGGAACCTGTCTTTCGGTACCGCTCTATGCCGAAACAACAGTGTCGGGTACTCCTATAACCGGGCTTGAGGGTAAGTATAAGACTCAGGGTCGTACTCCCATCGTCGGCGATACCCTTATGCTCGACTGGACGGCCTCGGGAATCGAGTGGGAGGCCAACTGCTCGGGTGACGTAAAGGTGACCCTTAACGCTACCCGTATGGGTCACACCGACGTGGACGCAGACGGCGGACTTTATTTCACCGTTTACGTCGACGGCGTAATGCAGGCCGCAGACCTTCGTATGCCCGAAACGGTCGACTCTATCTGGACCTCCAACTCCACTGACTACCCCTTCCATATAACCGCCCTGGGTGATACCACCTTCACCATCGCTACAGGTCTCAGCGAGGGTAAGCATACCTTCGCTATCTATAACCAGACCGAAGCTAATATGGGTGCCTTCGGCGTTAAGAGCATCGATTTAACAGGCGAATTCCTCGATGCCCCCGCCGACAATGAGCTTTACGTTGAATTTGTAGGCGACTCCATCACCGCAGGTCACGGCGTGCTTAACAACTTCGACGTTAACGCACCTCTCTATGAGGATGCTACCCGCGGCTGGCCTTATCTCACCGCCAAGGCTCTTGGGGCCGACTGGTCGGTGCTTGCAGTTTCAGGCATCACCGCCATCGACGGAATCGGCTGGGGCGGAGCAGGCTCTGTTTCTATGCAGGACGTATATCCTTATGAGATATATTATTCCGATAAGACCACCACTCACGATTTTGCTAATTCCCGCGAGCCCGACGTAATCGTTTTAGGCCTCGGAACCAACGACTGCTGGACTTGGAACGGAACAGGCGGAGTTACCCTCACCGACGACCAGAAGGTAACCGGCTTTAAAACCATGCTTACCCACCTCCGCGACAGAAATCCGAATGCCAAGATCGTTTGGGTATACGGAATGATGTCCTCTGCCGCCGACAGCTATATTATTCAGGCTGTTTCCGAAATGGGCGGTGTGGGCAACGGATATTATACCTTAGGACTGGAAAAGAATACCGCAGGCGGACGCGGACACCCGAATCTTGCCGTTCAGACCACCTATGCTGCGGACGTCAGCTCCTTTATCACCAAGATCACCACTCCTGTAGAGCAGGAAGACTGGGAAGTTCCCACCGAAAAGCCCGCTTATATTGGTAGCGGAACCTCTGCCGACCCCTATCTCATTACTAACGGCGCTGAGCTTTATTGGGCCGTAACCAATGAAAACAGCGGCGTATACTTTAAACTCGCCAACGATATAATCCTCAACGAAATGACGGTGGACGCCGCCAACGGTCTTGTCTCCTCTGACGTCGCTCTTAAAGAGTGGAACACCGACGGCGACGACGGAGTCTATTTTAAGGGTACAATAGACGGCGACAACCACGTTATAAAGGGACTTTACATCGATCACGAGTATACGGGTACGACCAAAGAATGGAATATGGGTTACGGTCTTATCTCCCACGCAAACGGAGCCGTTATTAAAAATCTCGGAATCGAAAGTGCCTACGTTAAGGTCGTCGGCGGTGCCGCAGCTGCATTCGTCGGAAGTATCGGTAATAATGTAGGTAACGTTTCTTTCGAAAATTGTTACGTTGGCTCCGACGTATATCTTTGCGGAAATCAGGCAGGCGGATTCCTGTCCTCGGGCGGTGGTAGCAAGCTTACCGGAGGAGTTAAAAACTGCTATAGCATAGCTACCGTTGTACGCACGAATACTACTTATAACTGCGGCGGAATCTACGGCCCCATTTGGAGTATGTCTTCCTCAAACTTTGTCGAAAATGCCTACTGTATCGGACTGCTGAACGGTATGGGCACTGTCACCAATAAGACCAATGTTTTCACCACGGTAGAACAAACCGGTTGCACCTCGGTTACCGCCGCAAATATGCAGGGCACCGCAGGTCAGCTCAACCTCAAAAAGCTCAGCGAAAACTTCTGTATGGTCGATTCGGGCTATCCGAAGCTTAAAACCTTCGTCGGCAGAACAAACGGCGAATGGTCGGGCTTCAGAAACGACGGTATGACCGGCAGCGGTACCGAGGCCAGTCCTTATATACTTAAAACTCCCGAGCAGCTTGCTCAGATAATCTATAACGGCGGAGCAAACTACTATTTCCGCCTTGAAAACGATATCTATCTTAACGATCCCGAAAAGTTCGACTGGGCAACAGGTACCGTAGATGCCGATTATACCACCATAGGCTGGTACGGCTTCACCTTTAAGGGTCACTTTGACGGAAACGGACACGTTGTTTACGGTCTCTACGTTAAGGAGACCACCAATAATGATGAATGGAAAGGCACAGGCGACGCTCTCTTCCCCGCAATGTCGGCAGGAAGCATCAAAAACGTCGGCGTAGATCATTCCTTCATTCAGGCAACCAACAATGCCGCCGCAATAGTAGGCTATGCAGGTTCTAATGCCGAGCGCACCATCGACAACTGCTTTGCAGGTGCACACGTTACCCTTATCGGCTATAACGCAGGCGGTATCTACGGCAGCGGCGACGCCAATATGACCATCACAAACTGCTACTCCCTCGCCACCTTAAACGGCGGACGCTTCGGCGGAATCTCGGGCGGCTGGTGGAGTTATAAATACAACGATGTTTATACGGCTCATAAAATAAACAACTGCTACACCACCTCCTCAAAGCTCTATCATTCGGCAACCTCCCAGACTAATTGCTACTGGGGTGTATCTGCCAAGGGCGATGCCGCAATCAATACCTACGGAAATCTCGGCGATGCCTATGTCCGCATCGGCGAAAACTTCCCCACACTTAAAGTTTTCACCGACCTTCCCGAAAACGCTCCCTGGAACGGCTTTGGCGATTCCTCCTACATCGTGGACGGAGCAGGCACCGAAGAGAATCCCTATATAATCGAAACCGCCGCTCAGCTTGCCCACGTTATCTATAATAACGGCGGTAAGTATTATAAGCTGGCAAACGATATCTACCTGAACGACGTATCCGACGGCTGGCTTGACCGTGAGGATAACCTCTCCTGGGTAACCTCGCCTGACTATAACGGCTACGGCGCAGGCGATAAATACTTCTCAGGAACCCTCGACGGTGACGGCTATGTGGTTTATGGTCTTTTCTATCCCGACGACACCACCGCCTATGCAGGCTCCTTAATACCCCTTATGGGAAGCGGAACGGTTAAGAATATCGGCGTTAAGAATTCTTATATCGTTGCCCGCGATACCGCTTCGGGAATCGTCGGAATTATGCGTCCCGGCTCAATGAAAACGGTTGAAAACTGCTTCGCGGACGATACCGTTTCGGCCAAGTGGACCGATTCTTCCATGAACGGCGGTGCCGCAGGAATCGTCGGCTACACCTCCAACGGTGCATCTGCCCACGACGTTACGATCAAGAACTGCTGGTCGGCAGCTTCCCTTACCTCTGCGAAGGATCATACCTTCCGCTCTAACGGAATAATCGGTAAGAGCTGGGTAGCTTACTACACCATCGAAAACTGCTATTCTATCGGCTATAAGCCCTTTGGAATAAACAGCGAGAAAACAATATCTGCACTCGGTGTCTCTGCTTATAAGGGTGTATATACCGACAGCACTACCGTTCCCTACACTGCCGGAACCTACACCAACCTCACCACCGCTCAGATGACGGGTAAGGATGCCCTCACCGCTATGAGCGGACTGTCGGGGGATACCTGGTATGCAGTAGACGGCAAGACACCCTACCTCCGCTCCTACGGCATAACCCTCGGAGACGTTGATGAAGACGGTGCATACAATAAGGAAAGCGACATTGTCGCACTCCGCAAGGGCATTATCGGCGTAGTTTCGGCCAAAAACGGCGATACCGATAAAAACGGAACCGTTGATATCTGTGACCTCGTAAAATTCAATAATAAATAATAAAAAATGACCACCGAGAGAGACGCTTCGTAAAGAAGTTGTCTCTCTCGGTTTTTATTTCAACAAAACAAATGACACTTTACACAAAGATTGTGAAAGTGTCATAGTGGGTTAC
>CAZRHF010000032.1:3019-21438 GCA_964599835.1 uncultured Eubacteriales bacterium | reverse complement strand
AGGTGAACCGGGATCAGGCGGAGGTGCTGTACGGCAAGGCTCTGGAATTTGCCGAGCTGAGCGGAAATGAAAGGGTACTGGATGCCTACTGCGGCACCGGAACCATTGGAATAATTGCCTCTGAAAAGGCCAAAGAGGTAGTGGGTGTTGAGCTTAACGGTGACGCTGTTAAGGACGCCCGTATAAATGCCGAGCTTAACGGTATTAAAAACATCACCTTTTATGAGTACGATGCAGGCAAATTTATGGTTAAAGCCGCCCGTAACGGCGAAAGCTTCGACCTTGTTATAATGGATCCGCCGAGAGCGGGCGCAAGCCTGGAGTTTTTACGCTGTTTAACGGAGCTTGCACCTAAAAAGGTGGTATACGTTTCCTGCAACCCCGAGACCCTGGCAAGAGATCTGTCCTTTTTAACCCGAAAAGGATATAAGGTTCGCCGTATCCAGCCTGTTGATATGTTTCCCCACACAGAACACGTAGAAACTGTCGCACTTTTGGTGCGGACAGTTTCAGCGATATAAATTCCTGACGGAATTTGCGATATATCCTTGCGGATGCGATATGCCTTCGGCGCGATATGTCCCTTCGGGACGCGAACGTGGGAATTTATATCATATCGCAACCGAGAGAAACGAGGTTATATCGCATTTGCGAAGCAAATATATCGCACGAGCGAAGCGAGTATATCGCAAAAGGAGAAAACTATGGAAAATAAAACAATTAAGGAATTAGCTGTTGAACTCACGGTTGAAATAACTTCTGTTTGCGATTGTATCAAAGGACGCTCTGTTTTTATTAACCAATTGCTTCATTCTTGCTCATCGATCGGTGCTAATTCACACGAGGCAAAATACGCACAAAGCAGTGCTGATTTTATAAATAAAATGGAGATTTCTCTTAAAGAATGTTATGAAACGGAGTATTGGCTTGAAATTCTTTTTAAGGTCAATTCAATTGATGAGATAACATATAAAAAGTTAGTGAACAAATGCGGAACGATACGCAGAAAACTGATTTCAACTATCACTACTGTTAAAAGAAAAAATCAAAAAACATAAGAATGTTTACAATATCGTGGATAAATGAAGAAAAACATATAAATCGTTGCCGCTATTAAAAAGCAGACATACAACAGAAACTGTCGTAAGTCTTGAAAGAAAGGTATAAACAAATGAAGGTTTGTGTTATTCAGCCCCATTATTCCTTCGACCCTTCCGAGGTCGATTCCTGCTTTAACGGGCTTATAGAGCTCCTCGATAAATGTGACGATTCCCTCGACCTTATCGTACTGCCCGAATACAGCGACGCACCTGCCGACGTAAAGGGCAAAAAGGGCTTTTACGATGCGGTAGATACCTACGGCGAGATTCTTTTGAAAAGGGCACGGGAAACGGCAAAAAGATGCTCTGCTCTGGTCTTTGTAAACTGCGGTCATAAAACCGAAAAGGGTGTCAGGAATACCACCCACGCCATCGACCGCAGGGGTAATATTGTCGGACGATATTTTAAGGTGCATCCCGCTCCCAGCGAGGTCAAGACCGACGAGCAGGGCGGCCACGAGCTGGACGTAGAATATTCTTACGAGCAGACCGAGCCCTACGTTTTAGAGCTTGAGGGCCTTCGCTTCGGCTTTTTAACCTGCTACGACTTCTATTTTTATGAAAATTTCGCCCGTCTGGCCCGTGAAAATTTAGATATAATCATCGGTTGCTCCCTACAGCGCACCGACACCCACGAGGCCCTTTCCATAATTAACAAATTCCTCTGCTACCAGACCAATACCCACCTTGTCCGCGCCTCGGTCTCTTTGGGAGAGGACTCCGGGCTCTGCGGAAGCAGTATGGTGGTCGCACCAAACGGCGACACCCTTCTTAATATGAAAAGCAAGGTCGGCCTCGGTATCTGTGAGATCGACCCCCAAAATAAATACTGTAAGCCTGCAGGACATATGGGCGCTCCCAAGCCTCACTATGAATATATTGAGGAGGGAAGACGACCCTGGCTTTACCGCAACGGCGGCGCCTCGGTGACCCTTCCCGACCATATTATGAGCTATCCGAGACTCTGTGCCCACCGCGGCTTTTCCCCCGTCTCGGACGAGAATACGATGCCTGCCTTCGGTGCGGCGGTGGCTCTTGATGCCGACGAAATAGAATTCGACCTGCGACTGACAAAGGACGGCGTTCTGGTCTCCTGCCACGACGGCAGTCTTGACCGCATCACCGACAGAAGCGGAAGGATCGCCGACCTCACCTACGACGAGCTTTTAAAGGCCGATTTCGGAACACGGCACAGCGATAAGCTTAAGGGGCTTAAAGTATGCACCTTTGAGGAAATACTTAAAAAGTTTGCCGCAAGGGTAATTATGAACATCCACGTAAAAATATGGGATGAGAGAATGCCCGACGATAAGCTCTGTGAGATCGTTTCACTTATCCGCCGTTACGACTGCGAAAAATACGTCTATTTTATGACTACCAATGACGATATGATAAAAAAGGCAATGCAGTACGCCCCCGATATTGCCGTTTGTGTCGGATGGGACGGAAACAAAGACCCTATGTCTATGGTCGACCGTGCCGTGAAGCTGGGGGCCAATAAAATTCAGCTGTTTAAGCCCTATTTTAACGCCGAAACGGTTAAAAAAGCCCACGAAAACGGAATACTCTGTAACGTCTTTTGGGCCGACGACCCCGAGGAGGCAAAGGCTTACCTCGATATGGGCATTGACTGCATTTTAACCAACAATTTCCTTGCCGTAAAAACCGCCCTTAAAGACCGCCTTCCAAAGAGAAAGTAGACTATGAAAACAATAGCCGTTTTAGACAGTAAAAACTACGATCCGGATGAACCGCGAATACTGAGAAAGGCCGTTCGCGCCGTAATTGTAAAAAACGGAAGGGTGGCTTTGGTAAAAAGCCTTAAAGAAGGCTTCTATAAATTCCCGGGCGGCGGAATAGAAGAAGGGGAATCCCATATTGATGCCCTTTGCCGCGAGACCCTTGAAGAGCTCGGACTTAGCGTGAAAAAGGATACGGTAAAAGAGCTCGGACGGATATATGAAATACGTCGGTCGGTAGGCTTTGACGGAGTTTTCGAACAGGAAAACTTTTATTATACCGCCGACGTGAATGAGACCGTTTGTCCTCAGAGCCTTACTCCTAAAGAAAAGGAGCTGGGCTATACCCTTTGCTGGGCAGAACCTAAGGAAGCCTTTGCGGTCAATTCACAAATGGCAAAGGACGAAAAATATACCTTCCTTAAACGCGAAGCCGCCATACTTGCAATGCTTTAAACTACCCTCTATCGGGTCTTGCCTTTGCAAGGCGCGCCCGAAGGGCGACAACGTAGCTCATGGCTCTCAATGGAAGAGGTTTTATGATATTTTGAAATAAAATGTTTTTTGGAAAAATCCTCTATCGGGTCATCCTGAGCTTGTCGAACCCGAAGGGCGACAACGTAGTTGTCGGGATCTCGATGGAAGAACAGTATAAATTCCTTTCAAGTTTTAGATCCCGTTTGCTTCGCTCACGCTTTCGGGTAAACCCGAAAGTTCGACTCCACTTCGTTCCGCTCAGGATGACCCGGTATAGGAGGCCTTATGTACCACGTATATATACTTACAAATAAAAACAACAAGGTAATGTATATAGGAATGACGGGCGATCTATCCCGCCGTATATACGAGCATCAGAATGAGCTTGTCGAGGGTTTTAAAAAAAATACCACATTCATAAATTGGTTTACTTAGAAGAATATTCAAACCCAAACGATGCAATAGCACGTGAAAAACAACTTAAAGGTTGGAAACGTCAAAAGAAAAATGAATTGGTTGAAAGTATGAATCCCGAGTGGGAAGAAATCCTTTTGCATCTATAGTTTTTTATGCGTGGTTCAACCAAACAAAACTTAAAAGGAGCAACAAAATGTCGATCGAACTGACCTTCCTCGGTACCTGTGCCTGCGATTTTTCGCCAAGGCTTCGTAACGAGTGTAAAGACCGCTTTGATAAGGACGCCCGAAGGGCATCATCCCTTCTTATAAACGGGCATATCCTTATCGACGCAGGTATGCATATCCTCGACTCTCTGCGCATAGCGGGGGTGAAAAAGGAAGCTATAACCGATATTTTCATAACCCATCTCCATAAGGATCATTTCGACCCTGAGAATATCGCCGCCATAGCCAAAGCAAAAAGCGAAAAGCTCCGTTTGTGGGTAAGATACGATGCCGAGATTCCCGAAACCGAGAATCTGGAAATAATAAAAATGAACAATTTCGAAGCCTATAACTCGGACGGATTTAAGGTGACGGGCTTGCCCGCTAACCACGACCCTGACACCTTCCCTCGCTATCTGCTTTTCGAAAAAGAGGGTAAAAAGCTGCTTTATGCTACCGACGGTGCCTGGATACTTAACGAAACCTACTACTTCCTTAAAAATAAAAACCTCGATATGCTGGTCCTCGATGCTACCTGCGGTGACTATGAAGGTGAATACCGTATTGCCGAGCATAACAGTATTCCGATGATACGCCTTATGCTGCCCTCCTTTAAAACCTTCGGCATAATAAATGAAAACACAAAGATATATCTGACCCACCTTGCCCCCTCTCTCCATAAGCCTCACGCCGAGACGGTCGAGCTGGTCAGCCCCGACGGTCTTAATGTGGCTTATGACGGCCTGAATATTACAATATAATGAATTGCAACAAAGGTTGCGTGAATTGAGCAGAGTGCTCATGAATTGCCTTGCGGCATGAATTGCGCTGAGGCGCATAAGGTTGCAATTCAATTCATGACGGCGGAGCCGTCAAATCATGGCATAGCCAATTCATGAAACGAAGTTTCAAATCATTAAGGAGAATGAAATGTCAGAAAATGTATTGATTGATCTTTCAAAAGAATTTGCGGTGGATATTATAAAATTCTGTACTGAAATCAAAGAGCAACGTAGAGGTAATATATTGGTTAACCAGTTGCTTCGATGTGGCACTAGCATTGGTGCGAATATTCATGAAGGGAACTATGCTAGCAGTAAGGCGGATTTTATAAATAAGTTCCAAATCGCTTTAAAAGAGTGTTACGAAACAGAATACTGGATAGGAATATTTAAAGACGCAGAAATAATTACCGAAAGCGAGTATAGCGTTTTTTATAAAAAGTGCTCAAAACTAAGAAAACTGTTAATTGCATCAATCACAACAGCGAAGAAAAACGAAAAATGATAGTCAGTTATTTAATGAATTGCAACCGTAGGGGAGGGGCTTGCTCCTCCCGTGAGATATTATAAAGTCAAACAAACAGATCCCGAAAGGAAAAAATATATGCGAAAATTTCTTGCTATAATAATCTGCAAAATTCTTCGAGTAATCGGAAAAATGATAGGAAAGGGAAGCAGTCTTCCCGGCAAATTTGCCCTTAAGGTCTGCCCGAACGTCCTTTCAAAAATTAAACTCCCCGAAAGAATAGTGGCGGTTACGGGAAGTAACGGAAAGACCTCAACGGTTGAAATGATCGCCCACATTCTCCGCTCGAACGGACTCAGTGTGGTCTATAACGCCGAAGGCTCAAACCAGATCGAGGGTGTCACAACCTTTATCCTGTCGGCCGCAACCCTTGGCGGAAGGGTAAAGGGAGATGTTCTTCTTATCGAAAGCGACGAGCGCTATGCAAAATACACCTTTAAGCATTTCGCCCCCACCCACTACGTTATAACCAACCTCTACCGCGACCAGCTCACCCGAAACGGTCATCCTATGTGGGTCTATAACGCAATAAAGGAATCCATCCACGATTCCACACAGCTTATCCTTAACGCCGACGACCCACTTGTTTCCCTTTTCGGCAAGGACAGAGAAGGAACCCTTTGGTTTGGCGCGGACAAGCTTCCTACCGATAGCGAGGAATCTGACAGCGTATATAACGACGGAGTTTACTGCCCCGTCTGCCACGCACCTATGACCTACTCAACCTATCACTATAACCACATCGGACACTTCGACTGTGCCGTTTGCGGATATAAGAGGGAAAAGACCGATTTTTCCGTGACCTCTGCCGATCTCGATGAGGGCTTTATCCTTATAGACGGAAAGCACAAGATCGACCTTGCTCTTAGATCTCTTTACAATATCTATAACCTCCTGGCCGCCTATACCGTGGCTTCCGTTATGGGATGTGAACCCGAAAAGATCGTCGAATGTATAAATAACTACACACTTAAAAACGGTCGTGTTATGACCTTTAGGTTGGGCGGCCGCAGAGGTACCTTCCTTGTTGCCAAGCACGAAAACAGCATTTCCTACGACCTTTCCTTAAAGGTTGCCGCCTCGGATACCGAGGGCGCAGATGTGCTTATCATTGTCGATGCCGTAAGCCGTAAATATTTTACCAGTGACGTTTCCTGGCTCTACGATATTGATTTCCATACCCTTGACTGCGATAATATTAAAAACATCGTCCTTGCAGGCACCTATGCCAACGACCTTGCCGCAAGATTCAGCTATACCGGGATCGGCGACTACAAGATAAAGGTCACCGAAAGCATTGCCGAGGGCGTAGAGATGCTGAACAACGACAGCACCGATAAGATCTACGTTATAACCTGTTTTTCCGATAAGGGCAAATTCTTAGAGCTTGTGGAGGTAGAATAATGAAAATACTGCATCTGTATCACGACCTTATGAACCTCTACGGAGATTATGCGAATATATCTGCTTTCTGCCGAATACTGGAGGTAAACAGCATTGAATACACCCTGGATAAAAAAAGTCTCGGGGATGAAATAACGATCTCCGATTACGATCTTATCTACATCGGCTCGGGAAGCGAAGAAAACCAGAAGCTTGCCCTTGCACATCTTAAGGACTACCGCGACGAGCTGGCCGATTATATCGAAAAGGAAAAATTCATCCTACTTACGGGAAATTCCTTTGAAATGCTGGGAAGCAAAATAACCTCCTTCCTCGGTGAGTTTGAGGGACTCGGTCTGTTTGCTTTTGAAACGGCCGAGCAAAACAAGACCCGTACCACCGACGATTCGGTAGTTATCTTCCCCGAGGGTGATATGCCCCTTGTAGGCTTTATAAACAAGTGCAGTGAGATATCGGGAATAGACAGCCCCCTGTTTAACGTGGAAATGGGGCTTTCAAACTGCAAAGACACAAAGACCGAGGGTATAAAATATAAGAACCTTTTCGGTACCCACCTTACGGGACCTCTTTTCGTTAAAAATCCTAAATTCCTTAAATATTTCGCCGAAAAGCTGACCGGTACCGAGCTTATCGACTACGTATTTTCTTACGAGATGCGAGGCTTTGAGATTACTCTTAATAAGCTGAGGGAAAGAAATGGAAAATAAGGAAACAAAGGGCAGACTTTCCGCCCTTATACCTATAGGGGTCTTTCTTCTCCTCTTTTTAGGCTTCGGCATTATCTCGGGCGATTTTTACGCTATGCCCGCAATAGTAGCCTTCCTGATAGCTCTGGCGGTGGCCATGCTTCAAAACCGCAAAAACTCCTTCGATAAGAAAATAGAAATAATGGCAAAAGGGGTAGGGGACAGCAATATTATAACGATGTGCCTCATCTTCCTTTGTGCGGGGGCCTTCTCGGGTGCGGTAGATGCCGCAGGAGGGGTAGAAAGCACGGTGAATCTCGGTCTTTCGGTACTGCCGCCCCGATTTGTTGTACCGGGACTTTTTGTGATAGCCTGCTTTATCTCACTTTCAATGGGAACCTCTATGGGTACCGTTGCCGCCCTTGTTCCCATAGCCGTGGGAATAAGTCAGAAGACTGATATCAGCACCGCCGTCTGTGCAGGGGCTGTGCTGAGCGGTGCGATGTTCGGAGATAATCTTTCTATGATATCCGATACCACCATTGCCGCCGTAAAGACTCAGGGCTGTCAGATGAATGACAAATTCAAGGAAAATTTCCTTATAGTTTTACCTGCCGCCCTTATTACCATAGTTCTGTTTTTCGTTATAACTATGGGAAGTGAATATAAGGTGGAGGGCGACCTGCCTTATAATCTGTTTCAGGTCGTACCCTATTTTCTTGTGCTGGTGGGTGCCCTTGTGGGCCTTAATGTCTTTATCGTGCTTATAGGCGGTACCGTCCTTTCGGTTATTGTCGGTCTTTGCGTCGGTACGATAAAGCCTCTTGAGGTCTTCGGAGAGATAGGCTCGGGCGTTACGGGAATGTACGACATAACCGTTATATCGGTTATCGTTGCCTGCATACTTGCCTTGGTCAGAGAGAACGGCGGAATTGCATATATACTGGGCAAAATCAGAAGCCTTGTTAAGACCCAAAGGGGAGCTGAGCTTGGTATTTCCGGACTTTCTCTGCTGGTAGACTGCTGTACCGCCAACAATACGGTCGCAATAGTTATGGCAGGCCCCATCGCAAGGGAGATATGCGACGACTACGGTGTATCTGCCAAGCGTTCAGCCTCTCTGCTTGATATCTTCAGCTCGGTAGGGCAGGGGATAATTCCCTACGGCGCACAGATGCTCTCCTGTGCAACGCTGGCGTCACTTTCTCCCTTCGATATGATGCCCTACCTTTATTACCCCCTTCTTATGGCGGGAAGTGCGCTCTGCTTTATTCTTATCAGAAGGAGAAATAAAGGTGTATAACAAGAAGAAACTCGGTTCGGTCATAAAAAGTCACCGCGAGGCTATGGGACTTACCCAGTCTCAGCTTGCCGAAGGACTTTTCGTCAGCTTTCAGGCGGTTTCGGCCTGGGAAAGGGGCAAAACTCCTCCCGATCTTGAAAATATCTGTAGAATAGCCGAGTTTTTCGGTGTTTCCATCGACTCCCTTGTGGAGCAGACCTCCCGTTCCTATTTTATAGGCGTGGATTCAAGCGGAAGCAAGACCGAAATGGTGCTTTTCAGCGACAGGGGAGAGATAAACCGAAAGCTGAGACTTGAGCCCGCTAACCCAAACGATATAGGCGTAAAGGCCTGCTGTGAGGCTCTTTCCATCGGTCTTGATACGCTGGTAGCCAGCGGTTGTAAGGTAGAAACGGTCTTTCTCGGTATTACGGGAGGCTTTTCGGGCGATAATGCCGAAAGAATAAATAAAAATCTGTCTGCCCGATACTCAGGGAAGGGTATTACAATACATAACGGAAACGACTGTGTAAACCTTCTTGCCTGCGGTGATGATCCCCTTAATTCCATTGCCCTTGTGGCAGGTACGGGCTCAACCGTTTTCGTCCGAAAGGACGGCAGGGACTACCGCCTGGGCGGTTGGGGCTACCTTTTCGACAAGACGGGAAGCCGCTACGACATAGGCTGTGAAGCGGTACGGGCCGTGCTTGGTCAGCTTGACGGCTTCGGCGAAAAGACCCTCATTACCGAAATTTTAGAGAGGGAGCTTGGCACCGATATCTGGTCCTCCATTCCCGACCTCTACGCAAAGGGAAAGAAATATATAACCTCCCTTTCAAAGACGGTATTCGAGGCCGAAAGGCTTGGTGATAAGGTCGCTTCAAAGATACTTTGCGACAATATCGACCGTTTGGGACTTATAATAAAAACCGCAAGACAGCGTTTTGGTATAGATGCCGAAATAGTCGCTAAGGGCAGTCTTTTCGACGAGCCGCGATTTCTGGAACTACTGACCGAGCGCACGGGAGAGCGCTTCCGTCTGCCGGATCTGCCGCCGATATACGGCGCCTGCGTCGAGTGTCTGCGTCTGAGCGGTATCACCGCCGACGAGGAATTCTATAAGACCTTTGCCGCACAGTATAAGACAAAGTCCTTTGCGTAAGGGAACCGGCATAAAAGAATAAATAATAAATAAAAAATAATAAAATCGGTGTGCCTTCGGCACAGATTATATGAATTGCTTCGTTGTAGGACGTCGCACCCTACGATCACTATAGATTTTTGCAAAAAATAAAGCGATAATGTGGTTTCAATGGTCACATTATCGCTAATTTTATTATAACCGCAAGACACAAGGGTCTATTTTTTCTTATATTCGGATGGATTTACTCCCGTATATTTTCTGAAGGTCTTGGTAAAAAAGGACATATTGTTAAAGCCGCATTGAATGGCCGCTTCGTTTATGGGGGCGCCGCTTCGTATAAGCTCTTTTGCCCGGTCACAGCGGTAGTTGTTTATGTAGCCAACCACCGTCTGACCCGTGGCAGACTTAAAGCTTCGGGAAAGATTGTATTTGTCGGTGGAGACCTTGGCCGCGATCTCGTCCAGAGAAAGCTTTCTTGAATAACCCTCCCGTATAAATGCAATAGCCGCCTTTACCGTCTCGAATCCGTGATTTGATTTTGGTTTTTCTGCGGTCTTTTGAGTGTGGTATTCGTAAAGCTCGGTAACAAGGGCCAGAAGTTTCATTTGTACTCTTGCCCTTTGGCATACCCGGCCCTGTTCTCCGCAGGCGGCGATGACGTCGGAAAAAAGCTTCTCCATCCGCTCATCCCTGATAACGCTCTCAAAGCTGACTCCCGAAAAATCAATATCGGCATAGCGTAAAAAGTCGGTACTGATAATCATTGCCATATAATTCAGCTTGCTGTCGGTGGCATCAAGGTGTACGCAGTTGGAGTTTATGGCAACCATATCTCCTGCCTTTACCTCATGCTTTTCTCCGTCGATAAGCACACAGCCTTCACCGCTGTAAATATACTGGATCTCCAGTTCCTCGTGCCAGTTTGCTCGGGCGGTGGTGATATTTTTGGTGTGTGAGGGGATTGGGAAAAGCACGCAGGGCATACTTGTATCCTTTTTATAAATTTTGGCGTAGGTGTCGTAGGTGTCAAATCTCGGCTTCATATTGTTTCCTTTTTGCAAGAAAGTGTTATTTTTAACCAATATACGATATTGCGTTGGGGTCTTATCTGCATTATAATATTAGTATATCATAGCGTTCTTATTTTTTCAAGCAAAGGAATCAAAATGCTTCCACTAATCGTTTCCTGGGTCTTTGGCCTTGGGGCAATGCTCTCCCTTTTTCTTATCTATCAGCAAAAAGACCGCAAAAGGCTTCTTTTCTGTAAACTCAGCGCAGATATCTGCTGGGTGGTGCACTATCTGTGCATCCTGGCCCCGGGCGGAGCAATACCGAATTTCGTCGGTATCTTCCGTGAACTGGTTTTTATAAAAAGGGAGGAAAAGAAATGGGCAAGCCATATTTTATGGCCTGTCTGTTTTATCCTTATAAACCTCGCTTTAGGCATTATTTCGGCTAAGGGCTACATACACCTGTTGCCCGTAACCGCCTCGGTTGTCGTTACCCTGTCATTATGGCTTAAAAACCCGACCCTCACCAAAATAATTTCGGTGCCCGTCTCCCTTGCCTTTTTGATTTACGATATCTTCGTTCATTCCTATATTGGTATGGTAAACGAAAGCATCGCAATTTGCTCAATTATAATTTCCTTTATTAAATCGCGCAAAAATTAACATTCATATAAATATCTTTTTTGAAAGGAAGGATCTTAATGTTAAAAGAACACATAACCTTAAAGCGCATTACGGTAATTACTCTTATTGTGACTTTGCTTCTTTCCACCTTCTGCATTTTCCCTGCAGGAGCGTCAGAGAGCGACACCGTTAAGGGAAAGACCGTCCTCTTTGCAGGTGACAGCATCGGCGCAGGCTGGCGCGACACCGACGGAGTGAGCGACTATTCAAACTCGGGCGGTTGGGCAAAACGCCTTCAGGACGATTACGGAATGGCGGTTACCCACGTTGCACAGGCGGGAGCCCCCCTTTCCACCATCCGCGAGGCCGAAAACCGCCCTGCAATCGTCAATCAGCTCCATGCCAACAAGGACGGCGAGTTCGATTACGTTATCCTTCAGGGCGGCTTTAACGACGCTATGGGTACCAACGCCGAAAAGACCAAGGAATCGGCCGCACCTGTAGGCGAAATGACCGACGACTATAGTGTAACCGGCTTCGATACCGCCACCTTCGCAGGTGCTCTCGAAAACCTTTTCTACTATGCTAAGGAATATTTCCCCGAGTCGAAGGTAGGCTTTATCATCACCTACGCCACTCCTCTCTCCACCTACGGCGGCTATACAGCTGAAGAGGACTCTATGAGAGAGTACTGGAATATGGCAAAGGCCATTTGCGATAAGTGGGGAGTTTCCTACCTCGACTTCTTTGACGGAAAGACCGAGGACGGAAAATCCTACAGCTACGATATCTTAAAGGTCGACACCGAAGAGAATTTCCCCGGCGGCTCCGACCAGATACACCTTAACGCATCGGGCTACGACCTTACCACCCCCTACATTGCCTCCTGGCTCCCCACCACCACCCCTATCCTTCTCGGAACATCTGTAGAATGGGGGCGGGAAGTGCCCTCCGATGCCATAGTTTATCTTGATTTCGAGAGCGCATACTTATATGAAACAGCACACCCCTTCACCGGAGACACCGTCTATTACAGTCATAGTAATGCCGAAAACTGGAACGGCTCAGGTGACGCTAATAACCGCGGAAGTAACAGCGCCATTATTACCGAGCTGGACGGCAACGATGCGGTAGAGTTTACTTGGGACGACGGTCAGAGCAACGAAAACTACAACGCCAACTGCCTTATGAATATCTACGACCCCTCTACAAAATCCACCTTCGTGGGCGAGGCAGGCAAGTGGTACAATTTCACCTTTAAGGTAAAGGTTACAAGAGATAATAATATCCCTCTTCAGTTCTACCTTGCAACCTCGGGCAGAACCTATCTTACCAACGGCTCTTCCTCCACTCAGGCTGCTTTTAAGACCACCGACTGTAACTTCAACCATATAAACGCAATGAGGACGGCAGCAGACACTGACCTTCGTGTTTATGCCGCAGGGGAGACCTTCACCGCTCCAACCGACGGCTGGATAACCGTATCCGCCGACTGGTATGCCGACGGAACTCACTTCCCCGTCATAGGCGTTACCGCCAACAATAAGACCAAAATTGCCGATCTCACCGACTATGCCGTAGTTCTCGTCGACGACATCACCGTTACCGAGACCACCGATTTCGTCGTTGATTTCGAAACTGACCTTTCCTCCTACTACAGCGGAAATACCAACTGGACCGCAGGCGGAAACAACCGTGACAGTGAAAATGAGTTGACCGTTCTTTCTGACGGCAATAATGCCGCCCGCCTTACCTGGGCAAACGAGACCGGAAACAACTATAACGAGGCATGTGCGCTCAATATCTATAATCCCCTTACTGCTTCGAAATTTGTGGGTGAGTCAGGCAAGACCTATAAGATATCCTTCGACTATCTTATCGAGAACACCGACGGCGTAGGTCTTCAGTTCTATATTTCCAAGTGCGGAAGAACAGGCTTCTATGCCACCGATATGGGTCCCAAGGCTATGCAAGCTACCTATAGCACAAGCACAACCGAGCCCTCCTACGTTTCTATAAGCGATAAGTTCACCTCCGCTACCACCGAGTGGGCAACCATAACCACCACCTTTACTGCTGACGGTAGTATAAGTGCAAAGAATACCACTGTTACAAACTACCCCATAATTCTTCTTCAGGCCAACGATAAGACTGAGGTCACGGGAGCGCCTACCACAGGCTCTTACGCCTCTGTTCTTGTGGACAATATCCGTGTTGAAGAAGTTAAAACTACTGCTTCCGGAAGCGGAATTACCTTAAATCTTAATGAAACAGAGCACTCTGTTTTCTATAACGCAGGCGGAGCCAACAACTGGACCTCTGCTTCAGGCAGAGGAAATAACGCCTCCTGGACTACCGACAGCGGCAACTCGGTCATCCGTTTCACCTGGGACAGCGATAGTTCCAACGAAAACTACGGCGCAAATAATGCTATGAAGATCCTCGACCCTGCTACAGGCACACGCTTTATGGGCGAGGTAGGTAAAAAGTACGTTATCAGCTTTAAGTATAAGGTCGAAAGCACCGATAACAAGAATCTTCAGTTCTATCTTGCTCCCTGCAACCGTGTAGCAGGAAAGAACCCCACCTGGGTACAATCCGATCTCGGCGCTTCAGACCTTGGCCCCAAGGCTACCATTGCAAGCTCAACCACCACCTTCATCCCCGCAGGAACGGTAAATACCGACGGTGAGTGGCACACCGCCTATGCCGAGTGGACGGGAACCGCACAGATAAACGGCTATGACGTATATCCCCTCATCCTCTTAGAGGCCAACGGCAAGACCGCCGACGCCACCAAGACCTCCGGTTTCGCCTCTGTCCTCGTCGACGATATAACCGTCGTCCCTGACACTTCGGGCACCGTCACCGCCTATAACTACGACGGCGAAAATGCAGTTACCCTCGACATCACCAAATCCACCACCTTTGCCGACCTCGACACCCCCGAGCGCAAGGGCTGGATATTCGACGGATTCTATCTTAACGCCGCCCTTACCGAAAAGGCATCGAGCGATATGCTTGTAGGTGAGGTTAAGGCCATCTACGTAAAATGGTCGGGAGACGGAACTGCTATGACACCAACTTCTATAAAAGATTATATTTCCTTCTCCGGCACAAAGGCCGCTAAATTCACTACGATTACTGCCAACTGGGACAACAGTCCTATGTATGACGTTGAGGCTTTGGGTATAACCACCGACCGCGATACTACCACCCTTCAGGTTGGCGCCGCAAACGTCAGCGGATGGGGTGGAGAGTACGTATTCTCTGCCGATGAGGTTATCGTTAATGACACTCAGGCTGTGGTTGCAGACAACCTCACACTTGCCACCCCTGCCGCTTCGGTTATGTTCTACGTAGAGCTTGCCGATTTTGAAAAGGCCGGCAAGGACTACGGCATTTCTCTCGGTAACAGAGGCTTCTGTCTCCGTGTTGCTGACGGAAGTAACTATAACTATAATTGGTTTAAGCCCAATTCCGACGGCAGCTCCGAGTTTTATTACACCGACGAAGGTGAGTGGAAGACCTCTACAGTATCGTCTGACGGAGTCTTTACGGGACTCCCAACCGCCTATAAGGGCTATATCCGCCTTGATATCGAGCAGTTCAGCGGCTCCACAGACCTTGAAACCGCAAGCTACACCTTCAACTGCATCGAGCTCGAGCCCTCGGTGGTCGGCGGAGAGTGCGGCGAACTTGTCCTCGGTGGCATTATGTACGCCCCTGCTACCCGCACAAACAGCACCGTATGGCAGATAAAGAATACTATAAACAGCACAAGCGGAACCTATAACTATTTCTATTATGATATAGCCGCTTCTTCCTCCGCCATGGGTGTTATTCCCTCTGATGCATACTGCGCCAACGGATATTTCTCTACCCGTTACAGCGGAACCGCAGGTACCCCTGCAGTTAAATTCACCGACGTGGAGACTTCCGCCTTCTGGGGCAATGCTCCCGTTGGCATCACCACTACTTCGGGTAAGCAGGAGACCACAAGCGGTTATATGACCACCTACGTAAACCCCGAAGCAAATATCACGCTCCAGCCGGGTGTTGACAGCTTTATGGTCTACGTCGAGCTGCCGGAATTTGAAGAGAGCAGCATAAACGCTCCTTTAAAGCTTCTCGACCTTTCACTTACCCAGTCGGGAACCATCAAGACCCTTATGTTCTCCAACAGCGCCTATTCCTATGCCTCGGTTTACGACGGTATATGGCACTCGACCCGCGCAGGAGCTGACGGCGATCTTAAGGACATCCCCTCGGGCTTTAAGGGCTACATCCGCTTCTGCATCAAGGACTTCAAGGGCATTAATGATGTTTCCTATTATGATGCAAACGGAAATCTTGTAGGAATCGACTTTGCTAAACCCTACACAGTTTCCCGCTTAGAGCTTGGCTTCAACCATATCGGCGGCGAAAAGGGCGAGCTTATAATCGGCTCGGCATACTCGGTGATCGTTGACAGCACCGTACCCTTTATGAAGCACGGTATCACGGGCGAAAAGCTCTGCTATAAGGCTATCCCCGGCGACTTCGATGCAAGCGGTGACTACTCTGCAGAAGAGATAGTAACCCTTCGTAAACAGCTTATCGGCTACGATAACGGCCTCGATGCCGTAGCACAGCTTCGCGCAGACAATGCCGACATAACCTCCCTTGTTGCCGCAGTAAAAGGTATGATAGACACCACTAACGAGGGCACCGCCCCCGTTTATCCCGACATTTTCTCGGCCGATATCGGCACCACGACAGATGCAGTCGTTTATGAAAAGGTTTATACCGATCCGGCTAACTATCAGGTGATCGCACAGGATTACGAGGCTTATCAGGAAAAGGGCGATGCCTTTGCGGCAGAGGTGCTCAGCAATCAGTTAGGCACCTTCGAGAAGACCGGCATTGATAAGATGTGCCACGTTTCCACCTTCTACTATTCTCACGGCAACGTCTACGCCTCCTACTATGCAAACACCGTTTCGGCCTCCGAAAATCCTGCATATCAGGTAGCCCGTCTTGCCTACGCTCCCGAGGACGACCTTTCGAGGAAGGTTATAATCGATATTATGCAGGTTGGCGACGACCTCTACGGCAAGAAGATAACGGGCGTTTATGATACAATCCTTATGCCTAAGAAAGACGAGCCCGACAATCTCTATATTCTCTGGACCGCCGCAGTAGACGGCGAATACTACCGTCTCTATCAGGTCTTCAATATGGCCACCGAGGAGCTTGGCCCCATCGGTGTTAACCGCTTCAAGGTAGGCGATACAGTAAACGACTTCTCCCGTGCAGGTATGAAGAAGGCCCTTAATAACGAGGGTATCGGCTACAAGACCTTCGCATCCGATATCGGAATTATGCAGAAGCTCTCTACCCGTGTTGAAAACGGCGAGACCTACTACTACACCGGCGCATACTGCTGTGACTTCACCTGCATAATCAAGTCGAAAGACCTTATCACCTGGGAATATGTAGCCCAGCCCAACGAGGGCGCAAACGGTACCGGCTTCGAAAACTGTACCAGATGGGAAAATGCGGTCTATGTTGTTGGCGACAAGGTATACTACTATGTAAGACAGTGGGATCCCCTCGGTGTTACCTCTAACGGTTCCACTACTACATCTACAACAAACCGTACCGAAAACGGCTCTTACTATGGCATTCTCACCGCCTATGATCTTATCACCGGCGAATGGGAGACCCCCATACTTGTAGAAGACTGCCAGTCCCGTTCCGACTTTATTATGTATCAGGGCAACCTCTATCTTATCTACGCTCCCACACCCGACAGCGGCGAGAGCGACAGACAGCACCTTGGAATTCTTAAGATCAACACCGAAGACCTTTCCAAGACAGAGGTAGTGCTCCAGGCCAAGATGGGTCATTCCTGCTTCTATCCCTTCTGGCAATACAATTCAGATGGTGAGCTTTGCATCTCCTACACCTATTCCCGCAAGGAGATCAGACTTGCATCCATCACCCTCAGCGATTATTTAGATTAAATCAAAAAAGCCGAGGAGATCCTCGGCTTTTTTCCGACTTTTCAAAAGGATAATACTTATTATGAAAAGAAATTATTTTACAAATGATATTCCGACAGATTCGGCTCCCGGACATATCGAAGGCGGAGTTATCGAAGACCCTTCGGCCATCCTTTCGCCAAACGATGCCGCCTTTAAAATAGGGGAGGGCTTTTCGCTGGAAATAAACGGAAGCCTGGTTGCCGATTTCGAAAAGCCGGGCGATCAGATGTGCCACGTTTCGACCTTCGTATACGCCAAGGGCAATATTTATATGTCCTACTACGCCAACACCCATACGGTCGCCGAGGACCCCAACTTTCAGGTGGCCCGACTTGCCTTCTGCCCCGAGGACGACACCTCGAATATGACCTATCTTGATATTCAGAAGGTAGGGGATACCGTCTTCGGCGTCACCGTAGACCGTGTCTACGATACCATTCTTATGAGATGGGACGAAAACACCCTTTTCGTGCTCTGGACCGCCTCGGCCGCCGGCAAATATTACCGTTTCTACCGTATCTACGATATGGATAAAAACGAGCTCAGCGAGGTCTACGTAAACCGCTTTAAGGTCGGCGATACCGTAAACGATTTTTCTGCTTCGGGAATAGAGAACGCCCTGGCGGAAAACGGGATCGGTATGAAGACTACCTACGCCGATATCGGTATTATGCAAAAGCTTTCCTATAGGATCGAAAACGGCGTGAAATGGTACTATTCGGGCACCTATAGCGGTGATTTTAACTGTATTATAAAATCCAAGGACCTTATGACCTGGGAATACGTTTCCCACCCCGATTTTATAAATCAGTCCAAATGGGAAAACGCCGTATACGTGCTTAACGATAAGGTATATTACTTCGTCCGTCAGCACGACCCACACTTCGACGAAAAGGGAAATCTTACCGATGGCAGTATCTACGGCTTCCTTACCTATTACGACCTTAAAACGGGAAAATGGGAGACCCCCGTGCTGGTAGCAGACTGTCAGTC
>CAZRHF010000032.1:0-3009 GCA_964599835.1 uncultured Eubacteriales bacterium | reverse complement strand
CCCGTAAACCGTAACCATATCGGCCTTGTGAGGGTAGATACAAACGACCTTTCAAAGAGCGAGATCGTCTTTGCCGCCGATATCAAGGGCTCCTGCTTCTATCCCTTTATTGACTATAATTCAAAGGGCGAGCTTTCCATGTCCTACACCATAGGACGTCGGCATATCCGCCTTGCAGAATTCACTCTCAGTGAATATGTTAAATAACGTAGCGTAAGGAAACTGCGATTATGAAAAAATCAGCGATAATGTGATTTCATTGGTCACATTATCGCTTTGTTGTTGTAAAACCCTATGTATATAGTTGTAGGGGAGGGGCTTGCTCCTCCCGCTAATTTGCGCGGAGAATTTATTGTTTCGTTTTTCCTTCAAACCCTACAAGGATTCCACCCGACTCGGCATAGAAACTGCAAAGTGCCCGTGTCTGACGTAAAACTATCTCAGCCTCGGGGAATTTAGCCTTGATGTTCGCGACTAAATAATCGGCGCCCTCGGGATTCTGACAGTGGTGTATATGAACCTTGCCGCCTGCGTAACCCTCGGCAAGCATATTTTTAATTATGCCGCTGTAGGCCTTTTCCTTGCCGGGCAGCTTGTTTGTAAGCTCAAGAGTACCTTCTGCGCTGGCCTTGCCAACCACACGAATTCCCAGAAGTCCCGCAATTTTGGCTACCGCAGGGCTGACGCGGCCGTTATTTGCAAGATTTCTGAGGGATTCAAGGCAGAATATAAGATGTGTGGTATTCTTGTATTCGGTGATCTTCTCTTTGATCTCTTCAAATTCAAGTCCCGAACCGATAAGCTCGGCAAGCTTTTCGATTATAAGTGTGCTTTCGGGGCCGACCGAAAGGGTGTCGATGACCATACCCTTCTTTTCGTGGTGTGCTTCAAGGTGTTCCCTCATAGCAAGCAGGGCGGAATTATAGCTTCCCGAAAGTCCGCTTGTAATAGTGACGCAGAATATTCCGTCGGCATCGCCGAAGGCGTTCGTCCATTCCTCGGCGTTCGGGCAGGAGGAACGGGAGGTGCCCTTGTATTTTTTAAGGTCGGCTATCATACCATAGACGTCAAGAGAGGGGTCGTCAACGTATTCGGCATTGTCGGTTATTATTTTAAGAGGTACGCTTTCAAAGGCGGCTCCTTCGAGAGAGGTAATATCTGAGGACGAGTCGGAAATAATTTTAAAATTCAATGTGGTGGATTCCTTTCTGACAAGTAGTTTTAAAAACGAGATAATCTAATTATAAATAACTTTACGCCCTTTGTCAAGAAAAAATAACCTCTGCCGCCTTGACTTTGGGGGATAAAAGTTATATACTTGTTCAGGTGATAAAATTGCAGGTAAATAACAGCTTTAAAAAAGGCCTTATCGCAGGAATACCTATAGGAATCGGATATCTTTCGGTCTCCTTCGCCTTCGGAATAATGGCCGTGAAATACGGGCTTTCTCCCCTGGAAGCCCTCCTCATATCAATGACTAACCTTACCTCGGCAGGTCAGCTTGCAGGAGCCCCTATAATAGCTACGGGCGGAAGCTTTGTGGAGCTTGCCATGACCCAACTTGTAATAAATTCCCGCTATGCTTTAATGTCGGTATCTCTGTCCCAAAAGCTAAACAAAGCGGGACTTCTTTCCCGATTTCTGATAGCCTTCGGCAACACCGACGAGATCTTTGCCGTTTCGGTCTCACAGAAGGGGAGTATAGGTAAAAATTTCTTCTACGGTCTTATGCTTATCCCCTGGATAGGCTGGAGCTCGGGCACTGTGCTCGGCGCTGTCGCAGGTGCAAGCCTTCCTGAAATAATTACAGGGTCTCTCGGAGTTGCGATATACGCAATGCTTATCGCCGTTGTGATCCCCAAGGCTAAGACCCATCTGCCGACCGCCCTTTGCGCTCTCTTTGCGGTGGTGTTGAGCTGTGGATTTAAATACCTTCCCGTTCTTGCCGATTTTGCCAAGGACTACGCAGGCTTCGTTATAATAATCTGTGCCGTTATCGCAAGCGCAGTCGCCGCGCTTCTTTTCCCCGTAAATACCGATGAGGAGGTGGGCGGAAATGACGATTAGTCCCAAGTTTCTGCTTTATCTTCTCGTTATGGCAGGGGTAACCTACCTTATCCGTATGATACCCCTACAGCTATTTAAGGAAAAGATAAAAAATCGGTTTATTCTTTCCTTCCTCTACTACGTGCCCTACGCCGTGCTGTCGGCAATGATCGTACCCGCCATATTCTACGAAACGGGTAGCGTCATTTCGGCAACCGTTGGCTTTGTAGTTGCGGCGGCGGTAGCCTTTTTCGGAAAAAGCCTGCCAACCGTTGCGGCCTGCTCCTGCCTTTCGGTGCTTATATGCGAGCTTATAAGGCAATATATTTTATAAGTTTTTGGCTTGACAAAAGTTTAAAAGAAATGTATAATATGTGTAACAAAATTGTGTTTTACATAACTGACGGATTGTTGCGGACGCTAACCGCAAGGGAGTGTAAAACTTTTTTGGCCGACCGTCTGGGCAATCAGTCAATCACTGATTGCCTTTTTTGTTTTTAATACTTTAACGCCTTAAATTAGGAGTGATTATATGGAACATTTAAACTGGAACGGGTTTAACCCCGGCGTGTGGCAGAACGAGATAAACGTTCGCGACTTTATTCAAAAGAACTATAAGGAATATAAAGGCGATTCTTCCTTCCTCAGCGGTGCTACCGAACGCACCAACGAGCTTATGAAAAAGCTGGAGTCTGTCCTTGCGCTTGAGCGTCAGTTTGGAGGAGTTTTAGATATCGACACGGTTACGGTATCCTCACTGACGAACTATGCCCCCGGCTATCTCGATAAGGATAAGGAGCTTATCGTAGGACTTCAGACCAACCGCCCCCTTAAAAGAGGTGTAAACCCCTTCGGAGGAATAAGAATGGCAAGAAACGCCTGCGAGGCCTACGGCTACAAGCTTTCTGAAACCATTGAAGACGAGTTCAGATACCGCACCACCCATAACGACGGCGTTTTCCG
>CAZRHF010000031.1:0-21468 GCA_964599835.1 uncultured Eubacteriales bacterium | reverse complement strand
CTCCACGCCCTTCGCGAGGCCCATGCCATCCCCCGTGACGAGTTTGACAAGTGCGGACTTGCAGAAAAGGTATGGCAGTATTTCATCGCCGTTCCCGACGTTAAGAGCGTTGGCGTTAAGGACGAAAGCCGCTATGAGGGCTGGCCTGCCATCATTCGCGCCGTCAACACCAAGGACGCTATGACCGCCACCATTGAGGAGATCCCCTATGAGATCCTCCACAAGATAACCTACCGCATCACCCACGAGGTAGAAGGCATTAACCGCGTGCTCCTTGACCTCACACCGAAACCGATAGGCACTATTGAGTGGGAATAATCTCGACTGGCTTGCAGTGCCAAAGAATTGACTTTATTCTAACAATTACAACAAAAAGGAATTCTAAATATGAAGAAGGTTAGCATCAATATCGGTTATTTTTGCAAGAAGTTCGGTGAAAAAGGCGCGATCCGGTTTGCCAAGTCTATTGGTGCGGATGCCGTAGACTTCAGTCTGCTGTGCTATGACGAGAGCATTCCCGATAATCTTTATACACGTAGCGACGAAGAGATCCGGGCACATTTTGAGGATCTTGCGGCCTATGCCAGAGAGATCGGCATTGAAATCGGTCAGACCCATGGCCGGATCAAGGGTTTTGTGAACGATCCCGTGAAGGATGATTCCCTCATCCGCAGCGCACGGCTGGACTGCCTTGCAACAAAGGCTTTGGGCGCAAAGTTCTGCGTCATGCACACTGTCACTACCATTAAGATGGGCCAGGACGCGCCCGCAGAGCTTATGCACCAACTGAATTTGGATATGTACTCCCGCATACTGCCCTTTGCAAAGCAGTATGATGTGATCGTCGCCACAGAAACCTTTGGTGATGCCACTGGTATGAACTGCATCGATTTCTTCGGCGATATTACCCAGTTCATCAAGGGATATGATCTGGTGGCACAAAGGAACCCCGAATATGTTGACTGGTTCAAGGTCTGTATGGATACAGGACATACCAACAAATCCACCCGCTTTCCGGGTAATCCGCCGGTGGGCGATGTCATCCGTATGCTGGGCGACCGCATCGTCGTGCTGCATTTGAACGACAACGACACGCTGACCGATCAGCACAAAATCCCCATGACCTGCACCATCGACTGGAAGGATACCTTCAAAGCGCTCAAGGAAATCGGCTATAATGGCATTTACAATATGGAGCTGGACTATAATGCCGACCATTTTGGAAAGGATTTCGACGAGGAAGAGGCTGCCTTCGCCGTCAAGGTGATGCGGAACATCCTGCGTACTATGCCCGAAGCATAACATAAATCGGAATCATTAACTCTAACTTTTCTGGGTCCTTTATCACCACTGATAAGATTTCGATAAGCATCTGTCGTATAGCTACGATAATGCGGGCAATCATAATAATCAGAATAGTAGGCATCATATTTTCTAAACAAAATTGTTTAAGATACAAAACCCTGTAACGAGTGGGAATAAGGAGAATAATACCATACGGCTTGGAAGTAATGCTTCCAAGCCGTTTTTTTTTCGGGGTTGTGCCGAAGGAGCGTTTGAAAGCTTTCGCCCGAGGTATCGACAGAAAATATAGTTTCCCTTATAGAGGGCTATATTGCAAAGAATGGCATTCAGCAACAGTTTAACGTTGTGGACGGTGAAATTCTCCGAGCCGCACAGAAGGAGCCCGAAAAATACGGCGATCTTCTTGTGCGCATAGGCGGCTACAGCGATTATTTCGTAAAGATTCCCAAAAGGCTTCGGGACGACATTATTTCCAGATCGCAGAACTAAAAAACGGTATTGATTTTTCAAATAAATGTGCTATAATACATATTTGGAATTTATAAATTTAATTAGAAGAAGATGATTTTATGGCATTATTATCGGTATCAATAGCGCTTCTGGCAGGTCTTTTAATGACCCGTGCCTTCAAGCCCTTAAAGCTCCCCTCTGTTACGGCATATCTTATAGCCGGCGTACTTATCGGCCCCTACTGTCTCGGACAGTTCGGCATTGAGGGACTTGGCTTCACCTCCGGCGAGGCGGTCTCGGCCCTTTCGGTAGTTTCCGAGGTAGCTCTCGGCTTTATCGCCTTCTCCATCGGTAATGAATTCATTTTAAGCGACCTTAAAAAGACCGGCAAGCAGGCTCTTACCATTGGTGTTCTGCAGGCGGTAGTGGCAATGCTTTTCGTTGACCTTGCCCTTATCGGAATGCATTTCATTATGCCCGACAAGCTGTCCCTTGCTCAGGCACTTACCCTCGGTGCTATCGCCACCGCAACCGCTCCTGCCGCAACCCTGATGGTCGTCCGTCAGTACAAGGCAAAGGGTCCCTTAACAAAGCTTCTGCTTCCCATAGTTGCCCTCGACGACGCCGTAGGTCTTATCGCCTTTGCAGTATCCTTCGGAATCGCGAAGACTCTGGTCAGCGGAGAGATCGACCTTATCTCCATCCTCGTAAACCCCCTTATCGAGATCGTTTGCTCCCTTGTCCTCGGTGCTATAATGGGTTGGGTGCTTACTCAGCTTGAAAAGCTTTTCAACTCCAACACCAACCGACTCAACCTTACCATTGCAGTGGTATTTTTGACCGCCTCCCTTTCTATGCTCAGCTTCCATATCGGACCCGTACAGATACATTTCTCCTCCCTTCTCACCTGTATGATGCTGGGTACGGTTTTCTGCAATATCTGTCCCCTTTCCCACGACCTTATGGAATCCACCGACAAGTGGACCTCCCCCGTATTCGCCCTCTTCTTTGTTATAAGCGGTGCCGAGCTTGAGCTTGGCGTATTCACCGACTGGGCCATTGTCGTTATCGGAGTAGTTTACATTCTTGCCCGCTCCCTCGGTAAATATTTCGGTGCGGCAGGAAGCGCGAAGCTTACCAAATGCTCGCCCCAGATCGTTAAGTATTTGGGTATTACCCTTCTGCCTCAGGCAGGCGTTGCGCTGGGAATGTGCGCTACCGCAATGCAACTCGGCGCAGAGGGCAACCTCATCCGCAATATCACCCTCTTTGCTGTACTTATTTACGAGCTCTTCGGACCCGTATTCACAAGAATGGCCCTTACCGCCGCAGGTGAAATTCAGCCTATGTCCGACGACGTAAAACACCGCCGCAAGGCTAAGCTCGAAGCCGCAAAGGAAAACGAACAAAAATAAAAACCGCCCGTACGGTAGTTGCGGTTAGAGATAAAATTAGCGATAATGTGACTTGTTCGGTCACATTATCGCTTTGTTTTTACAAAACTTTATAGATACGGTTGTATGGGAGGGGCTTGCTCCTCCCGAAAAAACTTATGGCTATATAAAGCTAATCGGCTACAAAAATGACTTCATAACCGTTTATTCTTTTGCTAATGTTCAATTCTGCTTGACTGTAAATGACAATAACTTGGTTATGCATTAAAAATAAGCTTTACCTTGTTTGATTCGCTTAAAAGCGTATTTTCGTCGGTAAAGTAACCCTGCTTTGCAAGTATGCTATATTCAAAGCCGTTAAATCTAAATAAGAGTGTTTTTTCGTTCGTGCGTTCTGCCGATATACTTTGTTTGCCGTCGATACCCTTACGAATTTCAAGTTTGAAGGACTTATCTGCTGAAATTTTAAGACGGTCCTCCGAAAAGTGTACAGCAACCTTGCTATATTTGACCGTCATACTTCCGTCAAGCTCATCGATAAACTGCATACCGTCACCTTCAAGGGGTGTGCCATCATAGTAGCTTAGAAATCCGCCTGCTAAAACACCCCGTCCCGAAAATCTGCTTCCGTCTATAAAGGGCAAAGTATCATAATATGCCGCCTTGCCCGTGCTGACTCTGTTTTCGTAAGGGTCATAAAGGTTTTCCGTAAATATGTGTATATCGCGGATTCGCAAAGCTCCGTTTTCAGCGTAAAGATTTACGCGGTAATTCTTTGTGCAATACCATACCGAAGATTTGTTTTCATCGTCGAAGGCAGTGTGTGCAACTATTGACGAGGGAGGCGTTTTCCTGACCTGCCTGAGCATAGCCGAAGGAAAGACATTCTCCGTTAAAATTCTCCCTCATATACCAGTCGAACCACTGTCTGTTAGCGCCCGAGCCGGCATATACAGGCTCTAAGGATACAACCGACTGACCGTTAATTTTTTCACGGTCTATATTAAGACCTGCATCGTACTGATATACGGGGTCGCTTCCAAGCATCCTGAAAATGGGAATGTTTATCTGATTTTCCCTATTCTTTGCAGGCATAAAATAGTTTGTTTTGCTCGGATAATAAGCCTGACCATAATAGCCTCCCCATAAAGTATAACCGTCGGTGCCGTACTGCTCCTTGCACATGCAAAAGGCATCTGCGCCATACTTTTCCTCTATGTAACGAAGTGTGTGGGTATCGTAAAGCCAGGAGCCGAAAACACGCGGATAGTATCCGAATATCTCTTTGAATTTACCGTACAGTACATCTACCAGTTTTTCACGTTGCTCCCTTGTATAGCCAACCGAAAATCCGCAATGTGTATGCCAGTCCCACGGGTATCTTCCCGTCCAATCAAGGCCTATCGCTTCTACCTGTGGCTGTACGATTTCAAACCATACGCCTATTTCGTACTGCTCCTTGTCAAGCTTTGTGAAAATATCGGTAAACTCCTCCCTTATCAGCGCATCATACTGAAGCTGAAAGGTACCTTTGAGGGAATGCTCGTTCATTAGCTTAAGCTGTTCGTGAACAGCTCGCAGCATATCTCTTTCGGGGCGGCGCGGCTCCATAGCACGCACAAAGTTAATTATATTAAGAATTTGCCTTTTTTCATAAAACCTACTCCTTTATTGCTCTATACTTTCCGTTTTTAAGCGGCACCTTATAAAGCCCGTTATCAAAACAATATCCCTTTTCAAGAATTATGCTTCCGCTCACTTTCTCGGGTATGGTAACCTCTATAATAAGCTCCTCACCCATTCTTTCCCATCTGACGCCTATTCTGCCAAAAACAGAATCGAAATGTGCCGCAGCAAAATCAAGATCCTTAGCAAAATGCGGACGAATATTGCATTTTCTTATGTCGTCAGCTTGGGGGTTATAGTCGATTCCGCCAAGATATTTAATAAACCAACCGCTGACAAAGCCCCAAAAATGGTGATTCAGAGAGCAACCCTTTCCCGTAGACGTACCAAGGCTTTGATAATCGTTTGCCTCAAAACGCTCCCAGAGTGTGGTAGCGCCGTTTTTTATAATATAAGCATAGGACGGAAAATCGGGTCTTGTTATCATTTTATAAGCAAGCTCGGTTTGTCCGTGCTCCGATAAAAGCTCAAAAAGCACCCTTGCGCCAAGAACTCCGCAGTCGATTTTTTCACCGCTTTCCGCTATTATTTCCAGCAAACGCTCAAAGGCCTTCTGTATTTCGTCAGCTTCAAAAACGCCGTAGTATAGCGCCATAGCCTGAGAGGTCTGACAGTTTCCCAGCACGGTCATAGTGCTGTAATCTATAAGACTTTCACGTATTGCTCTTCTGTAGTTATCCGCCGCCGTTTTTGCACGAAGTGCCTTATCGGTCATACCTACCTTTTCAAGCAAAAATGCCATTTTATAGGTCATATCCATTGCCGATATACTGCAGGTGACGCTTCTCGGTGCAGAGGGCGGCCTCTTGCCGGGCTGACACCAGTCGGGAAGGCCGTAAGAATGCAGTCCGTTTTCATCATTTATCGTCTCAAGATTATCAAGGTATCGCATATAGGTGTCTGCCAACATCCTTACCGTATCCGTTTCGCCGGTATATTTGCATATATAATACGGAAGGTTCACCATCACATTATCCCAGGCAGGTCCGTTGCACCAGTAAAAGCCGCTGTCTGCGGTGGGCACATAGCCGGGTATTGCCCCGTCCTCTCTCTGGGCTTTACGAATATTATAAAGCCACTCGGTAAGACTTTTTTCTGCCGTGAGGTTTAAAAGCATCTGTTCACCCGAAAGGGAGGCATCTCCCGTCCAGCCGTTTTTCTCCCTTTGCGGGCAATCGGTTGGAAAATAATGAAAGTTGGATCTGTTGCTGCGCAGCGTTATTTCCTGAATCTTATTAACCGTTTCATCACTGCAGGAAAAACCACCGCGGGTCTTTAAATCGGAATGTAAAACAATAAAGGTAAGTAGGTCTTTTGTGACTTGTTCCTTTGTGATTCCGCTTACCTTCACAAAACGAAAGCCGTGATACGTAAAGGTTGGAGTATAGCTTTGCCTGCCCTCCTTACAGATGTAAACGTCCTTATGAACTATTTCCTTATCCCTTTGCCATTTATCGCGCTCAAACCATACTGTGGAAAGATCGGTATCTCCGTTACGCTCGAGTCTGTCAGCGTGCTGAAGCTCTATTCTTTGCCCCTTTCTTCCCGTTATCGCAAGTCGGCAAACCCCTGCATTACATTCGCCGAAATCATAAATAAAGCTATCGCCGAACTGAGTAATTCTTATCGGTCTGATCTCCTTTTCTGTTATTATAGGGTCGGCGGTACAAAGCTTCAGCTCGCCTTTCGGAGTCTCGGCCTCAATAACGTTTTGCCATAAAGAATCGTCAAAGCCTTTCTTATTCCAGTTTGGTATTTCATCCTCTGCCGAATACACCTCACCAAATCGGTAATCGTCACTTTTTATGGGAGACGCCGCACACTTAAAGGAGGTATCTGCGGTAAGTATGGTTCCTTCGCCCGTCTCAAGAGTCAGGGCAACGCTTGGTGCGCTTCGGAAACGGGCAGTATCGAATTCCCAAATATATCCGCCGGGATTGTTCTGAAAGCCGTTTCCTAAAATAACACCTATTACATTCTCGCCCTCGTCCGCCACTGCCTCATATTCATCATAGTAAACATAGTGGTCGGTATTACTGATATAGGGGGCTAAAAATCCTTTTGTTATATCTTCACCGTTAAAATAAATACGGTAAAAACCGCAAGCAGCCACCGTTAGCTTGACTTTTTTGGCGTTTTCGCAGTAAAAGCTTTTTCTGATATAGGGTGCAGAGACAAACTCTTCAAAGGTATTATACCGCTCTGTAGCCTTAATAAATTTGCATTTTTTATTCATAACACACCTCGATAAGAGTTACTTTTACTTGTATTATAAGTCGATACGTGTTATAAATAAATGAAAATAACAAACCGAAAATGCAAAAATATTAAACTGAGGATGACGGTATGCTTATAAGAGAGACGGTATGTCCGTTTGGGGATCTGCCATTAAAATTCGCCTACGTAAACGAATACCATAAAAAAAGAACTACCGGGGTAGTTCTTTACGACACTTATAAAATAACGGTATATATGAGTGACGATCTTGCTTCGATCGTAGGTAATAAGGTTCATAATACCGTAGCAGGAGATATAATTTTTTACCGCCCCGACGAAATAAACCACGGTCGCTTTATGAAGGACGGAATTTTTGAATATCTTGAAATATTTATCCCAATAGGCTATTTTAAAGACTTTTCCTTTAAAAATGAGCTTATGCTTTTTCTCGAGGACGCTTCCGAAAACAGAATAAACATAATAAGCCCCGACACCGAAAACCGAAAGGAAATACTTTCGATTGCCAGAAGGATCGCCGAGCTTTTAAAATGCGGCTCCGACCTTAAAACCGCAGAGCTTTTCGGGCTTGCCTTTCGCATAGTACTGCTCTGCGCAAAGCTGTACCCGGAGCAAAAAAGGCAATACCGCGATCGGATACCTTCTCAGGTATCCAAGACCCTTTCATTTATTTCCGAGCACTATGCCGAAAATATAAACCTGAGCCTGCTGGCGAAAAACTGCGGTTGCAGCGTTACATATCTCTCAAATCTGTTTAAAAACTATACGGGGGTTACCGTTTACGACCATCTTATCCGTACCCGAATTGCCGTGGCGCAAAAATTACTGCTTTCGGGCGTGGGCGTGACCGAGGCCTGCTTTGAATGCGGATTCGGCGACTGCTCAAACTTTATTGCTACCTTTAAAAGGGAGGTGGGGATGACTCCCCATAAGTATAAGCATCAGCAAATAAGAAGCTGACCCCTTATCAAAAAAAGGATGCTCTGACCGTTACGGCAGAGCATCCTTCTTTTATCGGTTGGTTTCTATTTTTCTATTACCACGTCATCAAGAACCCATTCAAGGACATAGTTTATTGCGGGAAGGGGTATCCCCTCAAAGGACGGAGCTTCGGCAAAGCCTTGGATTGTGCTTGCCATTTTTTCGGTATAACCGATGGTGTTATCAAGCTTTATAAGGTCGGTTGCGGTATGGGCGGTGCAGGAGATAAGGGCTTCCAGGTCCTTTCTGTAGGACTTCATCTGCTCTGCGGCAAAGCTGAAGCCTTCGGCAAAGCGGAGGATAAGCTTCCCGGCGGTTTCGGGCTCGCTGAACTGCTTCTTTGCAGCGGCGGTGTAAAGCTCCTTCTGAGCAAAGAAGGCGGCGCGAAGGGCAAAGGCGGCCTTCATCATTCCGACGATAGACACGAAGTTTATGCGGCAACGTCTTTCAAACTCGTTTTCGGGGATCCAGCCCTCAAGCAGTTTTTCAATCCTCTCTATAGGCTCCTTTGTGAGGGCGGTCTTATCGCGGCCGTCATCGTCGATGATGGCACCGCTGAAATACATATCCTTTATAAAAAGGGACTGACGAAGTTGTGCGGCAAAGCCGGGCCATTCAAAGCAGGAATGTATCTCATTCTGGATTATATGCACGATCTCGGTGCAGGGGGTGATCCTGCCGAATACGGCCTTTTCGATCTGTTCGTCGGCATCTTCTTTATCCAGCTTTCCGCTCATATAAAGACCTGCACGGGCGAGAGCCGACCACTGACCCCATATATCGCGGCCCATAGTGGACTCCCAAAGAGTGACCATTCCCTGAAGGTTTTCGGGGTCACCTGCCTTTGCCTCATCGGAAAGGAAGGCTTCGATCTCGTCGGGGGTAACGGGAGTCTGATCCTCGTCGTCACGCCAATGACGGACAAACTGATGACCCGTAAAGGCCTGCCAGGAGTTGTCCGAAGGGCAGGCGATGACGTTAAAGCCCTCGTTTTTAAAGAATTCTATACTCTCTTTGCGGTGGGCATAGTAGTTCCAGTCGAAGATGTCTACCTCGCGGCTGAAGGGGGCGCAAAGCTCCCTGTGTGCCCAGAGAAGGTCATTCCATATAGCAGGCTTTATGCCTCTTTTAAGAAGGTCGTCACAGAGTTCAGCTAAAAATTCGGCGTAAACAGGACGGGTCTCGTCGGTCAAGTTTACCTCGTCTCCGCCGATGTGGATATAGTCGGTCTTAAATGCGTCGATATATTCGTCGACAATTTTAAGAACAAATTCTTTTGACGCGGGCTTGGTAAAGTCGATTGCGTAGCCTATGTTTTCCTTCGAGGCAAGACCGTAAAAACGCTCCTGACGGAGAAAATGCTCCATATGACCCACAACGTTTGTCAGGGGAAACAATTTTATACCGAGGGAGTCGCATTTTTCCTTTGCCCAAACTGCATCGTCTTTGGTCATTACACCCTCGCGGAGGATTCCGCCGCCGAGGCAGGAAAGCTCGAAGGCGCCTTCAAGATAAAGGCCTATTCCGTTATAGCCGAGGCTGCTGAGCTTTTCGGCCACAAGGGTAAACTCCTGCCTATCAAATCTGCGCTGACGGGCAAAGTCCCACATAAACCAGCGTCTTTTAAATACTGCCATAAAAAACACCTCTCAGGATCTATTATTTTAATGATAAATCTTCTTTAGTATAAAGTCAATACCATAATTTTCGGAGAACTCCACAATATTCAAAAAACAGAAAAACTGTTGACAAATACAATACTTCGTGTTACGATGTATTGCGTAACAGGAGGTATGCTATGGACATTCAACTGAAACGCGGACTTTTGGAGATCTGCGTCCTTGCCGCTATAAAGGACGGTGAGTCCTACGGATATAAGATAATCAAGGATCTGAGCTCCTGCATAAAGCTTTCGGAATCCACCCTCTATACTATTTTAAAACGGCTTGAGCTATGCGGACTGCTTACGGTGCGGTCGGTAGAGCACGAAGGACGGATAAGAAAATACTACCGTATTACGAAGGCGGGAATTGCACGCATTGACGATTTTAAGACCGAATGGAAAGAGATCATGGCCATATATCGGTTTGTGACCAAGGGGGATGAAAACAATGACTAAAAAAGAATTTTTAAACAGCCTTCGGGAGAAGCTTTACGGTCTCGGCGAGCTTGAGATCGAGGAGAGGGTCCTCTTTTACAGCGAAATGATAGACGACCGTATGGAGGAAGGTCTGACCGAAGAGGAGGCAGTAGCCGAACTGGGACCCATAGACGATATTCCCGGGTTTACGGCAGTGAAAACGCCCGACAAAAAAGCCTTTTCGGGGAAAAAACTGAAGGTATGGGTCATAATTATGCTTGTTCTCGGCGCGCCTATATGGCTTTCTCTGCTTATTGCGGCGGTATCGGTGCTCATATCGGCCTACGCGGCTGTCTGGGCGGTAATAATTACCCTTTGGGCGATCTGGGGCTCGTTGATAGCGGTGGCTGCAGGAGGTTTTTTTGCTTCGGTAGTCTTTTTTGCTCAGGGACATATAATGCAGGCTCTGGCGGTGCTGGGCGGCTCCCTTTTCTGCGGAGGGATCGCCATATTCGGATTTTTCGGAATAAACGCTCTGGATAATGGAGTAATCCTGCTTACCAAAAAAATTGCTTTATGGATCAGAAGTCTTTTCGTAAGAAAGGAGGAGGTAAAATGAGAACAGCAACAAAGGTATGGCTTATTATCGCCACCGTACTCACTGTAACCGGCGGTCTGCTCTTCTCGGGTATAATGACAGCTTTCGGCTGGAATTTTGAAGATTTAAGCACCGTAGAAACTCAGACCAACCGCTATGAGATAACCGAAGAATTCAGCAGTATTCTTATTGATACCTCAATCTCCGACCTTGAAATACTTCCCTCAAAGAACGGAAAATGCGAAGTTATCTGCACCGACAGTCGGAAACTGAGTCACGCCGCAGAGGTGAAGGACGGCTGTTTGAATATTACCTTTGCCGACAGCAGAAAGTGGTATGAGCATATAGCCATAACACCCTTAGACCTTACCGACGTGACCTTATATCTCCCCGAACGACTTTACGAAAATATAACGGTCAAGGTGACTACCGGAGACGTCTCGGCCGAAATGCTTTCGGTAAAAAACCTGGAGGTTACGGTATCTACGGGAGATATAGTCCTTAACGATATATCCTGCAATGAGCTTTCGACCTTTGGTAGCACGGGAGACATTACCCTTAAAAGGGTAGTCGCCTCGGAAAGCTTCAATTTAAACCGAAGCACGGGAGATATTAAATTTGACTCCTGCGATGCGCCCGTAATCACCGCAAAGACCTCCACGGGAAGTGTTACGGGAAGCCTGCTTTCGGGAAAGACCTTTAAAGCAAAGACCTCTACGGGAAGCGTAAAGGTTCCCGAAAACAGCAATGGCGGCAACTGTGAGCTTAAGACCTCCACGGGAGATATAAAGATCGAAATCAAATAGCTATGACCGAGACAAACGTAAAATACCGCAGAGTTAATTTTAAAAAGCTTGTCCCCTTCGGCTTTACCGAAAGAGAGGGCGGCTATGAATATGAGAACGATATTGCGAACGGTCAGATGAAGCTTACCGTCAGAATAGAGAAAAGCGGAAAACTGTATTCGGAGGTCACCGACAAAGACACGGGAGAGGAATATATTCTTCACCGCGTGGAGGGTGCCGTGGGCTCCTTCGTGGGGCAGGTGCGTCTCGACCTGGAAGAAACTGTGGAAAGGATATCGGCCGCCTGCTTCGAGCCCGAGGTTTTTAAAAGCAAGGTGACCAAGGCAGTCATCGCCTACTGTCTCAAAAAATACGGAGACTCACCAGAGCATCTTTGGGAAAGGTCTCCCGACAACGCAATACTCCGCCGCCGGGATAATAAAAAATGGTATGCCGCCATACTCACCGTAAAGAGAAGCAAGCTTTCGGGGGACAGCGACCGTGAAGTTGAGATAATCGACCTCAGGCTTCCTCCCGAGGAAATGGAAAAAACGGTAGACGGGGTGAAGATATTCCCCGGATATCACATGAATAAGAAGCACTGGATAACTATCTGCCTCGACGGTTCGGTGGATATTAAAGAGATATGCGCCCGAATAGACGAAAGTTATATTTTGGCGAAAAAATAATGGAATTTTGGGGAATTTGTGGTATAATGGGAGCAACACGCAAAAAAGGAGTCTTTTATGGAACGTTTTTTCAAGCTTAAAGAGCGGGGCACCTCGGTCAAGACCGAGTTTATCGCCGGTCTTACCACCTTTTTCTCCATGGTTTATATCCTGATGGTCAACGCCAATATGTTCTCCAACCCCTTCGACGACGGGTCGAATCCCCTCGGAGTTTCATACGGCGCCGTCTACATAGCAACCGCCATTTCGGCCGTTGTGGGCACCGTACTTGCAGGTCTGCTTGCAAATCTGCCCTTAGCGCAGGCCAGCGGAATGGGGCTTAACGCCTTCTTCGTTTACACGGTTTGTATCGGCTTCGGGCTTTCCTACGCCAACGCTCTCGTCCTTATACTTATTGAAGGAATCGTATTCATACTACTGACCGTTACGGGACTACGCAAAAAGATATTCGACGCTCTGCCCACGGCAGTAAGGGTCGCAATACCTGCGGGAATCGGCCTTTTCATCACCTTTTTAGGACTTCAGAACGCGGGAATAGTAAAGGCAAACGACTCTACCTGCGTCGACCTTGCCTCCTTTAACCTCCTTAACCCCGATAACAGCTGGGGTAAGATAATGCCTATGGTGGTAACCCTCTGCACCCTGCTTGCCATTGTTATTATGAGCCGCAGAAACGTTAAGGGCGCCGTATTTATAGGTATTATTGGCGGAATGGGACTTTACTACCTTTTAGGTCTTACCGTGGAGGGATTTTATTCCTCTATAAACATAAGCTTTCAAAGCCCCTTTAAGGCCTTCGGAGAGTTCACCGCACAGTCCTTCGGAAAGGTCTTTACCGAGGGCTTCGACTTCTCGGCCTACGCCGCAGAGCACGGAAACGCAAATCTCATTTTAACCATTCTCACCACCGCACTTGCCTTCTGTATGGTCGATATGTTCGACACTCTCGGCACCCTTTACGCCGCCTGTGAAAGAGCCGACCTTATGGACGAAAAGGGCGAACCTCTCAATATGAACGAAGGTATGCTTTCGGATGCCATCGCCACCACCGCGGGCTCCATCTGCGGCACCTCCACCGTCACCACCTTCAGCGAAGTAAACGCAGGCGTTGCGGCAGGAGGAAGAACGGGACTTACCTCCATATTCTGCGGAATATTCTTCTTTATCGCAATGTTCTTAAGCCCTATTGCCCAGCTTATTCCGAGCTGTGCCACGGCGGCCGCCCTTATCTACGTCGGAATCCTTATGATGGGTTCAATTAAGAACGTCGACTGGAGCGACCTTAAAATATCTGTGCCCGCCTTTCTGACCCTGGTCATAATGCCCTTCACCTATAACATCTCTTACGGAATCGCCTTCGGACTTATTTCCTATCTGGTTATAAGCACCTTCTGCGGTGACCTCAAAAAGATAAAGGCAAGCTCCTGGGTAATCGGTGCGATGTTTATCGCAATGCTTTTGCTTACACATTAATAAAAGCCTCGGCAGGGATCTCCCCTGCCGATTTTTTATAGAAAGAATTACGGCTTACGGGCAAATTCACAGATCTTTCGGTCTGTTCTTCCGCCGAGATCCCGCCTGCGGCGCCCTACGGGTTCGACTTCGCTCAGGATGACCCGACGGAGGTAACGCCTTACTGCTTCCGACACAGCCGGCACTCTTTTACGTCCGTGCCTAAGGCACACCTTCATTTTCAATTTTCAACTTTCCATTTTCAATTAAAAAAGCGACGGAGCCACTCCCTGCAACCTGTAACCTGTAACCTGCAACCTGTTTATATTTTACTTGACAAAGCTGTCTATCGATGATAGACTATAGATGTAGTCTATCGGCGATAGACAGGAGAGGAGCATCTGCTATGAACGAAACCAGACTCGGAACGGTCGAGGCAAGATTTGCCGATATAGTATGGGAGAATCAGCCCCTTACGACCAAGGAGCTTGTCTTGCTTTGTGAAAAGGAGCTGGACTGGAAGCGCACCACCACCTACACGGTGCTTAAAAAGCTCTGTGAAAAGGGAATTTTTAAAACCGAAAACAGCACCGTTTCGGCTCTTCTCACAAAAGAAGAATTTTATTCCATAAAAAGCGAACAGTTCGTCGGTGAGACCTTCGGCGGCTCCCTTCCCGCCTTTATTGCCGCCTTCACCTCCAGAAAGGCTCCCACCAAGGAAGAAATCGAGGAGATAAAGAGGATGATAAGCTCCTTTGAGGGGGGTAGCAAATGACCGATATTTTCATAAAAATATTCAATATGAGCATAGCGGCAGCCTGGATAGTCCCCGTAGTAATTATCCTGCGGCTACTTCTTAAAAGGGCGCCGAAATGGGCGGTCTGCCTGCTTTGGGGAGTTGTCGGAATACGGCTTGCCCTCCCCTTTTCCTTAAAAAGCATTTTAAGCCTTCTGCCAAGCGGCGCTACCCTGCCTGCGGATATCGTTACCTCCCCTCACCCGCAGATACACAGCGGAATCTCTGCCCTTAACAGCGCCGTAAACCCTATTATCGAGGAAACCGCAAAGGAAAGCGCGCTAAAGGGCGAAAGCTTTATGGAGGGTCTCCTTTTTACGGTGGCCGTAGTCTGGGTAGTCGGTCTTGCGCTTATGTTCCTTTACGGGGCGGTCTCCTATCTGCGGCTTAAAAAGCGCGTTGCCCCCTCAATTAAGCTCAGGGATAAGGTATATATCTGCGACAGTATCGACACTCCTTTTATTTTAGGGGTAATAAGACCTAAAATATATCTGCCCTCGGCGCTGGGAGACGGTGAAGCCGAATACGTCGTTGCCCACGAGAAGGCACATTTAAAACGGCTTGACCATATAATAAAGCCCATCGGCTTTGTCCTTCTGGCGGTGCACTGGTTTAACCCCTTTATATGGATGGCCTACATACTGCTTTGCCGCGATATCGAAAAGGCCTGCGACGAAAGAGCCGTAAAGAATATGGACGGCGATGCCAAAAAGGGATATTCGGAGGCTCTGCTTTCCTGCAGCGTTAAGACACGTCTTATCTCGGCCTGCCCCTTAGCCTTCGGCGAGGTCGGGGTCAAAAACAGAGTAAAGTCTGTGCTGAGCTATAAAAAGCCCGCTCTGTGGATAATTATTGCGGCGGTCATCGCCTCGGTCGTTCTTTCGGTCTGTTTTCTTACCGATCCGAAAGAGGATAAGCAGTATGATACGGTAAATAATCCCGTTATCACCTTTTTAGGTCAGGGTACCAATAAAGAAGGGGTTTCGGTGCTTGTTTCGGATTACGACCTTACGGGAGAGGAGCCCTTTATAGAGGTTGAATGGTTTAACGATTCCGACGAGGTATATTCCTACGGTATGGCCTTCGATATTCTTTTTGAAGAGGACGGCGAATATAGATCCTGCAAAAAAGGAGACCTTTATTTTAATCTTTTGGCAATTCTTTTAGAGCCCGATGATGTAAATACCAAGCACTACAATCTTTCGGACTTTGATATGACAAGGGCGGGAAAATACCGCTTCGTTTCGGGCTTTAACAAGGACGCTTATATTGATTTTGAGGTAAGCGAGGGGCCTTCCTCTCAGGGCGGTGAGCCGATAGGCCCTATAAGTACGGTTTTTGAAACAAGCTATATATATTCCGACGCACCCGGTATGGATATGCCCAAATTCACCCTCGGAGATAACGGCAGATTTTCCTTTTCCTGGTCTAATTTCAGCAGTTATATAGCCATAGGCGATTATACCGCAGAGGGAGATACCCTAACCCTTTACGCCGACGATAACAACTGTTATATATTCAAAGCCAAGGATGGTGGATACGTTTTCGACGCCGAAAGCTCCGACCCCATACCCACCTATAAATACAGTGCCTCCGCTATAGCACAGACCCCCGTACCCGACGGCGCGTTTTTTAAGAAGATAATTACCGAATCGCAGTATTCGGCCGTTATCGACAGCATAGAAGCCGACATCGACGGTGACGGAAAGAAGGAAAACTGCTGTCTTTCCCACGGGCCTACCTCGGGACTCTTCTCCTTTGTGTTTACGGCCGTAAACGATGAGGTCAGCTATAAAAACACCTTCGCCTGCAATTATGAGGACGTCTCCTTTCAGACCGACGAAAAGGGTAAAGTATATATCAAAGCCGAAAGAGCCTTCGACGACAGCTCAACCGCCCTTGATATTGAGATCAGAAACGGAAATATCCTTCTTTCCGGCGAGGATAAAGAGGCCATAATCTGGAGCAAATAAAAAATTTTATACATAACCTTAAAAAATCCGAAAATATGTTATAATTTTTTCAGAAAATATAAAACCGATTTATTTTTTCATTCCCCTTATATTACGAAAGGGCAAAAAAAGCCCTAAGCTTAGGAGGAAAATATTATGAAAAAAACAGTAAAGATCTTAGCAATCGCATTCACCATCATTCTTACCCTTTCCCTTACGGGATGTAAACTGACATCGACTGTGGACAAAGCAAGTCAGATCATAGACAGTGCTCTGGAGCAGCAGAGCAGCATTATAGAGCATGGTCTGCAGCAGCAGGAAGAGCTTTTAGAGTTCGGCAAGCAGCAGCAGGAAGAGCTTCTGGGAAACATCTCGGGCAAGGACAAGACCCCCGACTACGAGGCCATTATCGACAGCTTTGTGCCTGATACGCTCAACACGGAAACACTCACCGTAGGAAAGACCCACTCACCGAACGGCAGTATATGGCTTCAGGGCGGAAAAGGTTTCGTTTATACCAGCGACGAATCGGTCGTAACGGTTACCGAGCTTGGTAAGGTCACTGCCGTAGGCGAAGGAACTGCCTACGTAGTGGTTGCGGCAAGCTCCTCTATGTACCGTTGCTATCGCTACGACGTCACCGCAGAATAGATTGCAGTTTCAAAAAATTCAGACGGTAAAATAAACAAAACCTTAACATTTCCGTGCTATAATGAGTAAAATTGTTATTCGGAGGCAGAAATGGAAAGATTCAAGGAGCTTTTGTTTAAGATATTCAGACCCCGTCTTTCGGTAGTTATCCTTTTAGCGGCCGTATCTGCCGCGATGCTGTTATATTCCTTTTGCCACCCCAAAGCAATAGCGGTTATATGCTATCTTTCCTACTTTGTTTCGGCCTACAGTCTTACTGCCGTCTGCTTCAGGATCCCCGATATGATAAGGGCGGTGGGCGCGGCTACCGAAAAAAGCCGACGCATATCCCTTTACAGAAGCGATGCCGCCCTGCGGGTAAAGATATCCTTATACCTTTCCACTACGGTAAACCTTGCCTACGCTCTTATGCAGTTTTATCTCGGGATAATCAACCGTTCGGTCTGGTTTTATGCTCTGGCGGTATACTATGCCCTGCTTACGGCAATGCGGCTCCTGCTTTTAAGGCACGCCAGAAAAAACAAGGCGGGCGAAGGTCTCCGCTCGGAGTTTATACGCTACCGTATATGCGGGATCCTGCTTGGAATTATGAATATTGCTCTGGCGGTGGTGGTATTCTATATCGTGCAACAAAATCGCGGCTTTGAGCACGGCGAGATAGTCACCATATCCATGGCGACCTACACCTTCCTTACTCTGACCGTTTCGATAATCGGTATCGTAAAATACCGAAAATACGAAAGCCCCGTGATGTCGGCCTCAAAGGCCGTAAGCCTTGCCGCCGCTTCGGTTTCCCTGCTTTCTCTCGAAACGGCTATGATAACCGCCTTTGGGCAGGACACCGACCCCCTCTTCAGAAAAACAATTACCGCCTCCACCGGCAGTGTGGTCTGTGTTTTTATACTTCTTATGGCGACGTATATGATAATTCGTGCCACAAAGGAACTAAAAAGACTTAAAGCCAAAGGTAAATAAATGTAATTTTTTCTGATTGCTTGAAATCCCACCGAAAATGGTGTATAATCTTTTCATAATAATGAAAAGGAGGTTTAAAGGTATGAAGAAGATCATTTGCAAGGTCGAATACGATACCGACACCGCCGCTCTCATTGCAAAGCGCACCGACGGCTATTTCGGCGACCCTAAGGGATATGAAGAATGCCTCTATGTTACCGAAAGCGGTAAGTATTTCCTTTATGTTAACGGCGGAGAGGAATCTATTCATCCTGCTGAAAACATAATCAGAATGTCGGCAGCTAAGGCAGATGAATGGCGCAAATCTTTATAATGAGCAGATAAAAGCGACCCTGCGGTCGCTTTTATTATTTTATTGAAAATATCATCAATGTATTGTATAATACTGATAAAATAAATCTTCAGGAGTTTTTTATGAATCTACCTTCAGAGCTTGTATGCCATCCGACGGTATTTGTCCTTGGCGACACATACCAGATAATCACCCCCGTAAGATCCGAAATGCTTTTCTGGATAAGGGTTGGCGACAAAAAATACTTCGACCACTCTAACGGAATCCTTCGCTCAGCCACCCTCGTTCATAAGGTCGTTATTCCGATGTCCGAGCTTGACCGCGAAAAGAAATATACCGTATGCTATAAAAAGATGATCGACCGAAAGCCCTACTTCCCCGAAAGCGAGGAAACGGTGGAGGCTGAATACTGCTTTAAGCCATTACAGCCCGGAAAACCCGTAAAGCTTTACCACGTTTCCGACTCCCACGGCAGGGTCGAGCAGTCGATAGCGGCAGCAAAAAACGCCTTTGACGGCGAAACAGATCTTTTGGTACTCAACGGAGATATTTCCGACCATAGCTCAAGCGTTGAGAATATCAGTATGATATATAAAATCGCTTCGGGCATTACCGAAGGTACGAGACCCTGCATCTATTCCCGCGGCAACCACGATATGCGGGGTGCCTTTGCAGAGCATCTGGCCGAATACACTCCCGTTACCCCCGGTGACGGACTGACCTATTTCACTTTCAGGCTGGGCGACCTTTGGGGAATCGTTCTCGACTGCGCCGAGGACAAGGCCGATACAAACGAGGAATACGGCGGTACGGTATGCTGTCATTTCTACCGCAAGGCCGAGACCGAGTTTCTGAAAGAGGTCGCAAAGAAGGGCGAATATAACGCCGAAGGAATAAAGCACCGCATTGTTATTGTCCATTCTCCCTTTTCAAAGCGCAATTTCGGAGACGGCGGAATTTTCGATATTGAAAATGATATTTATGCCGAGTGGGTAGGTCTTTTAAGCGAGTCGATAAAGCCCGACCTCTTGCTGGCGGGTCATTGGCACTGCTGTGAGGTTATTATGCCGGGTGAAGAATCAGACCACCACGGTCAGTCCTTCCCCGTGCTGATCGGAGCAAAACCGTCTGCTCTGAGTGGCGAAGCAGGCTTTACCGGCACAGCAATTACCCTGGGCGACCAAATTAAAGCAGAATTCACCGACAGTCTCGGAAACACAGAGGCCGCGATGCTGATAAAGAAAGGAAACTAAATAATGAAAAAGCTTATTGCAGTAATTCTCACCATTTCACTTTTATGCTTAGGTTTGACGGCCTGCACAGTTAAAGGAAGACCCGTTTCAAACACCTTTACCGACGGCAATGCCGCAAAACCGGATGCCGAAAGCTCGGACAAGACTGATTCCTCCGTTCAGGTTGAAGGTGTTGATTTCGATAAACCCATTTTTGCCGAGATCGTCATTAAAGATTACGGCACAATTACCGTAAAGCTCGACCACGACAGTGCTCCCATTACGGTTGAAAATTTCGTCAGCCTTGCTAATAGCGGATTCTACGACGGTCTCACCTTCCACAGAATTATAGAAGGCTTTATGATGCAGGGCGGCGACCCGCTGGGTAACGGTACCGGCGGCTCGGACAAGAACATTAAGGGAGAGTTTTCCTCAAACGGCGTTAATAACCCCCTTTCCCACACCAGAGGCACCATTTCCATGGCAAGAGCCTACGACCCCGACAGCGCCTCCAGCCAGTTCTTTATTATGCATAAGGATTATACGGGCCTTGACGGAGATTATGCCGCATTCGGACAGGTTACCGAAGGAATTGATGTTGTAGACGAGGTTTGCACCCAGGCAGAGCCCGTCGATAACAACGGCACCATCCCCGCCGCAGACCAGCCCGTAATTGAAAAAATCATCATTTCCCAACCGGGTATATAACAAAAGCCTGACTACGTCGTAGTCGGGCTTTTATTCTGCGATATTAATGATCCTTTTCCCCAGCTTTTCCGCATATCTGACGGCCTCAAAGGCACCTCCCGTATGCTCCACATAGCAGATAATAAGGTCGGCGCGGTCAACCATTTCGCGGTTCCGCGTGCCTATTGCCGATTTCGGATGGGCGTTTACTGCGTCGGCGGATATTTCTACTTCGCTGTAGAACCTTTCAAAGCTTTCTTTATTACTCAGATATTCCGCCGTAGCATACGGCAACACCAGCACCAGAGAGCTGTTATCATCCCTGTAATTTTTCCGCACACGCTGTACGGCAGAGGAAGCGCACCTGTCAAAATCTCCGTTGCGTCCTACAAGAAAATCAACGTATTCCTTTTGCCCGATAAGTTTTCTTACGTGTTCCTCCAACAATTCCTCAACCCGATATGCATTATCTATATTCCTATGACCGAAAAAAGCAACAGTATAAATATTCAGCATAAGTATTGTTCTCCAGTATTTATGTTTTAAGCGTAACTTAAAGGTCGTTGAACGTATTTTTTAAAGACGACAACATATTTAATTGGATTATAACATATTTCAATGGATTATACAACGTAATTTAACATATATTTTTGGAATATTCGCACCACAGTATGCAATAAAATATTGATAGTGAGGTGCGTTTGATATGGATGGAAATTTTATAAGAAGCAGAATTACCGCGTTACGTCTTAAGAAAGGCGTTTCTGAGTATCAAATGAGTTACGACCTCGGTCACAGCCGAAGTTATATCTACAACATATCTTCAGGCAAGTCCTTGCCGCCAATGTCAGAATTTCTCGAAATTTGCAAATATTTCGAAATTACACCTAATCAATTCTTTGACGATTCGGTAGAAAATCCTGCTTTGCTTCAAAGCGCGATCGACGAACTCAAAAAACTAAACGATGATGATATGATGCTCATCATCAGTCATATCCGTCGTTTGACAAAGAAGTAAAAAACAAACGCTTACGATAGATCTATCGTAAGCGTTTTTTGAAATATTAATAACGAAAGGATCATAGATTTTCCCGATTAGATACTGCTTACGGGTTCTACTCATCCACCGCAAGCAAAGTTTCGTTTGCGGCGGTAGCCGCAACATCATTCGTACGAAGCACGTCATCATTTGCCGGAAGGCAACATCATTTTTCGGCCGCAAACGAAA
>CAZRHF010000030.1:0-21659 GCA_964599835.1 uncultured Eubacteriales bacterium | reverse complement strand
AGCGGTACCGCCGCCTGCTACGATGCCTTCCTCAACGGCGGCCTTGGTAGCGGCAAGAGCGTCCTCAATCCTGAGCTTCTGTTCCTTCATTTCAACCTCGGTAGCGGCACCGACCTTGATTACGGCAACACCGCCTGCAAGCTTGGCAAGACGCTCGTTGAGCTTCTCGCGGTCGAATTCAGAGGTTGTAACGGCGATCTGATTCTTGATCTGTGCAACGCGATCCTTAATGGCCTCAGGTGCGCCTGCGCCGTCGACTATGATGGTATTCTCCTTGCCGACCTTGACCTGACGGGCACGGCCGAGCTGAGATATCTGGGTCTCCTTAAGGTCGAGACCGAGCTCTTCGGTGATGACCTCGCCGCCTGTAAGGATAGCGATATCCTGAAGCATTTCTTTTCTTCTGTCGCCGAATCCGGGAGCCTTAACGCCTACGCAAACGAAGGTTCCGCGAAGCTTATTAACAATAAGTGTAGAAAGAGCCTCGCCCTCGATATCCTCGGCTATGATAACAAGCTTTTTGCCCGCCTGAACGATCTGCTCTAAAACGGGAAGGATATCCTGAATGGAGGAGATCTTCTTATCGGTTATAAGAAGGAATGCGTCATCGATAACGGCCTCCATCTTATCGGTGTCGGTAACCATATAGGGAGTGATGTAGCCGCGGTCGAACTGCATACCCTCAACTACCTCGCTGTAGGTCTCGGCAGTTTTGGATTCCTCAACGGTGATAACGCCGTCGGCAGAAACCTTTTCCATAGCCTCGGCGATAAGCTTTCCTACGAAATTATCTCCTGCGGAAACGGTTGCAACACGCTCGATATCGGCGGTGCCTGTAACCTTCTTGGAGTTGGAGATAACGGTATCAACGGCGGTATCTACAGCCTTTTTAATACCCTTCTTAACGACCATGGGGTTGGCGCCTGCGGCAACGTTCTTCATACCCTCACATATAAGAGCCTGAGCGAGAACGGTTGCGGTAGTGGTACCGTCGCCTGCGCAGTCGTTGGTCTTGGTAGCGACCTCTTTTACAAGCTGTGCGCCCATATTCTCGAAGGGGTTATCGAGTTCAACCTCTTTGGCGATGGTAACGCCGTCGTTGGTGATGAGGGGTGCGCCGTAGCTGCGCTCTAAAACTGCGTTTCTGCCCTTGGGTCCAAGGGTAACCTTAACTGCGTCGGCAATTTTATCAACGCCTGCCTGCAGGGCTTTACGGGCGTCTTCGCCGAAAATTATCTCTTTTGCCATAATAGTCTGCCTCCTGTTATTCTACGATAGCGAGGATATCCGACTGACGGACGATGGAGTATTCCTCTCCGTCGACCTTGACCTCGGTACCTGCGTATTTTGCGGTTATTACCTTGTCGCCGACCTTAACGAACATTTCTACGTCGTTTCCGTCGACCTTGCCTCCGGGACCGACGGCTACAACCTCGGCGATCTCGGGCTTTTCCTTAGCGGAAGCGGTAAGGATTATTCCGCTTTTGGTCGTTTCCTCGGCCTCGCAGGACTTTAAAACGACCCTGTCACATAAGGGTTTAATTGTCATAGTATTTGCCTCCAAAAACTAAAATTAACGTCGAATTAGCACTCTTTCTCTTTGAGTGCTAATTATATTGTACCAATTTTTTCATAAAAATCAAGGGCTTTTGCCAAAATTTTTATTTTATTCATATTTCTGCCGGAAGGGCAAAGTTTATAGCCCTTTCAAGAACCTCACATTTGAAGCTTGCGGTATGTATGATCTCGCCGTCAAGGCTTACGGGAATGGGCTTTTCGGCTTCAAACTGAAAGCTTTTGCATTTGCCCGAGGTACATTCCTTTATACCCTCGTGCTTGCCGTTCTTATAAAGGGGTAAAAGTCCGAGTATCTGACGTTTTTTGATAGTATCAATGGTCATACAGTTAAGCAGACCGTCGGTAACATCGGCGCCGGGAGCGCTTATATAGCCGCCTCCGTAGACGGGAGCATTGGCGCAAACGGCAAAGAGGAAGCTTCCCTCTTTAAAAGGCTTGCCGTCGGCAAAGACCTTCATTTTAATACCTATTTTACCGAGGAAAGTTCTAACCAGTGCCAGATTATAGGCCATACTTCCCGAAACGAGGGGAAGGCGTTTATACCTCTGCATGGTATCGGCAACCTGAGCGTCGAGACCTGCACAACACTGATTCATACAGTATTTGTCCCCTGCTCTGATAAGGTCGATGGGAAGAAGGGTTCCGTTTTTCTGGGCTTCGATATTTAAAAAGCGCGTTTTGGAATCGAAACCGAAATATTTAATAAAATCGTTAGCCGAGCCTGTGGGAATTACGCCGATAGTGGCATTTTTATGACCTGCAACCCCGTTTAACACCTCAAAGGAGGTGCCGTCGCCGCCGCAGGCAAAAACTCTTACCTCGTCGCCCGTTTCGGCTTCCTCGGCTGCCATACGCTGTGCCTCGCCCGCCTCGTTGGTTATAAGGATCTTTACGTCATTTCCGTAGACCCTTCTTATCTCTTCGGTGAGTTTTTCGGTGCTGTCCTTTTTACCTGCCGCAGGATTGATTATATATACGTCCCTCATATTATATTCTCCCCATTATTTAAAATACATAAACAGCTGACATTTTATCATACCGTTATAAAGCTTTCGGCGTTTGTCGGAGGGACGGCCGAAGAGCTTTTCGAAATCCTCGTCGGGGCTTATTACAAAGTATTTCTTGCCCTGACCCTGCTCGAAAACGTTGCCCATAACCTTGTATATCTCCTGGGCCTGCTTTATATCCAAAAGGCGCTCTCCGTATGGGGGATTGGTAACGGTCAGAAAACGCCCGTCGGGGGCTTTGAAATCCTTGATGTCGGCAACACCCACCTTAACGTACTTTGAAACTCCTGCCTTAGCGGCGTTTTCTTCGGCAAGCTTTACGGCGGCAGGGTCGATATCGGTACCGTACGCGCAGAAGTCGATGTTATGAAGTATCTTATCCTGTGCGGCCATTCTTTCCTCACGCCATACCTGCTCGGGTACGAAGCCGAAACGCTCGGCGGCGAAGAAGCGACGAAGTCCCGGAGCCATCTTCATAGCCATCATAGCCGACTCGATAAGAATGGTACCGCTTCCGCAAAAGGGGTCATAAAGCTTGGTGTCAGGGAATATCCTTGCGGTATCGCAGATAGCGGCGGCAAGTGTTTCCTTAAGGGGGGCTTCGTTGGATCTTCTTCTGTAGCCGCGTTTGTGGAGACCCTCGCCCGAGGTATCTATCATGACCGTGACGCGGTTTTTAAGAATTGAAAATCTTATCTTTACCTCACAGCCGGTCTCGGAAAACCAGCTTATATTATATTTCGATTTAAGTCTTTCGACTATTGCTTTTTTGATTATCGACTGACAGTCGGGGATACTGTGGAGTATTGAGTTAAGGCTGTATCCGTTTACGGGGAAGGCGTCATCCTTGCCGATAAATTCCTCCCAGGGAATAGACTTTACGCCCTGAAAAAGCTCCTCGAAGGATTCGGCGTCAAATTCCCCTGCGTTTATACATATACGCTCACAGTAGCGGGAGTTTATATTTGCGCGGGCAAGGATATTAAGGTCGCCCTCAAAGTTTACACGGCCGTTTTCGGCCTTTACGTTTTCGGCTCCCATCCTCTCCAGCTCAAAGGCGGCAATTCCTTCTACGCCGAAAAGGCAGGGGGCGGTATATTTAAGCTTTGTCATTTTCTTCTCCGTTAGATTTCTGTAGTTGCGTGGCGGGTCACGTGGCAGCCGATATTTACGGCAACGGGAAGACCCGCAATGTGGGTGGGTGCGGTCTCGATATTGACCGCAAGGGCGGTGGTCACGCCACCGAAGCCCTGGGGGCCGATATCAAGAAGGTTTATCTCCCTTAAAAGCTCCTTTTCAAGCTCGGCATAAAAGGGGTCGGGATTGCGCTCGTCGGTAGAGCGGCAAAGGGCAATTTTCGAAAGCAGGGCACATTGCTCAAAATCTCCGCCTATTCCCACACCTACTACCATAGGGGGACAGGGGTTGCTTCCCGCTTTTTTAACTATGTCGATAACCGCCTTTATTACGCCTTCACGTCCCATAGCGGGGGTGAGCATAGCGGTACCGCTCATATTTTCGCTTCCGAAACCCTTCGGGGCGACGGTCAGCTTAATTCTGTCTCCGTCGACAATTTTCGCGTGAATGATCGCAGGAGTATTGTCGTTTGTATTTACTCTGTTAAGGGGGTCCTTTACCACCGATTTGCGCAGGAGTCCTTTTTCATAGCCTCGGCGCACACCCTCGTTTACGGCCGCTTCAAAGCTTCCTCCCGTCAGGTGAACGTCCTGCCCTATCTCGGCAAAGACCACCGCCATACCCGTATCCTGACAGATCGGCAGATCAAGTCTTTTTGCGGCGTCGATATTCTCGCGGATGTCGGACATAACCGATAAGGCAAGGGGCTTGGTTTCGGCCTTTACCGCCTCGTCGATGCGGCATACCATATCGCGGGGCAATATTTTGTTTGCGCGAATGCAAAGCTCGCTTACAGCCTTTTCTATTTCTTTTACCGAAATTTCTCTTATCATAAAACTTCCTTCATAAAAAATAGGCGGAACGCCGATATGGTCCGCCTATGGTCTATTATTTTGCGCCGCGTCCTCTGCGCTTGGCGTCGGGATTTTTGCGCTTAAGATCTGAAAACTTTTCGTCGCTGGTGGCCTTGAACTTGCTCATCATATCTTCAAAAGAGGTTGCTTCGTTCTTCTTGGCGGTCCAGACGTAGGAGCCGTCGGGAGCAGGTGCGGGAGCCTTGGGCGTATAGGGCCTTTTCTCGCGGCGCTCTGCCTTAGGTGCTTCGGTCTCCTTAGGCTGTGCCTGCTTTATGCTGAGGCTTATCTTACCGTCGTCCGAAACGGTTAATACCTTGAGCTTTACCGTGTCGTTCTCCTTAACGAAGTCGCGGATCTCGTTGACGTAAGTGTGTGCGATCTCGGAAATATGTACCATGCCGGATTTGCCCTCGCCAAGGTCGACAAATACTCCGTAATCTTTAACTGCTGTGATTTTTCCTTCGACGATATCGCCTACTGTGAGCTGCATTGGGGTTTGCTCCTCCTCGAAATATGACCGTTAAACTGCCGCAAGAACTAATTGCCGGTGACGTCTACGAAAACCGTTTCATCGGGATAACCGTAGCCCGCCTCATAGGCGCCCTGCTCAAGAAGCTCTTTTTCGCTTTTATTCTCGAGGAGGTTTTCTTTTTCGGCTATTCTGTCTTCCGATTCGGATATCTGAGCGTCGTATCCTGCCTTTTCGTCCTTCTTCGCGCCAAGCTCGCTGAAAAGTCCCGAAAGAGAAAAAAGCATATATCCGCAAAAGACCACTGTAAGGAGGGTTAAAAGAACACTCTTTCTCATTATCGTTTCCTTTCTTTTGGCCCAAAGGGCAGTTTCCTTTAGTATACACTATGAGTTATCTTTTTTTCAACCCTTTTTTAAGATTTTTTTAATATTTTGGGATATTTTTTCGGCATTTTTTGAAAAAAAGGCCGAAAGCCCCTCCGAAACGGCCGAAAATCCCCTTGCAATAAGGGAAAATAAGGCCTTTATCGGTCGTAAAACAAAGGCGGCAACAGCCGCAAGCACGGGAGAAAGGGTCTTTTTGTAAATAATAAAGCCTATGGCCGCTCCTACAAGAAGATATCCTCTCACCTTTCCGTTGGAGACCGCCAGCAGGAAGCAGAAGTTAACAAAGGCGATAACTACGAAATATAAAATGTCGCAAACAAAAAACGTCACCGCCCCTCTTTTTCGAAAAGGGGCGTGGAAAAGGTCGTAGGCAAGGCCGTAGATCCCGCCAAGCAGGAGGCTCCTGAGAAAAGAGATTATCTGTGCGGCAAATTCTATTTCCCACATAGGCTATTTTAAAAGCTTTCTTATAAAGCCTCTGCCGCTGCCCTCCCCCGAATAGACGAGGGCGTATATCTCTCCCTGCATAAAAAGCTCCCCCGTAATGGCGCTGAAGGAATCAATGACAAGACCTTCTCCCTTCACCGTAAGCAGACCCTCTACCGTATCCAGGGTGACCGACTCCTCGTCGAAGGTCTTTACCTCCCTTACCCCGCTCATATTTATCGTTTTCCGTTGCTGACATATAAGATTGTGGGTAACCCCGTTTTTTTCTTCAGACATAAAAACACCACCTGCTTAAAATATATTAAGTCGGGCGGTGGTCTATTACTATTCGATTATTCTGTAAAGCAGGGCGGCATCGTCCTTCTTTACTACCTCGGTCACGTTCAGGACCTCGGCCTTGACGGTACGGCTTCCGAATACTATTTCAAGAACGTCCCCTACCTTAACATCGTAGGAGGCCTTGACCTGGCGGCCGTTTACCGAAACTCTTCCCGCGTCGCAGGCCTCGTTGGCGACCGTGCGGCGTTTAATTATGCGGGAGACCTTTAAATACTTATCTAATCTCATAAAAATACTCCGTAAAAAGAACAGGCCGCTCCGAAAAGTTCCGAGCGGCCACAAGTCTGTTAAAAATTATTTTGCAACAGCGTTCTTAAGAGCCTGTCCAGCCTTGAAAGCGGGAACCTTGGTAGCTGCGATCTGGATGGTTTCCTTGGTCTTGGGGTTAACGCCGGTACGGGCAGCACGCTCACGAGCCTCGAAGGTTCCGAAGCCAACAAGAGCAACCTTGTCGCCGGCCTTCATAGCATCGGTAACGGTAGCTACGAATGCAGCAACGGCAGCATCAGCGTCTTTCTTAGAAATACCTGCTTTTTCAGCAACAGCAGCAACTAATTCGGTTTTGTTCATTATAGATTACCTCCAAATATTATTTCAAACGGGATTAACCGTCAGAATGCGTGGTGAATTATAAAAGACCTTTCTTCTCTTTTTCTTCAAACTCGGCTATATAACCGTCGGTAGCAAGGTTAAGGGCTTCTTCGGCTTTTATTTTAAGGGAGTTCTGAAGTCCTGCGGAAAGGAAAAGAAGTTTTCCGTAGGCGGCAGTCTTTTCGGTCTCGGTGGCGGCCGCTTTAAGCTCGTCCAAGGCCTTTTGAAGCTCGCCGTTATCCAGCGCGTCGGGAATAACTGCTCCTGCCTTGATGGCACGCTTCTGGACCTTTGAGGCCCGCATAAGTGCGGGGAAGGCTTTCGGAACGCTTTTAAGGGTTTCGGTAGCGGTCTCCTGGTGCTTTTCCTGCTTCTTGATACTGTCCCAGCGGTCGAGCACGGCACCGGCAGTATCTATATGCTCCTCGCCGAAAACGTGGGGATGACGTAGGATCAGCTTTTTACAGATTCCGTCGACGACGTCTTCAAAGGTGAAGTCGCCGTTTTCGCGGGCTATCTGCGCGTGAAAAACGACCTGCAAAAGCACGTCGCCCAATTCCTCGCACAAAGCAACCTTGTCGTCGCTATCGATGGCATCGGCAACCTCGTAGATCTCTTCGATAGCATCGTTGCGAATACTCTTATGTGTTTGTTCCCTATCCCAAGGACAGCCTTCGGGACTTCTGAGGGTCTGCATTATCTCGAGAAGCTGTGCGGCGGAATAACTTCCACCGATACCCTCTGCTATTATTTTTACCATATTTTGCTCCTAAAATCAACTGTTTTTTGTTTAATGCTTCAAATATCGTCCTAAAAGACAAATTACGGGGCCGATTTTTGGCTATTTTAAGCAAAAAAAGGCTATTTCCAAAGACTTTCTTCCCTAAACAGACTTTTTGCCGATTCGATAAGAAGGTCGACGAGAAGGGATTCTTTAAAGGAATTCATCTCGCTGTAGGCAGAAGAGGCATCGTCTCCCGCGTCGTCGGAGATGCGTCGGATGGCGGCAAAGGGTATGCCGGTAAGTGTACAGACGTAGGCAATGGCGGCCGATTCCATATCGCAGGACATAGCTCCGAATTCGGTCTTTAAAAATTCTTTTTTACCGCTGTCGGATATAAAACTGTCGCCGCTTACGGCAACCCCCTTCTTTATTCCTTTGAAGGTGTTTTCAAGAAGCTTTACAAGGCGCCCGTCGGAATAATAGATATAGTCCTGCCCCGGTTTTTTGCATAAGGGATAGCCCAGAGGAGTAAGGTCGAAGTCGTGCTCGATATACTCGGTGGCGATCATCAGCTCGCCGCGGGATATTCCGCTTATTCCGCCCGAAAGACCTGCGTTAAGCATCAGGTCACAGCCCTCCGCACTGAGGGCGGTGGCGGCAACGGCGGCGTTTACCATACCGATACCGCTGAGAAGGACGTGTACCTTCACGGTCCTATCCCCTTCCTTAAACGAAAAGGAAAGACCCTCGCGGGAGTAGAAGTCGGCTTTTTCTGCCGACAGCTCGGTTATTTTATCCTTTATGGGTGCGTATTCATCCGAGTCGGCAATAACAATGCCGACCTTAAGCTCATTTTTCATATTATTCCTCTGTTATTCATTATCCTTTGGGGGATTGTTTTTCATTTCTTCTATTTGCGCATTCTTTCTGCTTATTTCGGCAAGGAGCGCTTCGGCCTTTTTACCGCGAAGCTCCCTTTCCTCACTGACGGCATCGAAATACATTCTGCCGAGAGTCTCATAGTCCTTGGAAAGCTTTGCCTCAAGGGCGGCAATATCAAGCTTATGCTTTCCTGCGCGAGCAACATTGCCGGTCTTTTTATAGGCCGACTCGAAAACCTCTTTTGCTTTTGAAAAAACGTTGTCCAGATTCATTACAGTCTCTCCGAAAAAAGTATTTGTCAATTATATTTTAACACAGTACCGCCTTATTTTCAAGGCGTATTCCCGCCTATAAATTCACGTATGAGGGAATCATCGGGAATAAGCTCGGCACCGATCGGGTAAAACCCTTCAAGGCCCTTACAGATAAGCCGGACATATTCGTAAAAGGGGTGATCCTCATTGACATTCTTTGCCATATCGGTAAATTCGTCGCGGTAGAGGGCAGGCTCAAAGGGATGCATCGTGTGAATGTGAAAATCGGCATATTTTATAAAGCCGTAAAGAAACTTATCCTCTGCCTTGATAACGCCGCTCCAAAAGCTTAAGGTCCTTATTATATCGGAATTACGGAACCGCTTATCCCGAAGACTTCGGCGCATAAGACGAAGCTTTCGTCCCGTTATCAAGACCTCACCCGAATCATTTAAGAAGGGTGTATAGGCGCTTATATAAAGCTTTAAAAGCCTATCCTTCGGCAGAGCGTCGGTTATAACGGGGTTAAGGGCGTGGATACCCTCTAAAATAAGGATACCGTCCTCAGGTATGGTTATCCTTTCGGCATTTTTCACCGAAACGCCGCGGACGAAATCGTAGGCAGGCAGGGCCGCGGTTCCCTTAGTCAGAAGCTCCTCAATACACTCCTGCAGAAGTCCCACGTCCAGTGCCTCTACAGATTCGGGATCGACCTTGCCCACGTCGACGATATCGCGGGAGAAATAGAAATTATCGAGGGATATAACAAAGGTGCTGTTTCCTTTTTCTTCAAGCATTTTACAGAGTATGTTTGCAGTGGTGGTCTTGCCCGCACCGCTGGGACCTGCAATGCTTATCAGCTTTATTCGTTTGTTGTCGGCAATATAGGAGGCCACCGCCTTTATTTTTGACCTATATTCTCCGTCACATTCCCTTATAAAGGCGGCAGGGTCGTCTTTAAGTCGGCGGTTTATTTCAGATACCGTATTTATCATAGAAATCGAGGATCCCTTTCTTGCGGTCAATAAGCTCGTCAAATCTGCTTATATATTCATACGGATATTTAAAGTTGAATATTCTCTCGATATAGTCGCCGCCCGGCTCACGAAGCTTGGTTACGGCAGAGGCTCCGCAGGCAAGGATGGTGTGGGTCTCGTCCATAATATAGACGTTATAAAGTCCTTCAAAGCCCTTTTTGGCATAGCCTACATTTTCGAGATTGCCCACCGTTTTGCTTTGGCGGTACATATAGTAGGGCACTATTCCGTTTTCGGTAAGGGTCTTTCGGGCGTGACGCACCATTTTGGATGCAGAAACACCTGCTTCTATTTCGGGCAGGGCGCCGCTTGTGGAGATGGTGGCCGCCTTTTTGACCGATAACGAATGGACGGTTATGCTTTCGGGGTCAAGCCTTAAAAGAGCATCCAGAGTCTTTTCGAAGCTTTCGGGAGTGTCGGTGGGGAGACCTGCGATAAGGTCCATATTTATGTTGTCGAAGCCTGCTTTTCTTGCAAGGCTGAAGGCCTCTGAGGTCTGGGCGGCGGTATGCTTTCTGCCTATAGCTTCAAGGACCGAATCGTTCATAGTCTGGGGGTTTACGCTGATGCGGGTTGCGCCGCCCTTCTTTATGGCGGCAAGCTTTTCGGCGTCTATGGCATCGGGACGGCCTGCTTCGACGGTATATTCACTTATCCCGCTAAGGTCAAAATTATCGGAAATTGCCGTCATAAGGGTATCCAGTTCCTTTGCGGAAAGGGCAACGGGGGTACCGCCGCCGATATAGACAGTTTCAAGCCTGAGCCCGAGTTTTTTTGCGATCTTTGCCGTTTCTTCAAGCTCTTTGCAAAGCAGGGGCAGATAGTCGACTATCAGCTTTCCTGCCTTATCTACCGAATGTGAAACGAAGGAGCAGTAGGAGCAACGGCTGGGGCAGAAAGGAATGGAAACGTAGAGACTGTAGGAATTGCGGCTGTTTCTCGAAGTTATGGCCTCTTCGGGAGCAGAAGCCTCCCTGCAGAGACTTATTTTTTCATCGCTTACAAAAAGTTTTTCGGAAAAATATTTTTCGGTTTCTTCCCTGCCGGCCCTCGCGGTCATACGGGAATAGAGCTTTGCGGGACGGACCCCTGTCAGGAGCCCCCATTCGGGAGTATAGCCCGTGGCCGAAACAAAGCATTTAAAAAGGCAGGAAGCAATGGTCAGCTCGGCGGTCTTTGGGTCTTTATCCTCCAAAGGAAGGGTCTCTTCAAGTTTTCTCCCGTCAAAAAACAGCTGAGCCTTTGCCTCGTTTTCATACAGGGTGCAAACGGCGTATATGTCGCTTACCTCTACCCTATCAAGAATATTTATTTTGTCGTGGGGTAAAAATATACGGCAGAGCTTTTCAAGCTCGTAATTAAAGCCGTGGTTTATGTTACATAGGTTCATAAATAGTCGTTTAACCTCTGCATATAAGGGTTGTGCAGTTTTTCCTTTAAAAGGGCGGTCTTATCGCCGTGGCCGGGATAAAGAATGAGGTTTTCCTCAATTTCGGAAAGCTTTTTAAGGGAGGCCATAAGAGCTCTGCCGTCCCCCGAGGGAAAGTCGGTGCGGCCGACCGAGTATTCAAAAAGTGTGTCGCCCGTAAAGAGGGCCTCCCCTATTTTATAGCAGACCGAGCCTGCGGTATGTCCCGGGGTGTAGAGCACCTCCAGCTTTTCTTCGCCGAGATCGATAACATCACCCTCCTCTACCTTGATATCGGCATAAAAGGGCTCCTGTGTAAGGCCAACGAGGCGGGAAAGACTGAAGGAGTCGTTATAAAGGCCTACCTCGTCCATTGCGCCGATAACTATTTTTGCGCCGAAGCTTTCACTAAGCTCCTTCGCGCCTAAGATATGGTCGAAATGGAAATGGGTCAGAAGGATGTATTTTTCCTTTTCGCCGTTTTCACGCAGGAAAGCGGCAGCCTCTTCAAAGGCCTCGGCAGGGTCGATGACCAAGGCGGCAGAATCGGTTGAAACAAGGTAGCAATTAGCTTCATTTCCACCGTAGTAAAGGGTTTTTATATTCATTTATCTTCTCCAAAGGGTTGAATCCATAGTCAGGGTAACGGGGCCGTCGTTCAGCAGACTTACCTTCATTTCGGCACCGAAAACACCCCTTTGCACCTCTATTCCCTCCTGCTCGTTTATACGGCCGCAGAAGTATTCGTAAAGGCGGTTGGCCTCATTTGGAGGCATTGCGGGGTCGAAGGAGGGCCGTGTGCCCTTTTTTACGTCAGCGCAGAGGGTGAAGTTGGAAATAACGAGCATTTTTCCGCCGATATCCTTGACCGAAAGATTCATTTTGTCCTTTTCGTCGGTGAATATCCGCAGGCTTGCTAACTTTTTCGCAAGTATGTCGGCATCGGCCTCGGTATCATCCTTTACAACACCTAAAAGCACCAGCAGACCGTTTTCTATCTCGCCGACGGTAACACCCTCCACCTTTACACAGGCGGAGGAAACACGCTGAATTACCGCTTTCATTACCCGTTGATCCTTTCTACGGTATATACGCCGCTCAGCTTGCTGAGACGTTCGATAATACTCTTAAGATGCTCGAGGCCTGCGGTGGCAACCGTTACGCTTATGACACAGTTACCGCCCTTGACGGCGCGGGCATTTACAGCATGGAGGGCAACGTGCATATTGAAAAGCACGTTTGTGACCTCGGCTAAAAGTCCATCGCGATCCAGTGAGGTTATCTGCAGGGAGGCGGTAAAGTTGGAGCGTTCGGTCTCGGAGTCGGCCCAATAGGATTTTATCCAGCGGTCAGGCTCGGAGGAGGCGGCAAGGTTTTCGGGAACGTTTACGCAATCTCTCTTATGGATGGAAACGCCGTGTCCGCGGGTTATAAATCCGATAATGGGGTCACCCGGCAGAGGAGCACAGCATTTTGAAAGCTTTACGAGACAGTTGTCGATTCCCTCAACGATAACGCCCTCGGGAGAACGGACAACGTGCTTTTTGATATATTCCTCAACGGTGGGAGGCGTTCCCGCCTTTATAAGCTTCTGATAGTCGTCCTTAAGCTTTGGAACCAGCTTATCCAGAAAGATTCCGCCGTATCCGATAGCGGCATAAAGCTCCTCCGTATTCGTGCACTTCTGCTTTCGGGCCGCCTCCTCTAAAAACTCCTTCATTTCCTTTTCGGGGAGAACGATAGAATTTCTTCTTAGTTCTGTTTCCAATGCGGTGCGGCCTGTTTCAATGTTTTCTTCACGCCTCTCCTTCTTGAACCAGGAACGGATCTTGGCCTTGGCAGAGGAGGTTACGGCGATATTAAGCCAGTCGCGGGAAGGGCCGTGACCTGCGGCGTTGGTAGTAAGTATCTCGATGACCTCACCCGTTTTTACCACGTGGTTTATCTGAACCATTTTTCCGTCTACCTTAGCACCTATCATACGGACGCCTACGGCTGAATGTATGGCAAATGCAAAATCAATAACGGTGGAGCCTACGGGCAGGTTTATAACGTCACCCTTGGGGGTAACGGCAAAAACGTCCTCCTGAGAGAGGTCGATCTTTATGGTGCGGATAAGGTCACCCGTATCCTCCTCGGCCTCCAGGATCTGACGGATCCAGGCAAGGCGATCCTCCATCTGCTTGTTAGTAGCGGTAATGCCCTCTTTATACTTCCAATGGGCGGCAATTCCGAATTCGGCAGTGTGGTGCATATCGAAGGTTCGTATCTGTATCTCAAAGGGCACCGCCTGGCGGCCTATAACGGTAGTGTGGAGGGACTGATACATATTGGGTTTTGGGGTCGAGATGTAGTCCTTGAAGCGGTTGGGTATGGGGCGGTACATATCGTGCATAATACCAAGCACGTTATAACAGTCGTTCACCGATTCGGTAATGATACGAAGGGCATAAACGTCGTAGATCTCTTCAAAATCCTTGCCCTGAATGAACATTTTACGGTAGATTCCCGGAACCGATTTTACGCGGGACTGCAGAACAAAATTCACCCCGGGCATATCAGCCTTAAGGCGTTCCTCTATCCGCTCGCGAATGACCTTAAAGGTGCTTTCTCTGAAATCCTGCTTAGTGGAAAGCAGACCTTCTATCTCGTGGTAGGCAATGGGGTCAAGGTGCTTTATGGCAAGGTCTTCCAGCTCATCCTTTATGGGACGGATACCGAGTCGGTGAGCGATGGGGGCGTATATCTCGATGGTCTCAAGTGCCTTATCCCTCTGCTTCTGGTCGGGCATAGAGTCGATAGTGCGCATATTGTGGAGGCGGTCGGCAAGCTTTATGATTATAACGCGGATATCTTTACCCATTGCGATAAGCATTTTGCGAAGGGATTCAGCCTGCTGCTGCTCGCGGGAAATATACTGGATACGTCCGATCTTGGTTACACCATCGACGATAAGGGCAACATCGGCACCAAACATAGCCTTTATCTGTTCAAGCTCGGTCTCGGTGTCTTCTACCACGTCGTGGAGAAGGGCGGCGGCAATGGACTCGGAATCCATTCCCAGTCCTACGATTATTTTTGCAACGCTGAAGGGATGAAAATAAAATTCTTCCTTGCTTTTACGGTACTGACCCTTATGAGCGTCAACGCAAAGCTCAAAGGCACGTCGGATAAGGTCGAGATCATACTCTCCGCCCTGCTGATTTATAAGCGATATAAGATGTTCGTAGTTTTTTTCATATTTAGGCTCAAGTACCATTAAAGTTCACCCCTTAATTTTTTTAGTATGGCGGCATCCGAAAGGTTTACCTTTACCCCCGAATTTGTGACCTTTATGACAGGGACGCCGCCGTTATCAAATACTGAACAGAGCTTAAGCTCACACAAAGCCTGAGCGGCAACGAGGGCCTTTGCGTAGCCCACTGAGGAAAGGTTTGCCGTAACTATTCGGTCGGTGGAGGCGGGAGTCTTAAGCAAAAATTTATATACGATCCCTATCTCCTCACGGGTCGGAATTATTTCGGAGTAGTTATTATTATGTCCCGATTTAAAGTCCTCATAGAGAGCAATACTGTCGGAAAGGTCGTCGTCGTTTAACCCCATCGGTCTTATATCCTTGACCGAAACGGTGAGATTAACGTTTCCTCCGTAGAGGTTTGTATCCAACGCGACGGCAATGTCGACCGTCTCTCCCACACCGTATGCAAAGGCGGCGGCAGAGGTTCCGAAAAGCATTGCGGAAAAGGTCGTTTCACCCTTTTTGAAGGTGAGGCGAAGATGTTTTCCGCCTCCTACGGCAGAAACTTTATCGATTGTGACCCCGAATATTCCGAAAAGGGGCACGGGGTTGCCCGTACCGAAGGGTTCAAGCTGTTTTACAGTCTCGGCAAGTTCCACAGAAAGGGCTGCGGGATTAAGCTTACAGTCGAGATTTATTTCTCCCATAGCAAGGGGAAAACGGGCAGCATATTCGTTTATGGCGCGGCGGAAGGTGTCGATGCAGGATTCGTCCAGAGTGACGCCTGCGGCCATTTCGTGACCTCCGAATTTTGAAAGAAGATAGGAGCAGTCGCAGAGAGCATCATAGACCGAAAAGCCCTTGATGCTTCGGCAGGAGCCGTTGGCAATTCCGTTTTCAACCGAGAGAACAACTGTGGGACGGCCGTATTTTTCCGAAAGCCTTGCGGCAACTATACCTATGACACCGCAATGCCAGCCCTCGCCTGAAACGACTATAACGCGGTTGTGCTTATAGCCTTTTTTGTCAACGGTGGCGGCCGCTTCGGTGAATATCTGCTTTTCTATTCCCTGACGGCGGATGTTTTCGTTGTTAAGCACCGAGGAAAGACCCTCGGCCACCTCGTCATCGTCGGTGAGGAGCAGCTCGCAGGCACGTGCGGCATCTCCCATACGTCCAGCGGCATTTATTCGGGGTGCCAGACCGAAGGCGAGCCGGGAGGCGGTCAGGTCGCCGTCCTCAATTCCTGCGGCCCTGCAAAGGGCGGTGAGTCCCCTTCTCGAACCGTTTGCAATAAGGTTTATTCCTTCACGTACTACCGTGCGGTTCTCATTTACGAGGGGCATTACGTCGGCAACGGTGCCGAGAGCCACAAGGTCGCCGTAATCGCTAAGCATTTCTTCCGGGCTTCTGCCCTCAACTGCGCAGACCACCTTGTAGGCCACGAAAACCCCGCATATCTCTTTAAACTCGCTTATATCGTCGGGACGGTGTGGGTCTACTACGGCATCGGCCTCGGGAAGCTCACTGCCGGGAAGGTGGTGGTCGGTGACGACTACCTTCATACCGAGGCTTTTGGCATAGCGCACCTCGTCGATAGCGGCAATTCCGTTATCGACGGTAATTATAAGATCAACGCCCTCGTCCTTTAGCTTCTGAATGGCGGTGATATTTATTCCGTAGCCGTCCTTTTCGCGGTCGGGAATATAGTAAGATACTCTGGCACCGCGATTTTTAAGATAGCTGTACATAAGGGCAGTGGCGGTTACGCCGTCTACGTCGTAGTCGCCGAAAACGGCGATTTTTTCCTCGCTCCATACCGCTTCATTGATTATTTCGGCGGCTTTTTCAATGCACTTAAGCTCGTAAGGGTCACAAAGCATTACTTCATCGGTGAGAAATTCCGACAGCTCGTAAGGGTCGGTGTAGCCCCGTCCTGTGGCGATAAGTGCCACAAAGGGGTCGATATCACATTCCTCGCTGAGCTCGGCCGCAAGGGCTTTATCAATGGGGTTTACCTTCCAACGTTTAAACGTCAAATTTCTCACCTGCCTTTAAAAATAGATATTATTATATAATAATACCAAAAATTCCGCATTATTGCAACAAAAAAGAATGATCGTATTTTCTCCGCAGATACGATCATTCTTTTCAGGTCATATTTCAAAAATTTAAAAAGCTTTTTCGTTTTCGCAAAGAGCGGGCCGAGCTGTAGTGCGGAGCAGAAAAATTCCTGCTTTCATAATCAGCGGACCAGAGGATGAAGGTCGGTTTCCTTAAGGTCTAAAAGGTTGGCCACCAGGGTAGCGTTGGAATAGTATTTATGAGCCTGGTCGTCGTGGGAATCGCTTCCGAAGGTGAAGAGACAGCCCTCCTCCTTGGCTATGCGGAAAAGGCGCAGTTCCTGTGAGTTTGCAATTTCATCGGGGGTCTTTTCCTTCATTCCGGAAACATTTACTTCGATGGCAATGCCCTTTTCGGCGGTTTTTGAGAAAAGCCGCTTATAAAGATCGTCGGAGATCATTTCCATAAGGATATGGTAGTCATAAAGACAGCATACCGCTTCAAATGGGTGTGCCATAGAGGTTATGTATTTTGCCACGTCACTGTTTAAGGTGTCCTCGTATATCTGAACCATATAGTCGATATGCTTCTCTTTGGGTTCATAGTAGGCAATGGGCATCATCATATGGGTGTGGGAGTTGGGCATAAGAACGAAATCCAGCTTTTCGGCCGTTTCGCAGGTTATGGCAGGGCGGCGGTTTACGGGGTCGTAATCGGTCTCGCAACCGAAGAATATCTCGGTATCGCCGAAATCTACCGTAGCAAGCTCAGCTTTAAACTGACTTATATATTCCAGATTCTGGGGAATATAAAAGTCTTTGGGGTTGTGCTGACCGGTATTATCGAGAAGATAGGCGTGAGAGTTTTCGTAGGTATCGTCCCAGAAATGGTCGGCAAAGCCTGCCTTTTTAATGCCTGCTTCTTTGAATATCTTAGCGTATGCCTCTGCGGTGGCCGATTTGTCGGCACAGAGAGACAGATGGGTATGGATGTGAAGATCGTGGGTAATATTCATTTTTACACTCCCTTTCGTGTTATGTAAATTATATTATAATTCTTCTGCTTTTTCAAGGAAAATCGTCCTTGACTTTATGAAGTGTTTAAGTTATATTTTAGGTATAAAAAACCAACGAGGTGACAATATGAAATCTTCAGTTTCTTCATACAGCTTTCAAAAACTTATAAACCGCGGGCTTCACACGCAGTTTTCGGTGATAGCGCTTGCAAAAGAATATGGCTTTGACGCTATTGAATTTACCGATCTTTCGGTTCCCGAGGGAAAGACCGAGCTCGAATTCGCTGCCGAGCTTAAGGCCGAAGCTGAGCGCGTCGGCATAGAAATATCGGGTTATTCTATAGGTGCCGACCTGCTGAACGGCTCTGACGGAGATCTTAATAAAGAAATTCAGCGTATTTGCCGCAAGGTAGACGTTGCCGAGGCTCTGGGCGCTCCCCTTCTGCGCCACGACATAACCTTTGCAAATCCCAAGGGATATCAGGGCTATGTAAATCTTCTCCCCCGTTTTGTGGAGGCGGTAAGAGCAATTACCGATTATGCCGAGAAAAAGGGCATTCGCACCTGCACCGAAAACCACGGATTTTTCAGTCAGGACAGTGAGCGTGTGGTAGCCCTTGTTAATGCCGCCGAGCGAGACAACTTCGGACTTCAGGTGGATATGGGTAATTTCCTCTGTGTTGACGAGGATCCCGCTATCGCAGTGGGTCGCTGTGCACCCTACGCCTTCAACGCTCACGTTAAGGATTTCATCTTTAAGTCGGGCACCGAGGAGATTCCCGGAGACGGATTTATCCACACCAGGGCAGGAAACTACATAAGAGGCACCATCGCAGGTCACGGCGTCGTTCCCATAAGACAGTGCGTCAAGGCACTTAAGCGTGTCGGCTACGACGGATATCTCACCCTTGAATTTGAGGGAATGGAAGAGGTAGAGACGGCCGTTAAGGCAGGAGCCAAATACATTAAGAGCTTACTTTAAAAAACAAAAACCTTCGGATATCTCCGAAGGTTTTTTATTTAACGAAAAGATTGTAGGTTTTCCCGATCAGACACTGCTCACGGGTTCCCTCATCCACCACTACGCGGTCCCCACTGACGGGGTAATTTATATATTCCGTGCCGAAGGCACACCGAAATTATTCATTATTCATCATTCAATATTCATTATAACAAGTGGCGATGACACCGTCCCCTACAACGAAGAAATTAATTCTCTGCAAATATTAACGGGAGGAGCAGAGCCCCTCCCCTACGGTTGCCGTATAGTTCAAACTTCCGCCGAGATCCCGTCACCTACGGCGCCGCACTACGTGTTCGACAAGCTCAGGATGACCCGGCGGCGATGTCACCTGAAACCTGAAACCTGAAGACTATTCCTCAAAATCGATGCAGGAGCGGGTGGCGGTGAAGGGGCGCACCTTGGTATCGGCTACCTCCACGTGGTCGGGATGAACCGAATATCCCTTAAGGGATGCGGCATCCTCAAATACCGAATAGAGCATAACGTCGACGTTGGAGCTGTCAAGACAGGCGGTCTGAACCTTGATCTCAGTAAGGCCGGGTATCTTTCCCATAAGTCCTTCAAGACCCTGCTTGATACCTGCCTTCACCTCGTCGGTGTTGTACTCGTCCTTAAGCTTCCAGAGAATGATGTGTTTTACCATAATATTTTACCTCTTTCTTTTATCTTTCGGCGGAATATACCTTCATTGAAACGCCGTTGTCCTTTACCAGAATATCCGAGGGCAGACCGATAAATCTGCAGGTTACGAAAAGGTCGCCTGCCGCGCCCGAAATATTCATTATCTGAATAAACCATACCACCCAGAACCATTCTTCGGGTACTATGATATTTACCACCGCCAAAACTATGCCCCAAAGCACTACAGGAGCCAGAGCAATTACGAGGTATGGCGTTTTTTTATAAAAGTCGTCGCTTCCCGCAAAAGCATAAAGACCTGTAAAGCCGTATTTCACCTTTTTGGTTCCGAAAAGCTTCATAGTTATTCCGTGAACCAGTTCGTGAAGAACCATATAGACCAAAATTCCGATAAGGGATATAAGCATCTTGATACAGATATCAAAAAGCTTGGCCGAGGCGTTATCCCTTGTAAAGTTAAGGTCAATAGGGTGAAAAAACACCATGACCGCCGCCATAACTGCGGCAATAACGGTAGCAAGCAGGTTAACGAAGATAGCCTGCTTTTTGTTGTTTTGCAGGTCGATGGAGTATATTTCGGTATAGTTTTCGGGCAGAACGGTAAGATTGCTCATAATATTTTCCTACTTATAATATCTGTTTGTTTCCTTAAGATAGTTTATAAGCATAAGGGGCCAGTCGGTCTGAATTATATCAAAGCCTCTGTCGGCAAGCCAGCCCCAGCCCTTCTGCATATCCCCGCAAAGGGCGGTATCATCCGAATGACCTGCGGCTATCTGGTCGCGCACGTTGTAAATTATGGAATTGACCCAAACCAGCTTGTTTTCACGGTGCATCATATCAATAAACTCGGGCGAGCAAACCTCATCCTCATCAGTTCGGAAAAGCACCTCGGCGCCAACGTAATTTATCTTTCTGCCCTTAAGCTCCTCATGACGGGGATGGCTTCTGTCAACAATGGGCATAAAGGCAAGCTCGGGGGCCATTTCCTCAAGAACCTTTAAAACGTTATCCGAAAGACCCGATTTTACAAGGATCTGATCGGCCATATTGTGGCGTTTTATGGCCTTGTATATTTCGGCGGGGTTGTCCCAGAATTTGTCGACGTTGATAAAGCAACGACCCTTGAAATGCTCCAGAAGGTCATCGAAATTCTCGATACCGAACTGGGTCGGAACGTTATCCGTATTGACAAAACGGAGGTTTTTGACCTCCTCGAAGGTCATTTCGCGAATACTTTTATCACAGCAGAGATGAGCCTTTTCCATACCGGGGTGGAATATCACAAGTTTTCCGTCGGCGGTGGTGTTAAGGTCGATCTCTATCATATCGGCGCCCTGCATAAGGCCTATTTCATAAGAGGCAATAGTGTTGCAGGGGATGTTGCCGCCGGGGGTTCCCCTGTGGGCAACGATAAACATTTTATCCTTTACGGCTGAAAAAATATCAAAACTCATAAAACAAACCTCCTACGTTCTTTTTATACCATATTTTTCCGCTTTTTTCAATCGTGTTATATATGTTTTTTAAGATATTCTTTCGGAGAACAGCCGAATTCGGCTCTGAAATACCGAGATATAGCTTTGACAGTAGCTGAAATGCTCGGCAACAGAGACGGCGGTAAGGTTGTTTTCATAGTTTTCGTCTATGTAGAAAAGTATCTTTGAGGCAAGAGTGGTATCGGTGGTTTTTCCGATTACATAAGCTCAGAACCGTTTGTTTTTATCTGATTTGTAATATCTTTTAGTTTATGCTTTTTTCTTTTTTGATTCGATAATCTCCACCATAAGCTTCATGGCTTCGTTGGGCTCTTCAATAGCGAGTCTAACCACTCCGCCCACACCCGTATGATATATATTCAGGTTGGTATATCTGGCCTGTTTATAATCGGGGTAGTCAATTTCAATTCGATTTATTTCATCATATTTAATGCGAAAATAGCGTTCAGAATTTGGACTTGTCATAGGATCGGTGTGTAATCCACAGATGCAATCGCGCATTATATGAAGCTCGTTTCTGAAAAGGTTTTCGTATGCATTTGAGAGTTTTTTGGAGGAATATCCGAACCAAATCGTGCTGGGAACGGATAAAAGCTCCATAAGTACGAAAAACATCAGCACTCCCGAATCACTTAGGTAAAAGTTATCTGCAATATATCCTATTATGATAAAAAACAGAATTGATTCCCCTACGCCCGAGATGACCATATAAATATTTAATCCTTTTTTGCCGTTATAAATTTTTTCGGCAACGTCGCGGGAATATCCGAATTTTTTTATACTTTTATCTTCCATATTACCAACTCCTTTTTTCTACATTTTACCACATCGTATGGGGGCTGTAAATGAAAAACCAGTCTGCATTTGGATTTGCAGACTGGTTTTCCAATTATCCGTTCTGTGTAGGAATACGTGCAAAGATATGGTAGACGGTAATAGGATCGACACCTCCGGAATAGCGACATTTTGCAATCTTGATGTACTGATTTTTGGATGCATCCAGTTCCACAAAGGAGCCGTCCGTGTATTTCAACTGACCGGATTGGTGCATCTTGATATGA
>CAZRHF010000029.1:0-22023 GCA_964599835.1 uncultured Eubacteriales bacterium | reverse complement strand
CTTAAATTCGGACGTACCGTTCATTCCCTTATCGGCGCACTTTCCCGCTATGACAACGTTAAGATCGTCCTTGTTTCTCCGAAAGAGCTTACAGTTCCCGAATATATTAAGGATGAAGTGTTAAAGGCTAAGAATATCGAATTTGTTGAGACTACCGATCTCGAAGAGGTAATGCCTGAGCTTGATATTCTTTATATGACCCGTGTACAGCGCGAACGCTTCTTTAATGAGCAGGATTATATCCGTCTTAAGGACAGTTATATTTTAACTCCCGAAAAGTTAGAGACGGCAAAGCCCGATATGTGTGTTCTTCATCCGCTGCCCCGTGTTAATGAAATTGCAGTTGCCGTTGATGATGACCCCCGTGCAAAATATTTTGAGCAGGCCAAAAACGGAAAATATATCCGAATGGCACTTATTCTGAAGCTCTTGGAGGTGGAGTAGATGACAGTAAGTCCTATTGAAAACGGTATAGTTCTCGACCATATAACTGCAGGGAAGGGAATGGAGCTTTATAAGGCTTTAGGCCTTGATGAGCTCGACTGTCTCGTAGCCGTTATAAACAATGCTTACAGTAAAAAGGCTAAGTGCGGTCGTAAAGACATTATTAAGATCGATGCTGAGATCGACCTCAACTTTGATTTGATCGGATACATCGATCCCGATATCACCGTCAATATAATTAAAAACGGAGTTAACACCAAGCTTGAGAAGATCGAGTCGCCCTCGACCCTCGAGGGAATAATTAAGTGCCGGAATCCCCGTTGCATTACATCTGTTGAGCAGGAGCTTCCTCATAAATTTAAGCTTACCGACCGAGAAAATATGGTTTATCGCTGTATCTACTGCGAATCTAAAGCAAAATAACCTTAAATACCGCCTTTTAGGCGGTATTTTTTTTCGTTTCCGGAGCTTTTATTGCGCCTGTCTTACGACATTGCTCTTTTGCACAAAATCAACAATAAATCTTTGTTGATATTGTCGATTTGAAACAAATTATGTACTGTGATATAATGAGATGGAAACATATTTAATATATGTTAATTTCATTCGAAAGGAACAAACGCTTATGTTCAAGAAATCAGTTGCTTTGATATTGGCAATAGTTGTTTTAGTAGCATCCTTCCCTATAGGAATGTTTGCTTCCGCTACTACGACTCTGCCTGATGAAGTTGCAAACCTGGGCTTTGTTGTCGGCGACACCATCATCGACGAAGACTTTGAAGACGCGACCGCCATTCCCGACGGCTACGAGCTTCGAAATCCCTCTTGGGACGGCTGGCCGGGTAATGCCGGATCGCTGTCTCTTTCTACCTACACCGTAAGCGGTGCAGACGATAAGGGACTTCAGCTGAACACCAGTCAGGACGACGTCATTTTAATCCCCACGATTTCTACCGCTAACTATGTGTACGAAGCAGAGATAACCCTCACGAATAACGCGAGCGGTTCATTTGGTCTGCTTAACGGTATGTCACCTGTCGTTCGTGCAGACGGTGCCGACAGTCAGGGAATGACAGGTGATTACGGTGCAAACCGAATGGTTATTTATGCTCCCGGTCATTCCTCTAACGGAACCTATGCTTACTATCATACCAAATTCCAGAACGCCGGCACCCAGCAGAACATTACTAAGCCCTCTGCACTTACCGGTCTTCCCACAGTTGGTACCACCCTTACCTTCAAGGTATACAGCTATGCCGGAAATAACTATTTCTACATAAACGATAACCATATCGCCACCTTTGCAAACGCTAAAGATTTTGGCAATCAGACCGTTGTTGGTTTCTTCGCCTCCAGCTCTTCAATATTCATTTCCAAGCTTTCTGTAAAGGCGCTCGTTGCTGATACAACGTCCGGTGATGAAGACAGCAATATCATCGGCACCAACGGCAACAAGGTTATGACCAAGGGAGACAGCCTTCTTGCTTATGACTTTACCCAGTCTACCCTTGCCGACGGAACCCTTCCCGATGGCTTTACCTACGGCGGCGCTAACACCACCCCCGCTCTCGACTGGGGATGGGGTGCCTCCGGCGCATCCGTATCCGCAAAAATGGCAACCTATAATAATACCAAGGTTCTTCAGTTTACAGCTAATAACTGCGATGCACTTATTGCTGCACCTGCAGTAAACACCCGTGACTACGTTTACGAAATTACATTTATTCCAACCCTTTCGGGTAAGTATGTCGGAATCTCTAACCAGACTTGGGGAACCGATACACTTTCCTCCTCCCAGTGGTTTGCCGTTCAGGACAACGCTGCTCCCTATCATAAATATAAGGGAACCGACTCGCCCGGCGGCTTAGGAGAATTCACCACCACCGATGCATATCGCGCCACTCTGGGCGAAGAGGTAACCTTAAAGGTAGTTTCCTACAACGGCATCAACTACTACTTTATTAACGACAGATACGTAACCGGCTGTCAGTATATGGGAAGTCTCGGAACTAATGAGACTACCGACCGCGTAGGTCTTTACACTTATAGCGGAAATATATACATCAAGTCGATGTATGTAAACGCTGTCACCGTTACCGAGGAGACCCTTCCCGAGGGAATCGGACAGGTAGGCGACAGCTACTATATCGAAGGAGAAGTCATCTATGAAAACAACTTCGATAACGAGACCGTAGGTACCCTTCCCGAGGGCTGGTCTTACGGACATCCCAACGGCACGGGCGAAACAAAAACCTCCTACGGTTGGGCCGCAAACACTTCGGCTACCGCCACTGCTGCCGTGGTCGACCACGCTACCCTCGGCAAGGTAGTTCAGTTCGGTTCCTCAAATACTGACGCCTTTATGGCGCTTCCTGCAACCGGAACTATGAACTACGTCTACGAGGCAACCGTTGTTTCCAACACCGGTGGCAATAACTCTATCGGTCACGCCAACAACTTCTATGCCCCCACAAATGAGGCTACAGGAGTTATGTATAACAGCATCTATCCCAGCGGTTCCGCTAAGTATTCGTACAGAGGAAACGGAACAGGAGCAAACTGGGACACCTCTTATAATCATACCAGCGGCGAGGCTATGGATCTTAAGATAGTTTCACTAAACGGTAACAACTATATCTACTATAACGATACTTTGGTTGCCGTTGCTCCCTGGCGCGGCGGCGCAGGCACCTCCGATAACCCCGGCTTCTATACCTATAACGGTAATATGTACGTAACCGACGTCAAGGTTACCAAGATTCTTACAGCCGATATTGAATTTGATGCAATGCGCGTTGTCGTCAACGAGGATGAGACCGTCGATCTCGAGATCGAATTCTCCTTCGACAAAACTCAGGAAGTATATTCCCAGTACATCGATGGTGATTATTCTGCAGATGCCAATGAAAATTTTGTTCTTGGCACATTATTAGTTTTGACCGATTCTGATGTTTCTGCCGATCTCACAATCGATTACGAAGGCGTAGATGAAATGTTATTCAGCGATGGCGATATCACTCAGGACGCCGATAAGGTTTATGTTAAAACGATCGGCGCTGACATGCCTGAAGAAGTTTATCAACAGTACGTTAATGTAAGACCATTCGTTTATGTAAACGGACTTTATTTCTACGGCGACGGTGCCGCTTACAGCGCCGCAAACCTGGCAAACGGTGCTTATATGACTGCCGATACCGAGGCTCAGAAGGCACTTGTCGAGAAGGTGTTAGGCGATTATGATGAGTTTGTCGTAGGCTCCGGCTCTAAAGAGGTGAAGTTTACCCTCTTCTCAGACTTCCATTATAAGGCCGGAATGTACTCCACCTCTATGGCTGATCTCCGTCAGATACTTAAACGTGCAGACGATACCAATTCTGCCTTCATTTTGTCGGGCGGCGATATGTGTAACGACCTTATCGGTTCTCCCGAGCTTACCAACACCTACCTCAACTACATTACCGAAGAGGGCGAGCTTCTTACCGCATATAACATTTACGGTAACCACGAGCTCGAATCTGCAAACAACAGTATGAGCTTTGTAACGCCCAGACTTACTAACGATGAAAATGTAGTTTGGGGAACCGCAGACGGTAAAATTTCTCCCGACGGCTCTATCGCATACTTCTATTTTGAAGAAAACGGTTTCCGTTTTGTTTGTCTCGATAACAACTACAACTGGAACCCCAACCACATTAACGGCGAAGTCGTAGGCTGGGAGCATTATCTCACCAATTCCTACGGTGGAACCGCAGCGGCTACAAATGCCAAAAGAGGCTTCGACGAAGGTGCAGATGCTAAAGCAAATACCGACATCGGCTCTATCGGCGATGTTCAGATGGCCTGGCTCGAAGAAGTTCTCCTCGATGCCGCTGCTCAGGATATTCCCTGTATCGTAGTCGGACATACCGGATATTCCGGTCTCGGCTTCGGCGGAGGTGCTTCCGACGCCGCTCAGATCCGTGAAGTGTACGCTAAGGCTAATGCCGCTAATCCCGGCACCGTTCTCATGTCCATCAACGGACACATCCACACAAACAACCAGGGCTGGAACGAAGGCGTATTCTATATGGATACCAACACCGTTCGCAATAACTGGTGGCAGTCTGCCGGATTTGACCACTACACCGCAGAGCACACCTATCTCTACGAAGAGTACGATAGTGAGGGCAATCTCTTAGGCGTTACAGAGAAGAGCCTTAATACCCTTTCTCAGGCTAAAAACACTTGGTTCTCTCAGGATCCTCTTTCCTGCGTGATAACCATCAACGATGCCGGCGTTGTTACCATTGACGGTATGGAATCCAAGTGGGCTTACGATATAGTTCCTGCTCAGGCTGATGCAGATGCCGGCGTTGAGTGCCGTATTACCACTGGTACCTTCTGGAACTGTGACATCTACGGTCATATTGAAGACTATGTTATCGACGGTGATAAGCATTATGTTGAATGCACCGTCCAAGAGTGTGGATATGCATCTTCCTCTGTTGCTCATACCTTCGATCAGGAGATCGAATCTGATGAGTTCGTGGCTGGAGAAGCAGACTGCGACGAGGCCGCTACCTATTATTACTCCTGCGTATGCGGTGCTGCAGGAACAGAGACCTTCGTATCGGGAACATCTTTAGGCCACGATAAGGCAAACGAATGGACCTCCGACAACGATGGCCATTGGCATAAGTGTGATAACTGTACCGATAAGCTCGACTATGCAAACCACACCTACGATCAGCAGGTAACCACCGATGCTTACAAGGCGTCTTCTGCCGATTGTGACGATGCCGCTACCTACTATTACTCCTGCGTATGCGGCAAGTCAGGTACCGCAACCTTTGAATATGGTTCTGCAAGCGGTCACAACCCGGCAACCGATTGGACTAAGGACGGTACAGGCCACTGGCACGCTTGCTCAGGTTGTACAGAAAAGCTTGATTTCGCAACCCATACCTACGATCAGCAGGTAGAAAAGACCGAATACCTTGCAGGCGCGGCTGATTGTGATGAGCCCGCTTCCTTCTACTACTCCTGCGTATGCGGAGCAAAGGGAACTACTACCTTTGAATCGGGCACCTCTACCGGTCACGATCCTCTTGACGAGTGGGAATCCGACGGTACCAAGCATTGGCACAACTGTGGCGAGTGCGGAGAAAAGGTTGACTATACCGAAGGAGCTCATAACGGCGGCGAAGCAACCTGCTCGGTTAAGGCTAAGTGTGCTGATTGCGGCGCATACTACGGTGAAATTGACGCCGATAACCACGACCTTGACGAGGTTCCCGCTTCCACCGCTTCTCACGATAACGACGGTAACATCAAGCACTATAAGTGTAGCTACTGCGGTAAACTTTACGATGACGAAAACGCCACTAACGAGCTCTCCGCAAGTGACGTTGTTATCGACGGAGGAGATCACACCTTCGATAAGGAAGTTGTAAAGGATGAATATCTTGCTTCAGGCGCAACCTCGTCAGCAGCCGCAAAGTATTATAAGTCCTGCGAATGCGGAGCTAAGGGTACTGAGACCTTCTCTCACGGCGATCCCTTGAAGGTTCCTCCTACAGGCGATGTTGCAAATGCTCTTCCTTGGGTATTTACTCTTGCCGGAAGCGTTCTCTCCCTCGCAGTTCTTGTAATCATTCGCAAGCGCAGAGCGTAAAAGACAAAATAATAACACGGGTCGTCTTTCGGCGATCCGTGTTATTTTATATCAAAAACAACCTGAAAGCAATGCTCTCAGGTTGTTTTGTTATGACCGTATAATTATTAACCATAGGATCAAATAGGGGATGGCAGAAAATATAAGTCCGGCGGTTATGATTCCAAAGAGAATTAATATCAATTACATCGTTATTTAAGAAAACTGCCGAAGAAGTCGGAAAGTAGATTTCCGTCACTGCCGAAACTGCTATCATTTCCGGTAAGCGGAAGGTATATAAGAAAATAAGCAAGTATACCAAAGCCTACCAGTAACAGTATTATGATTATCAAAAGGAGTATATTCGAACCCTTGCGTTTTTTCTTTGCCTTTTTGAGAAGTTCTTTCTCTTCTTCTTTATCGAACTCGAACTGATCTACTGCGCTTATTCCGGGGTGGACGATACTTTTGGGGCGAGAGAGTTTTTTGTTTTCGTCTTCTTCGGAATTGGTCTCTATCTCGGGAACAGGAGTGCTTTCGTCATCAGAGCCTTCGGAAAAAGCTGTGTTTTCTTCTTCGCTCACTTCGGTTCCATCATCATTGACCTTTTCAAAAACGGCGTAGTTCGGTGTTTCGTCTATTACAGGCTCTTCCTTCACAGGAACTTCTATATCGTTAATGATCTCACCGGTGCCTACGGCGGGTTCGGTAGTGGGAAGGATGATTTCTTCGGTTGCGCCAACGTTAGATACAGTTGGAGGCATAACGTTGTGATTGCCTTCGCCCATACGTTCTTTATAAGCCATAAGCTGGCCAACATCAAAAACGTAATTATGAACGTATGCCTTCATAATTTCATGTCGAAGACTTCTTACAGAAGATACTATAATTATTGACTGCGGGCCGCTTTCGATTATACATCCGCCGTAAATACCGCTTTTGGTTACGAGGGGAACGGAAGTATCCGGCATGTAGATCGTATCTGCGGTCTTAATTCCGTATTCCTCCTTGTTGGGAGCGATAAGCGGCAGACCGATAGCCTTTGATAATGCGGGCACGCCGCTGTCGTCGCCGAACAGATCGGTAACGACGATAATAATTTTGCTTCTTGCAACGTCACGCGCAAGGGTGTTGATAAGCCCTTTTTGTGTATCGACCTTATCCTTGAATATTCGCATTCTGCAGCATCCGCTCAGATTGAATTCAAGTTCAAAGTCGCTTGATGTTTTGTAGTAGATAATGTCGATCTTTAAATTTGCCATCGTGCGGCTCCTTTTGTGGAAAAATATAAAATGCGCGTCGATTCAGTTCTATTCGGAATCATTTGCGCTCGACTGCTCATTGCTGCTGTCAGAGGATATTACGTTAGAGGAATCTGAAGAGACTTCACTGCTCGAAGGCTCCGAACTGCTCGATGAAATAGTTTCGGAGGAAGAAGGTATCTGCGAAGAAGAACTTGTTGCCGCCGAAGAACTTTCTGATGAGCTTGAACCGGCGCTTGAGGTCGTAGCGGAGGAGTTCGACGTGGGCTTAGAAGAGCTTTGCTGTGAACTGCTCGGTACGGTACTGCTCTGCTGCGAACTGTTTTCCGGCGAACTGTCGCCGGCAGACGAAGATTCTGTTGAACTGTCGGTAGAGCTATCCGTACTGCTTTCTATGTCGGAGCTTATGTTATCGGAAGACGTGGCGTCGCTTTCGGTATCTTCGGACGCCTTATAACCTTCAAGTCCTCGCTTATCATACCAAGCCTGAGGATAGCGGGCGTTTTTGTTGTACTTTGCTGTTGAAACGTCAGGGGCTTTGTCGCCTGTATCGAGTTTCTTTGCCATTATAACGAATCTTGCGTCGTTAAAATCGTAACAGCAGGTAGAAAGAGTAAGGATCTCGTCATTTTCGTCCAGTTCAATGTCTGTCGTTATCAACGAGCGCTCGAGAGCTTCGTCTATCCAGGACATAAAATGTTCTGAGGACTCAAACTGGGAAAGTGTGTAGTTGTAAAGATATCCGTTATCGTCAGAGGCCTTTGCGTTAGCGACGAAGGTAGCGAAGATAACGTAATCATTCTGTTCGTAAAGAGTCTTCAGCTTGATGATGGGATTCTTTTTGTAGAAGGCTATATCGCGGTATTTACTTAAGTGTCCGAACATCGACTTATCTCGCATATCGTGTCCGTAAATCGTAAGGTTCTTACTGTTGTTTTCAAACTCAATATGGTTATTATAATCGAAATAAAGCGCTCCGTAACGGCTTTTTTGCTTAAGCATATTGTGTGTGAGATAGAAATCTCTGTCATTTTCATCTGAGGACTGATATATCGGATTGTCTACGTTGGTGTTGGAGATTGATATCCATCCTCTGATATCAGGGTTTTGAGAATATAGGTCATCAAACACGTTGTAGGTGCCGGTATCCTCGTTCTTTTCGGTGTCGTCAAAATCGAAATTCTCACGTGCATCGGTAATTATACTTCTTTGACGATTTTCATCTGCAAAGTGTGAAATAAGCACGGAGGAAGAGATTAAAAGACCTAAAACAGCCAGAATAGAAACCGACTTAAGTATGATATCTCTGATATCGTCCTTTTTAGTGGGGAAGATCTTGCAAAGAAGAGCGATAACAGGAGTTTTCTTTTTGTTTTCTGATTGTGCGGCCTCCTGTTCGATAACTGCAGAGTTTTCTTCCGTAGAGTCTACGTTGGTAAGTTCAAGCTGTACGTTTTCTTCAACGGCATCAGAGACAATGGGGTTGACGGCGGCATTTGTCACAACGGTTCCTGTTTCTTCGTCATCCGGATCGAAAACAATAAAATTCATATTTGGGTCGAAGGCAGGCTTCTGTTCTGTAGATGCAGTATCTGTGAATATCTCATTTTCCTTTGCAGGTTCTTCCTCAAAAGAGAAATCGTCTTCAAAGCTTACCATACCCGGCATAGTATAGGGACGGGCAGATACATATTTTCTAACAAGATCCAGAGCGGTAAGGGTTGCATAACTGCGGATCTTCTCGCGGTCGTAGGTATCGGGAAGGGTAAGTTTTTTAACAAAATACTTAGTGTTATCTGCAATGGCTACGTAAACAAGTCCAATAGGCTTATTTTCGCTGGCTGTCGGTCCTGCGTTTCCGGTAATGCCTACGCCGATATCAGAATCGCTCAGTATACGAACGTTTTTGGCAAGGTACATTGCGGTCTCGGCGCTTATGGCGCCTTTTTCGTCAAGAACGTCTCTGGGTACCGAAAGAGCCTCATGTTTAATTCGGTTGGAATAGGCGAGTATACCTATTTCTACAACGTCGGAGGAGTGGGGGACAGAAGTAAGCGCCTGAGAAAGCATACCGCCGGTACAGGATTCGGCAGTTGAAATTTTAAGGGAGGATCTGCGAAGAAGATTTACAACTTCGTGCTCCATACCCTCGGAATCACAGGCGTATACGTGGTCGCCCAAAATCTCTTTAATATCAAGAAGGGTTTTGCGGCATAATGCTTCGGCCGCATCATCAGTTTCCGCAGAGGCGGTAATTTTAACAGCACATTCGTTGTTTCCGCAATAGGTAGCTACAACGGGATTCTCTTTTGCACAGAAATCGCTGATAAGAGTCTCAATAGCCGACTCTCCGAGACCGAAAACGTTAAGAGAATGGGTAACAATAGAATGACGGTTAAGCTTTTTGAGATAGGGCACGACGTAATTTTCAAACATATAGGTAAGCTCTCTCGGGGGGCCGGGAAGCATAATGATACGCTTGTCCTGAGCTTCTATGCAGATACCGCAGGCAGTACCGATATCATTTTTAAATATAATTGCGTTTTCTGGTGCAGTAGTCTGCTTGAAATTGTTTTCGGTAGGAGTACGGCCTGCCGATCTGAAAAAGTTATCCAGATGTTTTTTGCAGATCTCATTTTCGGTAAGCTTAAGTCCTAAAACTTCGCATACCGTCTCCTTGGTGATGTCATCGGCGGTTGGACCGAGACCTCCCGTAAGAATAAGAACGTCACAGCGCTTATAAGAATCGTTTATAATTTCGCTTAAGCGATATTTATTGTCGTCTACGGTAAACTGGCGGAAGGAGTCGTGTCCGAGCTCCCTCAGTTTTTTAGAAATGTATGAAGCGTTTGTGTTGACAACGTCGCCTGAAAGCAGTTCGCTTCCGACGCATATCAGTTCAACATTCATAAGGATCCTCCATTGGTTATCAGTCGATAAAGGTAAATTCGGTGTTTTCTACAGCTCGTCTAACGAGCTCGTCGATATCGAGCGTGGACTCTGCTTGCTCACAAAGCTCTGCGGTAGGTCTTGTTTTCGGGTGTTTGGGGGTGAAGACGGTACAGCAGTCTTCGTAGGGCAGGCAGGAGGTCTCGAAGGTGTCGATCTTTCGGGATATTACGATTATTTCTTCCTTGTCACTGCCTATAAGCGGGCGAAGTATCGGTATATTTGCTACCGCATCGGTAACCCCTATTGCGGGAAGGGTCTGACTTGCAACCTGACCCAGGCTTTCTCCCGTAATAAGTGCACCGCATTTATGATATACGGCGATCTTTTCAGCTATTCTCATCATCATACGTCTCATGATGAGTGTGAAGTATTCTTCGGGGCATTCGGCTGCTATCTTTTCCTGAATTTCGGTAAAGGGAACGATAGCAAGCTTTATGGTTCCGCAATACTCAGCTACCTTTGAAAGAAGTGTCTTAACCTTTTGCTCTGCACGGGGACTTGTGTAGGGAGGGCTTGCGAAATGTATCGCATCAAGCTTAAGTCCTCTTTTTGCCATCGTCCAGGCGGCTACGGGACTGTCTATTCCGCCCGAGATCAGTATTGCGGCTTTTCCGGCGGTACCCACCGGAAGACCGCCTGCGCCGTGAAGCTGACCTGCTCTTATATATGCGGCGTAGTCTCTTACCTCAACCGTGATGATTTCATCGGGATTGTGAACGTCCACCCTAAGGTGAGGGAATCTGGAAAGAATTGCACCGCCTACCTCTGCGCTGATCTGGGGAGAGGTAAAGGGAAAGCGTTTGTCTGCACGTTTGGCTTCCACCTTAAAGGTTTTTATGCTTTTTAAGGTCTCTTCAAGATAATCGGGTGCGACCGAAAGAATGTCATCCATATTCTTTTCGCAAACCCTTGCCCTCGAAAAGGCGGCAATACCGAAGACCTTAGAAACAGCGGTTAAGGCATTGTCGAAATCAAATTCTTCGTTTGCAGGTTCAATGTAAATTGTTGACTGAGCTTTGCGGACCGTGTATTCTCCAAGGTCCTTAAGTGCGATCTTGATGTTTTTAATAAGGGTGTCTTCAAAAACACTGCGGTTAAGACCTTTGAGGGCAAGCTCGCCGTTTTTGATAAGTATTACTTCTTTCATTTCTATGCTCTTTTCAGTTTAGTAGTTGCTTCAATGAGCGCGTCACAAAGCTTGTCTGCGTCGGAAAAGCTGTTATCTCTCGAGAAGCTTATGCGAAGGGCGCTGTCGATGGATTTTTTATCAAGTCCCATTGCGGTAAGGGTGGGACTTATCCCCCCTTTTGCACAGGCACTTCCGCTGGAAACGAATATCCCTTTTGCGTCGAGAAAATGAAGCAATGTCTCCGAACGCCATCCGGGTACCGAAATATTGAGTACGTAGGGGAGTGCATCATCGGGGGAATTTATATTTACAAGCTTGGTTTCAAGCAGTTTAGACTTAGTATAATTTGAAAGCTCTTTAATTTCCGTAAGTTTTTTATCGGCGTCGGGAAGGGCATTTATCGCACCTTCGAGAGCCGCGATCAACGGAACAGGCTCGGTACCCGGTCGCAGAGCGTCTTGCTGTCCACCACCGTATGTGAGCGGAGTAATGTGCAGATTTTTCTTTTTGTACAAAACTCCGACACCCTTTGGTGCGTGAATTTTATGTCCGCTGAAGGTCAGCAGGTCTACGCCCAGATCCGAAACCTTAAAGGGAAGCTTGCCGAAAGCTTGTACAGCGTCGCAGTGAAGCAGAGCAGGGGAGCCCGACGCTTTAATGAGTTTTGATATTTCTCTTATCGGCTGAACAGCACCGGTCTCGTTATTTACAAGCATAACGCTTACAAGAATGGTTTTGTCGTTCAGCACGGATTTCAGCTCTTCAAGAGAAATCTTACCGTTTTTTTCCGAACTCAAGTAAATGACTTCAAAGCCCTTTTGTTCGAATTTTTTTAAAACCTCGGTTACAGAAGGGTGTTCTATGGCGGTCGTTATAATGCGGTTGCCTCGCTTGGCTCTTGAAAGAATCGCACCGTTCAGAGCGATGTTATTTGCTTCGGTGCCTCCCGAGGTAAAATATATCTCGTCGCTTCTCGAACCTATCTTTTTGGCACATATCTCTTTGCAGGAAATCAGAATATCTTCCGCACTTATGCCTATCGTGTGCAGAGAGGAGGGGTTTCCCCAATTTTCTAAGAGCGCCTTATTCATAAGTGCTATCGATTCCTCGCAGGGCTTGGTCGTTGCACTGTTATCAAGATAAACTGTTTCTTTCAAAAACTACACCTCATACCAAAACAAGATATATGTACACATATATTGTTATTATACTATATATTACAGATTAACACAATAGTAAAATTAAGATTTCTTCAAAAAAAATTATGGAAATTTTTGAGGATGTTTATTGAAAAAAATGACTTTATTTGTTATAATAAACAAAAAGAACAAAAGGAGACTGCTTTATGAAAAAGATTCTCGCTGTTGTTATCACATTAGCTTTGATCTTATCGCTGTTTGCCGGGTGCACTTCCGACACCGAGAAGGAGATTACGGGAAAGGAAGCCGCAAAGCTTATGCTCGCAAATAAGCTCCTTGATTCATCTGCTCTGTCGATGGACCGAAGCTTCGAATTTTCTTCTACAGAAAAGCTTTCGTCGGAACTCGGCAGACCTGAGGTCATTCCTTTGGCGAACATAAGCGGCTCTTCCTATGAGCCCGACGCAAACCTTCTCGGATATTTTAAAATTTATCGAACCGCTATAACCGCCGAAGCCGAAAAATACGCGGGTTATATAGAGAGCGTTAAAAGCATAATCAGCAGTACGGGCGTCTGGATCAATAATGGTTCGGAAGAGCTGCTTCTTGAGGTTGAGGCGGGAGTCGAGACCATTTATGCCCGACGCGACGGTTCGACCGCTGTCTGCTGTCATTACGTCGATGAAAACGGTAGAAATACCTACGAAATGTACGAGACGCAACCCAATGTCAAATCGTATATGTTATTCGTTGAAGATCAGCGTTACGAATTCACTCTTTATAACGGTCACGACGGTTCTACCGTAAACGTTATTATAGAGAACAGCCGCGGTTATTGGAATATGTGCACCTTGTATACGGGCGGAGAGGGTTCTAAAAATATGCAGAATCTCGTTGTGACGGGAGACGGTGCTTTCGTTTATTACGGTTATCTTATGCCCGATTACGAATACGGCGGATTTACCACCGTACTGAACTCCGATATGACCGCCGACGTAATAAATCTTTGCGGAAACAGCGGCACAGATATTGATATTCATCTTGGTGCCTGGAACGGTATAACCTCTATAGAAACCGACTCTGATAACCTTATTTCAAGCTTTAAAACGGGAAGTGGAGTTACCGTAAATTCGCAGGAGACTTCCGAAGAATACGGAATTCGTTTCACAAGCGGGGCGCATATGGAGGGAGAAGTGAATTCAGCGAACCTTTCGTTTATCACCGAAGAAACTGATGTTGCGTCGGCCGTAAATAAGGTTATCGATTATCTTTCGTCCATCGGCGTTACCTGTAAATACGATATGGAACCGATAATTTCAAATGCAAGCGGTGCTTTAGCGATAGCCAACCGTTTTGCGTCTCATTATAGCTGGAAGGGTATAACTATCGATAGCGTTTCAGCCCTAAACTCGGCCGAACAGAGGGTCTGGGAAGCGGGAAGTGCTCTTGAAGCAAGATATGAAAACGTTAAGGATGCAAAAAAGGTCACAAAGACCTCCAAGGGCTTTGAATTTGAAAATTATTCCTTTGCCAAAATTGATTCTTTAAACAGCGGTGAAATAACCTTAAACGATAACACCGTTTCGGTAAACGGACTCAGTGTCAGCGCGTCGAATCTTGAGGTTTTCGATTCGGGAGAGAATTATACCGTAAATCTTGCACTTGCAAGGCTCAACGATGCCGCTGCAGAAAAATACGTAACGGCCGAAAACAGCACGAAAACGGGTTATATTACGCTCGCAGACGTTATGCCTCTTGCAGGCTCCGTCGATGCCGATTATACTGCTGCAGTCATTCTTGATAAGCAAGGAGGAAGCTCTGCTGCTTATTCGTCGGGAAGTAAATTCAACCTATCTCAGTCGGCAACCTTCAGTCTTCCCGAAGCTGATGAATACGGCGTTTATACCCTTGTCGCCTACGTTGCGACCGATGACGGAATAAGGGTAAGTGAAATGATGCCCGTATCCCTTTCGGAGGATGTTTCCTACGAAAAGAGGGAGAACGACCATCTTATAAAAATGGAACTCAACGAGCACAATGAGCTTATCGTCACCTTTATCGCAGATTTTAAAATCGTAACAGTCGAAGCTAAGGAGGGAGGATATACATACTCCGAGGTTAAAAAGCTTCTCGATGAAGCAGTTTTGACCTTTGCCTATCCGGCCGAGGAGCCTACGATAGAGATCTGGCCCGAGGACGGGGCGCCCACCGTGGCTGTGGACGGAGATATATACGAAGGCGTTACGCTTCGTATGAACTGTATAAACAAGCTTGACTCTACCGAGCAGTACGTATACCTAATAATCGAATAAAGGAGATATAAGTTATGTGGAACGGTAAGCTTAAAGCGGTAACCTTCAGCTTTGACGACGGTGTACAGCAGGATAAAAGACTTATTGAGATGCTCGATAAGTACGGCCTTAAATGCACCTTTAATTTTAATTCGGGACGCTTTGGCGTATCCGGTACCTGGCAGGGTGTTGATCATACTAAATTCCGTGCTGACGAAATGGCAGAGGTGTACAAGGGCCACGAGATAGCAGGTCACACCGTAAGTCATCCCACTCTTACATTGATAGAAGATGACGAAAAGGTCATCTGGGAAGTCGAACACGACCGAAAGACTCTTTCAGAGGTCATGGGCTATGAGGTCATAGGAATGGCATATCCTAACGGCGGCGTTAATAACGACGATAGGGTAGAAGCACTTATCCGCGCAAATACCGGAATTAAATACGCCAGAACCATCACTCACTCATACTCCTTCGACCTGCAGGAAAATCTTCTCCGTTTTAATCCCACCGTCGGCAGTACCGAATACGATAAGTTGTTTGCTCTCGGCAATGAGTTTATTGCGCTTAAGCCCGATACTCCCAAGCTTTTTTATATCTGGGGTCACAGCTATTCCTTTGACGTGACCGGTTCCTGGGATAGATTTGAAGAGTTCTGCGCGCTGATTAGCGGTCGAGACGATATTTTTTACGGTACTAACCGAGAGGTCTTCGGACTTTAATATGAAAAATAAACAAAAGCCCTTCTGAAATTGCTTCTTTTATGTGTGAAAATAATGCTTGCATTTTTTTGAAACCTGTAGTATAATACTTTAGCATTTGATTACACCCGAATCCTTACGGGTGGGTTTGATGCCGAAATATCGACATTAAAGCGGATGGTCCTCTGTCAAAGCTTTGGCACGAACGTCTGAAAAATTAGGGAGGAAAAAACAATGACAGATGCTGTAAAGAATCTCACAGCCGGAATGATTAAGGAAGACGCTCCTGTAATCGAAATCGGAAGCACCGTTCGCGTACACGTTAAGATTCGCGAAGGCGAGCGCGAAAGAATCCAGATGTTCGAAGGAACCGTTATCGCTAAGAATAACAGCGGTATCGCCGAAACATTTACTGTAAGACGTGTTTCTTACGGTGTAGGCGTAGAGCGTGTATTCCCCGTTCATTCACCTAACGTAGCTAAGGTCGAAACGATCCGTAACGGTCGCGTTCGCAGAGCTAAGCTTTACTATCTCCGTGACAGAGTTGGTAAGGCCGCCAAGGTTAAGGAATCTATCTAAAATCCTGATCCTAAACGAGGAGACGCGGAAATTATCGCTGTCTCCTTTTGTTTTTATTTCACTTTTTTGGAGGATAACGTCAGATATGGAAAACGGTTTTATCGTAGTGGATGACGAAGAAATACTCGGAACCTCTCCTGAAGAATCGGGCGACGGTTCGAAAAAAACGGTATCTAAGGAGATATTCGACTGGATAGACACCATCGTTATCGCCCTTATTGCCGTTGTGCTTATTTTTACCTTCTTATTCCGAATCGCTACCATTGTGGGACCTTCTATGCAAAACACCCTTTATAGCGGAGAACGAGTTATAATTTCGGGCTTTGGATACGAACCGCAGTACGGTGATATCGTCGTTATTTCCAGAAACACCAATAATTCGGTAGGTACTGTCGAAAACGGCAGCGAGCCTATAATCAAGCGCGTTATCGCCATCGAAGGACAGTGGGTCGATATCGACTTTAAAACGGGTACGGTTTATGTCGGAGACGACCCTGCACATCTTAAACCGCTCAGCGAACCGTACACCAAGACCCCCACTACCCGCAAATGGGACGTTGAATTTCCCGTTTACGTCGAGGATAACTGCATATTCGTCCTCGGCGATAACCGAAACGACTCTCTTGACAGCCGTTCGTCCTCTATAGGTGACGGCGGTCTTATCGATAAAAGATACGTTTTAGGAAAGGCTATTTACCGTATCTGGCCCTTCGATACCTTCGGAGGACTTTAATATGAGCGGAGAGATGCAGAATATTCAGTGGTTTCCCGGTCATATGACTAAGACCCGCCGAAAGATTCAGGAAATCCTTCCTATCATCGACGCGGTAGCCGAAATAGTAGACGCCCGTATTCCTGTAAGCAGCAGAAATCCGGACCTTGCCGATATAATCAAGGACAAGCCTCTTATGATACTTCTTAATAAGTGCGATATGGCCGACCCGAAAGAGACCGCACGCTGGATAGAGTATTATAAATCTCAGGGTATTTCTGCCGTTCCCGTCGACTGTAAGACAGGAAAGGGAATCGGTAATTTTAAAGAGACGGTTAAGACCGCCTTGGCAGACAAGCTTGCTCTGTACCGCGAAAAGGGAATGGTCGGCAAGCCTCTCAGGGTAATGGTCGTAGGTATTCCCAACGTCGGAAAATCCACCTTTATTAACTGTATTGCAGGAAAGGGTCGCGTAAAAGCCGAAAACCGTCCCGGAGTTACCCGCGGAAATCAGTGGGTAACCATTGATAAACAGCTTGAGCTTCTCGATACCCCCGGTGTTCTTTGGCCTAAGTTTGAAGACCAGACGATAGGGGAAAGGCTTGCATTTACCGGCGCCGTTAAGGATGCCGTTCTCGATATTGAACTTCTTGCAGTTCGGCTTATCGAAAACCTAAAGGAAAACTATCCCGAACTTCTGATACAGCGATATCGTTTAGAAGAACTTGATGCCGAGCCTTACGATATTCTTTGCGAGATCGGTAAAAAGCGCGGTATGGTCATCAGAGGCGGCGAAACCGATACCGAACGAGCTTCAGCCATGCTTCTTGAAGAATACCGAAACTGTAAGCTCGGTCGAATAAGCCTTGAAAGGGTTGAGTATGGTGCCTGATTTCGAAATTGAGTTGTCGGTCAAAGCAAAAGGTTATACTGCAGTTTGCGGAGTAGATGAAGCCGGCCGCGGTCCTTTAGCGGGTCCGGTTTGCGCCGCCGCGGTAATTCTTGATCCAAACGTCGACATTCCGGGAATCAATGACTCTAAAAAACTCAGCGAAAAGAAAAGAGAAGCGCTTTTCGATATCATTACCGAAAAAGCTGTGGCCTACGGAATCGCCTTTGCTTCGGTTGAGGAGATCGAAGAACATAACATTCTTAACGCCACTTATCTTGCTATGAACCGCGCGGTTGAAATGCTTGACGGTAAGGCCGACTTTGCTCTTATTGACGGAAACCGTGTTCCAACGGGTATCCCGATAGAGTGTCAGACGGTAGTTAAAGGAGATGCGAAATCTATGTCGGTTGCGGCGGCCTCTATTCTTGCCAAGGTGACCCGAGACCGTCTCCTTTTAGAGTATGGCGAAAAATATCCGCAGTACGGCTTTGCCAAGCATAAGGGCTACGGCACCGCCGAGCATATGGATGCTATCAGAAGGTACGGCATTACCGAGGTGCATCGACCCTCCTTCCTCAAAAAGTTATGAGCCACGCAGGAGAGATAGGCCGAATAGGCGAAGAGATGGTGGCCGACTTTCTTAAGTTCAGGGGATACGTAATTTTCGCCCGTAATCACCATGAAAAATACGGCGAACTCGATATCGTAGCCGAAAGTCCCGACATAATGCTTTTCGTTGAGGTCAAGACCCGAAAAGCAGACTCTATTATGGACCCCGCAAGTGCCGTTGACCGTGATAAAGAGCGCAAGCTTATAAACACCGCCCGCGCATTTATCAAAAAGGCTCACCACTACGGAGCGATACGTTTTGATATTGCCGAGGTCACCTATACCGTAGATGATAAAGGCGACTATCATTTTTCTTTAAACTACATAAAGAATGCCTTCCCCGCAGACGAGCTTATAGACGACTGAAATTGATCGTTTAAAACCTTTGACAAAGGAAGGCTTATAGTATAAAATATAGGCAAAACCCGTAAAGATAGGAGAATTTTATGCTTTACAACAGTACACGCGATAATAATGCTGTTGTTACTTCCTCGGTAGCAATAGCAAACGGAATTTCTAAGGAAGGCGGACTTTTTGTTCCGCAGTCTGTTCCTGTTCTCAGCGCAGAAGATTTCGCTAATATGAAAAAACTCGACTATGTCGGTCGAGCAAATTATGTATTTAAACATTTCCTCACCGATTTTTCCGAGGAAGAGCTTAAATATTGCACAGAGGGTGCCTATCTCGGCTCCTTCGATAACGACCGTCCGGCTCCCTTGAAGGCTTTAAACGACAAGGTAAGCATTCTTGAGCTTTGGCACGGTCCTACCTGTGCTTTCAAGGATCTTGCTCTTCAGATACTTCCTTACCTACTTACGACCTCTGCGAAGAAGGTAGGCGGCGGTAAAAAGACCGTAATTCTCGTTGCAACATCAGGCGATACGGGAAAAGCCGCTCTCGAAGGCTTTAAGGATGTTAAGGATACTGAGATTATGGTATTCTATCCTAACGACGGCGTTAGTGCAATGCAGCAGCTTCAGATGAACACCCAAGCCGGCGAAAACGTTTACGTTTGCGCTATTAACGGAAACTTTGACGATGCTCAGACCGGCGTAAAAACTATCTTTACCGACGACGGTATCAAGGCTCTTCTCGACAAAAATAATATGGGCTTCTCCAGTGCAAATTCCATTAACTGGGGACGTCTTGCTCCTCAGATAATCTATTATATCTCTGCATATTTAGACCTTCTCGATAAGGGAGAGAACTATCTTAAGGAAGGCTTTAACGTAGTCGTTCCTACCGGAAATTTCGGCAACATACTTGCCGCTTATTATGCAAAGGTAATGGGAGTTCCCGTAAATAAGCTTATATGCGCTTCCAACTCAAATAACGTTCTTACCGACTTTTTAAACACCGGTACTTATGACCGCAACAGAAGCTTCTACACAACGATTTCTCCTTCTATGGATATCCTTATCTCATCCAATCTTGAAAGAATGCTTTATGAGCTTACCGATCACGATGATAAGCAGGTGGCCGAGTGGCAGAACTGCCTTAAAACCGACGGAAAATACACCGTTACTCCTGAGGTATTCGGTAAGCTTAAGGAGCTTTTCTACGGAGGATGCTGTGATGAGGCAGGTACGTCCGAAACCATCAAGTCAACCTACGAAAACTATGACTATCTTATCGATACCCATACCTCTGTTGCCGTAAACGTTTACGATAAATACGTAGCCGAAACGGGGGATGACCGTCCTGCTGTTATCGCCTCCACCGCCAGCCCTTACAAGTTTGCAAACAGCGTTCTTGAGGCTCTCGGAAAAGAAGTTCCCGCAGACGAATTTGAAGCAGTTGAGCTTTTAAGCGCTTCCACAGATACCGAAATTCCTGCGCCTATTTCTGCTCTTAAGACCGCAACAGTCCGTTTCAACAATGTTTGCAACAAAGAGGATATGAACAAGGTCGTTCTTGAACGTCTCGGAATTAACGGTTAATTAAGACACTTAAAAACAAAAACGCCCTAAGGGCGTTTTTGTTTAGGCCATATCGGATTTAGGTTTAAAGGTATTGCAGGCGGTGTCTTTGCTTGTGCTGCAACAGCCGTTGCCTACTTCGATGTGTCCGGCGTGACATTTATTCTGTTCGCTGTGATAAGCGCAGTTGATAACGTCACATTTAATGCCCGAAATAGGTGCGCTTTTTCCGTTTTCGCAGTTATTCATATTTGTTTCCTCCAATATAATTTAGACCGCTCGGGTCAAAATTATTGTTTGAGAATTCTTAAAAATTATTCAAAGTAAAGAGGTGAAAAGCTTGAGCATTTTTGTGATTTCAGATCTGCATTTGTCGCTCGGTACAAATAAGCCGATGGACGTTTTCGGTTGGGATAACTACGTGGAAAGAATCGCCTCAAACTGGAAACGGTTTGTAAAAGAAGATGATACGGTTGTGATACCCGGAGATCTTTCCTGGGCGCTCAAGCTTGAAGAATCCTTGGAGGACTTTAAATTTTTACAGTCGCTTCCGGGTAAAAAACTGCTTCTTAAGGGAAACCACGATCTGTGGTGGTCTACTGCAAAAAAAGTTTATGAGTTCTTTGAGGAAAATTCCATAAATTCGGTAGAGCTTGTGTTTAACAATGCTTTCGTTGTCGAAGACCGAGTTGTTTGCGGAAGCAGAGGTTGGCTTTTTGGGGGCGGCGATGCCGACAAGAAGATAATAGCCCGCGAAGCAGGAAGACTTGAGCGTTCGCTGGCGGCTGCCAAGGAAACGGGAAAAGAGCTTCTCGTATTTATGCATTATCCGCCCGCTTATGGCAACGAGGTCATTCCGGAGTTTATCGAAATCCTTAAAAACTACGGGGTAGATACCGTGTATTACGGTCATATTCACGGACTGGGCTTTAACAACGCAATACCCGAATTTGACGGCATAAAGCTCAAACTTATATCGGCCGATTGCATTAATTTTGTGCCATTTTTAATAAAATAAAAAAAATTCCAAAAAAATAAAAAAATTAGTGGAAAATTCCACGCTAATATGATATATTAGTATTTGACGATTTATGCACCTTGGTGCAAGATATAATTTCGGAGGTTGAAAAATTATGAGTTTGAAAGCTTCAAACAAGGTCGACACCAACAAATATGAGGTAGAAATTTCCATCGATTCTGCCACTTTTTGCGACGCGATCCAAAAAGTATATAAAAAGGAAGCAAAGAACATCACCATCAAGGGTTTCAGAAAGGGTAAAGCACCCCTTCATATGATCGAAAAGCTTTACGGTGAAGGCGTTTTCTTTGATGACGCTTTAAATTATCTTTATGAAGGCGCCCTTCTTTCCGCTATCGACGAAGCAGGACTTAAGATCGTTGACGTTGAGAAGACCGACGTTACTTCTGTAAGCAAGGCAGAAGGTGCCGAGCTTAAGGTTACCGTTATCGTAGAGCCCGAGGTTGAGCTCGGAGAGTATAAGGGTCTCGCCGCAGAGCGCGTTACCGCAGTCGTTACCGACGAAGAGGTAGAGGCTGAAATTAACCGTATGGCTGACAGAAATGCCCGTATCGTTACCGTTTCCGACCGCGCCGCCGCAGACGGCGATATGACCGTTATCGATTTTGAAGGCTTTGTTGACGGAGTCGCATTCGACGGCGGAAAGGGCGAGAGCTTCTCTCTTACCCTCGGTTCAGGTCAGTTTATCCCCGGCTTTGAGGATCAGATCGTTGGTCACAACAC
>CAZRHF010000028.1:0-22393 GCA_964599835.1 uncultured Eubacteriales bacterium | reverse complement strand
TATTTTAGTAATGCGGTCGCCAAACCACTACTATTATACAAGAGGTTCTTCTTTTATTACTGTTCTTTTCGGGCTTGCACCAAGCTCGCCCTTTTTTATTGTAGCTTCGCTCTTTTTCCCTCCCCTGGTAGAACCAGGGGTTTATTTCCACACCTAAAGGCACCAAGCAAAACCACTTTTGTCTGTTGACAAAAGTGGTTTTATTATTATTTTCCTGCAAGCCTTTTAACTTCGGGTTCAATGTGCTCCCAGAAGCGGTCTGCTATCTCTTCCATACCGAGGTCACCCGGGTGATTGAACTGACCGTGGGTCTCGGGCTTTTGTCTTATATCGTCCATCAGAATAAAGTTGTCGCCGTATTTTTCGGCTACTGCCTTTTTCTCGGCATCAAGCACGGGGCGGATATAGAAGCCCTCGGAGATATAGACCTTGGCCTTGCCGTTTCCTGAGAGAAGATTTCGCATATCCTCAAAGGCGGTACCGAAGGTTTTGGGAGGGTTCTCCATTGTATCGTAATCACGGGAAACGTTGGCGCCGTAGAACATTATTACGATATCAGCGCCGAAATCTCCTGCTTCGCTGTATTCGTCTTTGGCCTCCTTCTCAAAGAAGGTGCGCTCATAATCGGCAACCTGAGCGATACACCAGGCGGCGTTTTTATCGTACTGCATTATCTTTTTAAGGATAAGATGCACGTAATCCTTTTCAAGGCAGGATGCGGCCATTCCGCATTCTCTGTCCCAGCCTATGTCGGGCTTTTTGCCGTGGAGGGTGATGGAGTTTCCTGCAAAGAGGATTCGAAGACCCGTGTTTTCGCTTATCCAGATGGGTTTAGAGTTCTGTCTCTCGGCAGGTACTATATTTTCCTGAAAATCCTTCATAATTTTCTCTCCGTTATTGCTTTTGTCAGTTTGTCGGGAAAATTTACGGTCATTCCGTCAACACCAAACACCAACATCTTATTCATTAGTTCCTCATCTTTTACACCCCAGGCACGTACACGGAATCCTGCTTTGTGCAGATAGTCCGTAAACTCGGGCGTCAGTTTTTCTGCCTTGGGACAAAACTCATCAATTTCTGCGCCGAGCAATTTCTCTGCCGTTTCGATATCAACATTTGACGTGAGATATCCTGTGCGGAATTCGGGAGCATACTCCTTAAAGTTTTTCAGCATATCAAAATCGAAGGATGTAACCACCGTTTTTCTCTGCATACCGTATTTGCGAAGCAGTTGGGCTACATCTCCTTCTACTCCCTTGCCTTTCAGCTCGATAGCAAACGTAAGACTTTGTTGTGAAAATGCTTTTAGAAAGGCTTCAAAAGAGACTATCTTATCGGTTAGTCCGTTTTTTATGACATTGAAATTGAGAAGCTCTTCGAAGGTGTGGTTCTCAACACTACCCCCCTCGCCTGTGACTCTGGCAAGTGTGTCATCGTGGAACAAAACAAGAACTCCGTCCTTTGTCCGTCGAACATCGGTCTCAATTCCGTTTGCTCCCATATAGATTCCCGTATAAAAGGAAAGAAATGTGTTTTCGGGGCAATATTCACTTGCGCCCCTATGAGCATAGTTTACAAACTCAGTCTTTATCTCCTCGGCTATAATATTTTCAAGGTCAAGCTTTACTTTTTCGAGAAAAGAGACAAATTCGGTACTGTCTATAAAGGGATTTTCTCCCCCGTTAAGGCTTTTTTCATATTTTTGGGGTGTATTATTGTTCCAGGAATGGTTTCCCACAAAAACATCCACCTTTTCATCCTTAAGGCGTTCTATAGAGCGAAAAAACTCCCCTCTCATACGGTAAGGCACATTATTCTTGTCCATATACGCCTTTTTAAGCTGATTTGTTCCTGCGCCGCCGAACATTCCCGCCCTATAGGTTCTTCCGTTTTCGGTTATATCCCAGAAAAAGGATGCCGTGCCTTCGGTATGACCGGGTGTAGCAAGGACAAGAATTTCGGTATTGCCGAGGGTTATTTTATCCCCGTCGGTAAAATACACATCGGGAGTGAATTCCTTTAAATATTTGTTGTCCGCCTCGAACATATAGGTTTTGGCGCCCGACACAGATACTAACTTCGGTACACCCTCAGAATGGTCGGCGTGACCGTGAGATATGAGGATGTATTTAATATCCGTTACATCAAAGCCCAGCATACCTATAGACTCGATAACGGCATCGGCATTCTCTTTATAGCCTACATCAATAAGAATAAGTCCGTCACCCGTATCAATAAGATGACTTGAATATGCCCTACAGCCAACAAAATACAGATTACCAACCATTCTAAAAGGGGTCATATCACTAAGCATTTTTTACTCCTTTATAAACGCCGCTACAGTGGCCAAACGTTTTATTGATTCATTCATGGAGCAGAGATCTGCCCATTCCTCGGGGCTGTGGATTCGGTTTCCCGTGGTGCCGAGATTATCGACGGTGGGGATTTTAGCATCGGTGGTATATGCCGCGTCGGAGCCACCTCTGCTTTCCCATTTTGCCAAGGCAGGAAGTCCTGCTTCCTCGTATATTTTATTCATTTTGGCAAGAAGGGCGTCGTTAATGGCACTGTCCTCCATAGCTATACGGTGGCTTACGAGAACCACCTCGCAGGAGGTACCCTCGATATAGGATGTGGCCGCAACCTTGTTCACTATTTCCTCGGCTTCCTTATACTGCTCTTTATCTCCGTAGCGGATATCTGCAATGAAGGAGCATTCGTCGGGCACGGTATTGGCGGCAGAGCCTCCCGAAATAATTCCGCAGTTGCAGGTAAGTCCCCAGTCCGTATCCTTCATTTTCTCAAGCTCGATTATTTTATGGGCGGCCTCTGCAATGGCGTTTGCGCCTTCGTAGCATCGGCAGGAGTGAACTGAGCGACCCTTTATTTTAAGCTCGTATCTTACGATACCCTTACGGCGAAGCACCACTTTACCTCTGGTGTGACCCTCGGCATTTAAAAATGCGACGGCATTCTTTGCCTTTTCACACATAAACTTTACCGTTCTTTGCTGACTTGCGCAGGAGCTTGTCTCCTCATCACTTTGGAGGATAAGCATAACGGGACGGCCCTTAAATCCGCACTTCTCTAAAGCAACCATTGCGAAAAAGCCTGCAACGGCACCGCCCTTACAGTCCAAAACACCGGGGCCGTATATCTTATCGCCCTCGATACGGGTAGGAGGGTTTCCGAAAAGGCCTATGGGATGAACGGTGTCGAGATGACCTGAAATTGCTACGGGGGCACCTGCCGCGTCCTTATTCATAGTTATGCAGACCGCATCTCCCGAAATTTCTTCCCTTAGCACCTCTATATCCCAGCCGTATTTCTCAGCCTTGTCGATAAAATACTGTCCGCAGGCGTCTACTCCTGCCTTACAGTCGGTGGGGCTTTCGATATTGCAGACGTCGACCCAAAATTTAATTGCCTCGTCGTTTAAGCTGTCGATGACGCTTAAAAGCTCTGTTTTATCCATTGTTATCGCCTCTGTAAATTGTTAGCTCGGGATTCCGCCTTACGGCGCCCTACGGGTTCGACTCCGCTCAGAATGACCGAGCGAGGAAAACCGACAAGTTTATTGTACTACCGTCAAGGAAAAAATGCAAGCATATAAAAGGGGCACAACCTGTGCCCCTACAATTATAGCAAAATTTACAGTTTACCTTCGAGTTGTTTTTTCTTAAGGTCGTTTAAAAGCCTGGGGTAGAGCTGGCAGGTCATACCGCCGTCTACGGTGATCTCGGTGCCCGTAACGTTTTTGGACATATCAGAGCCGAGGTAATAAGCGGCGGCGGCAACGTCCTCATAGTCGGAGATATCACCGATGGGTGTGAGGGTTCCGTTTACTATCTGCTTGTTTCCCATCTGTACCCAGCGTTCGGTCTTGATGGTACCGGGGAGGACAACGTTACTGCGGATGCCGAAGGGTCCGAGGTCCACGGCAAGGGCCTTTGAAAGGGAGTTTATACCGCCCTTGGATGCCGAGTATGCGGCGCGGTTGGGAATGGCTCTGTAGGCTGTGTTGGAGCTGATGAAGACAACTGCTCCGCCGCCCTTTTCCCTCATACGGATGGCTGCCTGACGGATCATTGTGAAGTTCCAGACGAGATTGGTCTCAAAAACCTCGGCAAAGTCCTCTACGGGAACGGTAAAAAAGTCCTGTCCTGCGGCAGGGTCCTGAGGATAGAAGCCCATATTAGCGGCGTTTAAAACTATTGTTTTAACGAAACGGCCTGTGCTGTCAATATCCTTAAAGATATCTATTACCTGCTGTTCGTTGCCGATGTTACATTCATATCCCTTTCCGAAAACGCCATAGTCTTCCGAAAGCTTTTTGGCGGCCTTTTCGGCTTCTTCGCCCTTACGGCTGGTAATAAACACGTCCCAACCGTTTTTGGCAAAATATTCGGCTATGCCATAGCCTGTGCCTGTCTGGGCACCTGTGATAAATACTGCGTTATTCATAAAAATCTCCTACTGTAATAATGATAGGGGTGTCTTTGACCGGAAGTTCTTTAATTTTAATAACACCGTTGCCCTTATCTTCGATATCCTCGTCAGCAATTTTGTATATCTCGCCGCTCATTATGTCGATCACTTTAAGCTCCTTACCGCCGGTGAATATCTCGCAGGTTATAAAGGAGCTGTAGCTTGTGGTCATAATGTTGGAGGGGTACCAGTAGATGACAGCCTTTGCGCCGTTTTTCTCTAAAACACCGGTGGTCAGCTCACGTCTGGCAGGGGTATTTTCATAGACGGTGCCTGCATATTCCGAGCGGATGTAATAGGGGTGTGTGGATTTTTTGATTTCTCCGCAAAAGAGGGAGGCGATGTTTTGAAGGACGTAGTAGGAGGGCTTTTCGATATAATCACCCGTTGCCTGACCGTTTTCGTCAAAATCGGCGCCGAGTATTCCGAAATAGCCGTAATCCTTATAGGAGCTTGCATCTCCGACCACGCCGTTGAGGGCTTCTTTCATATCCACACAGGAGAAGTAGGACATAAAGTGGACGTCGCAAAGCAGGTCGGCCATAGTATGACGGGCAAGCTGTTTTGCCTGAAGCTCAGGCGTCCAGGCCCCTATGTGAAGCGCACCGCAACCACCTCGTCCGGATTGTGAGCCGGTCTCGCCCTGAATAAGCTCGATATCCGAGCCGTACTCTTTGATAAGGGCACGGAAGGCATCGACCTTTTGGAACTCGTCGGTCTCGTTGTGGGTGTATTCGTGGAAGGAGATATAGTCGATATAGTCGGCCATTCCGGTAGAGAGGGCGGCATTTAAGAAATCGATACGCTGCTGGCAGACAACTCCGCCGATTATTTTAGCCTCGGGGAAGACCTCTCTTATTGCCTTGGCGGTGTCGATGGTGAATCTTCCCAGCTCTTCTCCGCTACTTCCGTGCTTCCAGCACCAGTCTCCATCGGGCTCATTCCAGACCTCAAAGTAACGTACCTTGTCCTTATAGCGGGATACTGTGGCCTTTACGTAGTTTGCCCAGGCGGTCTTTTCCTCCTCGGTGAAGATGGGAGGACAGCCAACCGCGCCGTAGACGGTTTTTGCCGCTTCGGTATAAAGGTCGTTACCGTAGCAAAGGCATATCCAGGGCTCTACTCCACGGGAGCAGAGATTATCTACAATACTATCGAGCCAGGCAAAATCATACACGCCCTTTTCCCTTTCGGTCTTCTGCCAGCCCGACTGGATTCGGGCGAGCTTAACTCCGCAGGCGGCCACCTTATCGTAGGCTTTATTTGGGTCGAAAGCATCACGGTCCAGTTTTTCAAAACCAAGACCGATTTTTGAATATTTTATATCCTTTGAATTTTTCGGCTCTACTTTGCCGATCTTTATAAGTTTTTCCATAGTTTTTTCACCTCATCGACGGGAGGAGCAAGGTCTCGGCTGTCGCCTCGGTCGGTGCTTCTGCTTCGCAGAGGTGTCCACCGGACACCCGCACCCCTCCCCTACGGTTGCCGTATTTTTATATTCTGTCGAAGACGCGGACGAAGTCGACGATAAAGGCGTCGTCGACAAAGTCGCCCTTGATGTTAAACTTGGCGTCCTCAATCTTTTCGCCCCTTGCAAGGCGAGTTCTTACCTCGCGGTAGCCCTGTATCTCGGTGGTGAGAAGAATAAACTGGGGTACATGGGAAACGTTTTTATCGGCGGTAGAAATAACCTCTCCGTCGCAGTAGAAGGTATAGCCGTCGGGACTCCAGTCCATTCCGAAATAGTGCCAGCCATCCTCGGTCTCTTTAAGGTCGTAGCGGACGCGGCCCTCCTCGCGGAACTGCTTACCGTAGCCGCCCATAATATTTCCGGTGGTGGCTTTACCGACGTGGAAACACTCCATAATGTCCGACTCAATTCCGCACCATTCGGGCTCGAAGCGTCCGCCAATGGTAGGAGACTGAGTCCAGAAGGCCGACCACATTGTTTCGGGATCGTTCTGGAACTTACAGCGGCACTCGTAATAGCCGTAGCGGTGAACGAATTTAGGCTCGCTTAAAGGTTCTAAGGGCCAAATACCGTCCTGACCCCAGTGATTTTCTCTGGTTGCGGCAATATGGTCGAAAGAGTTGGCACCGGTCTGGAGCTGAGGGGATACGTAACGGCCGTCGACCTCGGTGCGGTGAAGCTCGATATGGCTGTTGCCGTCGAGGACTATTCCCTTATCGGTATATGCATCGAAGGGCTTTCCCCAGAAATTAAGGCGGAAATCCCATTTTGTGCGGTCAAGCTCGGTGCCGTCGAATTCGTCCGCCCAGACGAGCTCCCAGTTTCCGTCCTCGGGGAGGAAGGATGGCTCGTGGTTTGCTATTTCGTGTTTTTTCATAATGATTTCTCCTTGAAACGGGAGGAGCGAACCCCTCCCCTACATTTGACGTCAAATTATCACCGCCGAGATCCCGCCTACGGCGATTTTGCGACAATGGGTCATTTTGAGCAGGGTCGAACCCGTAGGGCGCGCGCAGCGCGGAATCTCATTGTCGCAAAATTTCCACAAGCTCAGGATGACACGGCGGCTGTTTGCCGTAGCATTAAATCAGAAATAGAACTCTGTTTTTGCGGGGCGGATATCGGTAAGGGCACCGGTATAGTGACGGAGGGTATGGGGCTGATAGGGGTGCTTTAGACACTCTTCCTCATTTATCTCAATACCGAGACCCGGCTTATCGGGAATGGTTATATAGCCGTCCTTATATTCCAGCTTTTCATCCGTTACGTCCTTGCGCCAGTCAACGTCGCTGTACATAATTTCCAAAATACAGAAATTGGGGCAGGCGGCGGCAAGCTGAAGGGTTGCGGCATTGGCAACGGGGCCTGATGGGTTATGGGGTGCGAAAGGAATATAGCGCGACTCTGCCTCGGCGGCGATCTTTTTCAGTTCACTAATTCCGCCTGCGTGAGAAATATCGGGCTGGATATAATCGGCGGCACGGGTATCGAAAAGCTTACGGTAATCCCAGCGGCTATAGAGTCTCTCGCCTGCAGAAATAGCCACGGGAGACTTATCTCTTACCGCCTTTAAAGCCTCTAAATTATCGGGAGGAGTGGGCTCTTCGAACCACATAGGCTTAAACTGCTCCAGCTCCTTTGCTATTTTTATTCCCGTAGGCACGTCGAAGCGGCCGTGACCTTCAATCAGCAGGTCGACCGAATTTCCAACCGCCTCACGGACGGCGGCAACGTTGCGCAGGGCCTTATCGAGGTCGGCATTTGAGATCTGGAGATAGGCTTTTCCGAAGGGATCCCACTTCATTGCGGTAACACCGCGCTGTACGGCAATTTTCGCCTTTTCGGCAAACTCTTCGGGCTCTTTCGCTCCTGCAAACCAGCCGTTAACGTAGATCCGAACCTTATCGTGGCATTTGCCGCCTAAAAGCTGATATACGGGAACTCCGAGAGATTTACCTAAAATATCCCAAAGTGCACATTCGGTGGCGGAAAGGGCGCTCATAAGCACAGGACCGCCCCGCCAATAGGCATCGCGGTAGATCATATAAAAATGCTGTTCAATATCGCGGGGATCTTTGCCCACAAGGTATTCCTTAATATGCTCGAGGGCACCTAAAAAGGCCTTTTCCTTATATTCGAGGGTACCCTCCCCTACTCCTGTTATTCCTTCGTCGGTATAGACCTTGACGAAGACCCAGTTGGTTCTGAAGCAGTCGACCACAAAGGCTTTTACGTCGGTTACTTTCATAGCTTTATCTCCTTATAGAATTCGGGTATCACTTTGTTTTCGCAGTTAAAATCTTCTGCCGAAAGACTGTCGAAGAGGCCAACGTGAAGGGGTACTACCTTTTCTGCCTTTGTTTCCTTTGCGAAATCTGCCGCGTCAGTCATATTCATATTGTTACCGACACCGTTTATGGGCAGGAATACTGCGTAGATATCATCGGGAAGGTCTGCAAATATCTCGCTGTTATAAAGGGTGTCGCCCGTGACGTAGTATTTTCTTTCGCCGTCGTCGATTATAACACCGATGGCACCTTTATCGCTATGGGTTGCCTTTACGGCGGTGAGGGTGAGACCGGATTCTGTCCAACGGGTGTGGCGGTCGAACTGAACGTAATTGTTATTTCCGCCGATTTTTCGAACCTCGGGCCATACGGTATGGGGAGCCAGAACGGTTATACCGCTTTCCTCCCCAACGAATCTCTCCACCGTTTCGGGATCAAAATGGTCGAGATGGTTATGAGTAAAAAGCATAAGGTTTGGCTTTATTTCGAAAAGGGATTCATCCACGGGCACGCGGCGATGACTTTTAGGATTTATTTTTCCGCAACTGTCGGAGAGATAAGGGTCGATCATAAGGGTGGCCTTTTCGGTCCTGAACAGCAGGCCTGCCTGACCCAGCCATATAACTTTCATAAAAAATGCTCCTTTTTGTAAAATTTAATTTTAAAGGCTTGACACATTTCAAGTCTCGTTGTATTTTTATTATAAGAAACGCGAAGGTTTTTGTATAGCATTATTTTACTTATTTTTTGCAAAATCTTACTTTGAGGTATGATATGAAGTGTTTTGATTTTGAGATAGTTAATTTCGGCATTTTCGATTCGGTGATGAAATTTCAGAATATGTCGGTTTCAAAAAAGAGAACGGTGGGCTTTTTTGAATTTGAGCTTTTTACAGCGCAAAGCGAAAAGCTGTCCTTTGTAGACGATAAACCCATCGAAAGGGCAAACGGCACACTGATATGTGCGAAGCCGGGGCAGACAAGATACAGCGAGCTTCCCTTCAGGTGCCATTATCTGCATATCTCCTCCGAGGATGAAGGCTTTATTTCGGTTATGGAGAGCTTACCCGACGTTATAAATCTTCACGATACCGAGACGGTCATAAAAATGTATGAGGATCTTTTAAAGTATGAGGGCACCGCACCCGAAGACACCCTCAGGCTTCAGGGAATCGTCTGCAGATTTTTGGGGCACCTTCTCAGCCTTTCGGAGGATACACCGAAAGATATCGACCCCGCCCTTCACACCTACCGAAAATCCCTTTCGGACACCGCCGATTTTATAAAGCATAATTTAAGTGAAAAGCTGACCCTCAAGACCCTTTCGGAGGTCGCAAACCTCAGCCCCATATATTTTCATAAGCTTTTCACCGAAAAATTCGGAAAGACACCTAACGCTTATATTTTAGAACACCGCATTTCGTCGGCAAAGCTGGCTCTGCTTTCGGACAATATTTCCATATCCCGCATTGCCACAGACTGCGGTTTTTCAACCCAGTCGTACTTTAATAATAAATTCAAAGAGGCTACGGGGATGACACCGCTGGAATACAGACGGTATATGCTCGGAAGGCTTAAGCTGTAAAAAACAAAACCGCCTAACGGCGGTTTTCGTTTTATTTAAGTTTTACGTCGTAGGTCATTTTACCCTTGGCGGGGTAGTCTCCTGCAAGAACTTTAATTCCCGTTTCGACCGCCTTTTCAGACTGACCTCCGATGATAACACGGGGGATGTGGTCGAGGGCCTCCAGCGGGAATGGGTTGCCGTAGTGGACGATGGCCGTAACACGGTCGGTTATCTGGAGGGCCTTAACGGCGGTAACGAAGCGTCCCGAGAAGGATTCCTCACCCTGATATGCCTTACCGTCCATAAAGGTAACCAGAATAACGTCATCATAGTCGATATTCTCGTTTACAAGGATCCAGTTATGGGAGGTGTTGGGGAATTCGTCCATTGCAAAAACGCGGGAATTGGGGAAGGTCCCCTCCAGCTGTTTTACGATCTTGTTCGGGTCGTACCAGGCGGTTGTAAAGGTGTCAATAGTGATCTTTCCGTGGCTGTCTGCCGAGCCTACAGGAACCTGAACTGCTATAAAATGTCTGCCGTTTTTATCCACGGAATATTCAAGACCTTCGTCTGCCTTGGCATAGATTCCGTCGGTATTGATGCTGTCATAAAGGGCCAGCTCTTCCTCTGTGAGCTCCTGATATTCGCCGAAAAGTGTGGTTTTGTGCTGTGCATCAAGAACACGCTGTGCGGCAACGTCAACCTTTTCCTCGGTCAGAATTCCGCGTTCTAAACAAGAGAGCATTGCTTCATAGGCAAATTTGTTTTCGACCCAGGTAAGGGCAAGGTCGTTTCCGCTCTCTATCGCCATACCGTTACAGTCGATCTTACCGAATTTGGCAACGATTCCCATCATAGGCAGAGCGTCGGTGATTGCAAAGCCGTTATAACCCTGTCTGCGGAAAACTCCGATAACCTTTTCGGAAAGGGATGCAGGACGGTCGGGGTCGATATTGGGAAGACGGTAATGACCCGTCATAATACCGTCAAGAATACCCATTTTACTGAGTTCAACGTAAGGGTAAAGAGCGTAATCTAAAAGCTCTTCCTCAGTCTCGAAGGAGAGACCCTCGGCCATATGAGAGTCCATCTCCCCTGTTCCGTGAACGCTGGGATAATGCTTACCGACGGCAAGAACGCCTGCGTCGTGCATTCCTCTGATTTCTGCGGCGGCAAGGCGGGTAACCTGCTCCTTATCGCCTCCCATAGAGCGCATCGTCATATTACAGCAGGTATTTCGGTCAACCATATCGATAATGGGGTTGCAAACAACGGTGTAGCCTGCTTTTCTGGCTCTGGTACCGGTAACCTTGCCGAAAATATAGGCAAGCTCTTCGCTTCCTGTCATACCGAGAGCGTTGTGACGGCCGATCTTATCGTCGCCGTAGCCTGATTCGGCATCGGTGAAGACGAGAATGGGATAGTCGGCGGTTTCTTTAATAAGCTTCATTGCCTCGTCTCTTCTCTTAAATCCCGGGTCTACCCAAACGGCACCGAGGCTATGATTCTTTATCATATTAAGGGTGTACTGAAGGTTTTCTTCATCCAGCTTATCGTCCCAGCGGTTAAAAACACGTCCGCACATGGTAAGTCCGACCTTCTGCTCTGGAGTAAGCTCGGAAAGCTTCAGTTCTTTTAACTCTTTCATAAGTATCACCTTATTTTTCTATTTTTTCTACGAGGTTTTTTGCTACCTCGAAAAATATCCGGTTAAGCCTTACGTAAAGGTCTTCGGGAAGGGTGATTGCGGCGGAGGTCTCCAGAGAAAGGACACCCTTATATCCGATTTCTTTGACAGCGGCACAGAAATCGTCCCAGTTTATAACTCCCGTCATAGGCATAAGATGGATATCTGCCCAGCCGTTATTGTCGTGAACGTGGAAGCAGGCTATCTTATCACCCATTTTGCGGATGGCATCCCCTACCGAGATCTGACTGCTGAAAATAGCGGCGTGACCCGTATCAAAGCAGATCTTGAAACTATCGTCATTCATTTCCTCTACGAAGCGAAGTATCTCGTCGGGGGTAGCGATGCCGAGCCTTTGCATAGGCATATTTTCATAGCAGATGGTAACGCCGTATTCCTTGGCTACCGCTAAAAGCTCCGACATAAAGGCCTTATTCATATCCCAGGTCTTCTGCTCGTCGGGGGTGCCGACGTCGGTAACTCCCATAGGCATAATGGGGTGAATGACCCAGTTTTTACAATTTAGATAAGAACAGGCGCGGATGGAGGTCTTCATTTTGTCCATACGCTCGGCGCGGTCTTCCTCGGTGTAGTCCCGAACAGGCCAACGCCAGGGACCGTGGACCTGAAATATTTCAACTCCTGCCTCGTCGGCCATTTGGCGAACGCCTTGAAGGTAGGTCTTGCGCTCAGCCTCGGTCATTTTATAAAGCTCCGCCTCGGTATTACACATATCGTAGTCGGCGGCAGTGAAGCCGTACTCACGCATTTTTTCAAAATAATTTCCGCCGTAGCGACGGAAATTCACTTCCTGAACTCCGATTTTCATAAAGTTTCTCCTTTGGAATTGTAGCAATACTTCTATATAAAAACAAGACAAAAGCTATGTTTTTGTGGCCAATATTTAACCTTCCTTTATATCTATATAAAGCTTATCCTCTCCCCTGTCGGTGACGTTGCCCGAGACGGTGATATTCTCGCAGTTTACGGTGACGATATCGTAGAACGCGTGGGGAAGCTCGGGATTTTGGGGAGATGCACAGTTGCCTTTAAAGATATTATCCTCAATACGGACGTTTTTGGCGGCCGAGACGTAAATTCCGCTGTTGCCGTTGTCGGTGAAGATGTTATCGTGGATGTAGATATCCTCGTGGACGCCTGCCGGATAATCGTTTCCGCCTACGTCGTGGCAGGCCTTGAAAACGATCGCACCAACGTTTGCACCGTTATGGTAGTGAGCGTTATATTCGATAACGTTGTTTCTTATCTCAACGTTTTTGCAGGGGCCTACCTCATACCATACGCGGATATCGGGAGAAAAGAGCATTGCGGGAAGGCTCATTCCGTAGATATAGCAGTTTTCGATCAGAATATCGTGGGTCTGGAAGAGAAGTCCTCGGGCACGGGTATTTCTGAGGGTACAGCCGTCAACGTGTACTGCGGCGTAATATTTGGTGTTGGCAATAACGTCGCCGTCGGCTATTTCGCCCTTAAGGTCGTAGTAGGTGGCTTCAATGATATTATCAACTGTTTTGACCTTAAAGGAGCCTTTTTTAAGGAAGGTGTTTTTATCGTAAACAACTATCTCATCATCCTCGCAGGCCCAAAGCGCGGGTAGCTTTCTGAACTCCTTGCGGTCGGGACCCGTAAAGGAAAGGGACTTCTTTTCGGTATCGAGACCGTAGACCTCGCCTGCAATTCCGTGTATGTTAAGGGTATCGTCACCCATTCCCTCCATATTGCAGTTTTTAAGAGTAAGACTGCCGTAAAGGCCTAAGATATGTATGCCGTCGGCATTGGCTGCTTTAAGCTTTTTAGAGCCGTCGGCCACGCGGATGGAGAAATTATCGAAGGTAAAGTCACTGCTTCTGGGGCGAACCTTTGCACCGAAGCTGGCGGCGGAATAAATTACTATATCCTTAAGGAGGAAGCGGTGGCAGGAGGTGAACTCAAACACCGAATTTCCGTATATTTCGTAGCGGAAATTTATAAGGTGGCCAAGCTTTACGGGTCGCTGTTTATCGGGGTTGTTCAGGTATTTGAGACGGACGGTCTGAGGAGCAACAACGTCATAGTCCAGAGCTACAAGACGGGTTGCTTTTTTGCCGTCGGGCGCCCTAAACTCCTGCTCGGTCAGCTCGTGATGAATGGTGGCAAGGGCATAGTCGGGGGAACCCATTTCATCAAAGCTGTTAGTACCGATGAAATGCTCAAAGCCCGTAACGGGAAATTCATCATACAGCTTTATATCCATAGTTCCATTTTCGCTGTCGATGGCAACCACCTTGCCCGTGGCACCGATGGGGTTATCGGTATCGAAACAGAAGCCCTGAACGGTTACGTCGGAGCAACCGAAGAAACGGAAGACGTCGTTATTGTCGGAAATTTTTCCGCAGGGGTCGAAATGGGCAATTACGGTTGAGAAATTGCCCAGAATTTTTATATCTTTTTTATCCGAGACCTCTACCGCCTTAAGGATGTGATAGGTGCCCTTTTTAAAGTGAAGGGTACTGCCGTCGGGAAGGTCGTTTAGCACCTTCTGAAGAGCCCCGGAGCAGTCGACACCCGTATCGGGCAGGATTCCGAAATCGTTTAAAAATAAGGTTTTTGACAAAGTAAACACCGCCTTTTGGTTTATGTCTTCTTTATAACATATAAACCCCGAAAAAGCAATAAAAAAAGCCCGATTTTTGAATTAAAATCGGGCATTATATTATTCAAATTCTTTAATGATCTTGCGGGTGCGGATAATGCACTCCTTAAATTCGGGCTTGTAGCCGCCTTCGAGACTGAGTCTGCCTTCGTATCCGCTCTCCTTTACCGCCTTGGCCCACTCTTTTATCGTGGGGATATCCTCCTCGTAGGGCATAGCGCGATCGTCATTGGCACGGGCAAGGTGGAGATGACCGAGATTTTTGCCCTCGTTTCTTATAGCATCAAGACTTTCACCGCTTTTATAAACGTGGAAGAAATCGGCAAGACCCTTAACGTTGTCACGATTCACCTTTTTGCAGAGCTCAAGACCCTCGGCAACGGTATTTATAAGGTTGGTTTCACCCGTATTCAGAGGCTCTACCACAACGGTGATGCCGTATTTTTTTGCAAGGTCGCCAACAAGTCCCAACACCTCGGCAAACTGCTCATAGGCCTTTTCTTTATTTCCGCAGGCACAGACCTTTCGGGCGGCACCGCTTCCGATAACCACAACCTTTCCTCCCAGAGAGGCGGCGCGCTCAAGACCCTTTTCACAGTGGGCCTTTATGCGGTCTATATCGACCTCATGTCCTACAAGGCGCATATCGCCGGGGAAAAAGCCGTTGAAGCTCTCGGCAAAAAAATTATGCTCCTTTACAGTATCGAGGGCCTTTTTATAATCCTCCTCCGACATATTTACAAGGACGTTGAAGCCGAATTCAAGATAGTCATATCCTGCCTCAATAAGGTCGGGGATATTATCGAAGCTTGCACATACACCAAAACGAATACTCATAGTAAAACACCTCCGTGATTTTCTACATTATAACAGCAAAATATTCAATATGCAATAGTTTTTTCGAACAAAAACATTGCATTTTTGCGCATTTTATAGTATTATATTTCTATCAGCTCAAGAGGAGGTGCATTATGACTGAGGATATACTTAAATACAGCGATAAAGACTTTAATTTTCTTCATAAGATCGATCGCGTACCCAAGAATAACCAGGTAATGCACGCACACGATAATATTGAGATCTTCTATTTTATTTCGGGAGACTGTTACTATCTTGTTGAAGGCACAAAATACCAGCTTCGCCCGGGAGACATTATGCTGATGAGACCTCTTGAAGCGCACCACCTGGTCGTCTGCTCCGACTCGGTACCCTACGAGCGTGCAGTTGCCAACATACACCCCGACCTGCTTATGACGATCGACCCCGACGGAGAAATGCTGGCCCGCCTTTACAGCAGACCCCTCGGCACCCTCAACCGCTTTGATTCTTCGGTTTTGGGTCACTCCTACTGCTCGGACAGTATGGCGATGGTCGTCCCCTACGGTCACGAGATGAACCGCCTGGATCTGGTTTCCCGCGTGCTTTTCTTTTTGACCGAGGCCGACCGAATCGCTAAGCGGCTTAACCCCAAAAGCAGAAAGGATCAGGTTGCCGACCTGCTTATCGACTACGTTAATCAGAATCTGTTCAAGAACATTTCCCTTCAGCAGATAAGTGATATCTTCTTCCTTAGTCAGTCTCAGATAAACCGTATTTTCAAACGGAGCACAGGTTCATCCATCGGTCAGTATATTGCCGCCAAGAGACTTCTCACCGCGCGAAACCGAATCCGTATGGGCGAGCCTGCGGTAAGGGTAAGCGAGGAATGCGGATATAAGGATTATTCTTCCTTTTACCGCTCCTACTGTAATAAATTCGGCTGTTCTCCACAGGAAGATAAAGCATAGCAAAAAGAGGTTTGCAAAGCAAACCTCTTTTTTATTACTTTTTTGTGGTTTTTTGGACGCGTTTCAGTTCAAAGCACTCGTCACACATAGCCGCGACGTCGGGAGAGTGGCTGACAATTATTACGCACTTACCCTCTGCAGCAAGCTTTCGGAATATCTCCATTATCTCCCTCTGAGTATCCAGATCAAGATTTCCCGTGGGCTCGTCGGCCAGAATTATCTGCGGATCATAAGAAAGGGCTCTGGCAATGGCAACTCGTTGCTGTTGTCCGCCCGAGAGCTTCAGCACTCTGCGATTAGCTTCATCCTCGTCAAGACCGACACTGCCGAGCAGCTCCATTGACTTTTGCCGTTTTTTAACACCGCGCAGACCTGCAATTTCCATAGAAAGCATTACGTTTTCGCAGGCAGTAAACTTAGTTATAAGATTAAAGCTTTGAAAAATTACACCGATATCTCTGCTTCGAAAGCGGTATTTATCGGTTTTTTTAATGTCCTTTCCGTCGTAGAGGATAGCCCCTCCGTCGGGCTCTGCAAGACCCGAAAGCAGGGACAAAAGAGTGGTCTTACCCGCGCCCGATTTGCCGATTATGCAGTAGGTCTTTCCCTTTTCAAAACTATAGCTGAGGTCTTTAAGGACAGGGGTTTTACCGTAAGAAAAGCTTATATTATCAAGACTTAAAACAGACATATTGCCACCTCCTAATCTCTGTTGGCAAGAATTCTTAACGGATCGTACCGCATTACAAAGAGCATTGAGACTGCACCCGAGGCAATCGTCAGGAGCACGGCTATTCCAAGCATCTGTAGAACTACGGTGAAATTCATAGCCGAGTCGATCTCGGTAATATAGTTGCTCATAGTCTTACCGAAATCGCCAAATCCACCAAAATTCTCATTGCCACCATTCGGTATTTCGGGCATTTCACCGCCCACTTCAGACATCCCCTCTCCCCTGCCGAAGCTTTGTTCAATTCTGTCGGCACGGTCTGTCTGAGCTGTGGACTGACCCTCTAAAAGGGCGTTTGTCACGGGAACCGAGGTCACACCACCCACAGTTATACCGATTATTACCGCCACCATGGTAACGGCAAATATTTCGGTTAAAAACTGAAGGGCAACCTTGCCTTTTTTCATACCCATTGCAGTCAGTACGCCAATTTCATACTTACGCTCTCTGACATTGAATATGCCGAGCACTATGAGCACGACCGAGCCGATTATAAGTATTACTATGAGAAAATAGCTTGCGGTGGTGCTGAGGGTGTTAAGAGGGGTGAGGCTGTTTTCAAACTCGGTTATATCCGAGGAGGAAACGGTATAAGACTCGTCAAGACCCATTTCGTAGACCTCCTCAGCAAAGGTCTCGTAATCCTCCACCGAAGCAAAGCTATAGGTAGCGGAAAGAGTACCGTTTATTTCGGTGGAATACTCTCTGCCCGTGTCCTCGTCGGTAAGGGTCTCAGCAGATAAAGCAGATGCGTCACAGAGGGAACTTAATGTAGCATAGCTCATATATAATTTATTAGCAGGGTCGGTGGAGGTGGCGCCCATCATTGAAAAACTGCTCTCATTGGAGGCTGAGTTTGCATAAATACCGCTGACCGTGAACTGAAAGATTTCTTCTTCGTTGTTAGGATTAGTCAAAACAACGGTATCGCCTACCGAAAGGTCGTTGTAAACCGCCAATTCTTGGGATATCAGACAGGCAAACTCCTCGCTTTCCAATGTGAACATCTCACCGTCGGTGATGGAGGAGGTCTGAGCTAAAAATTCGGACATAGCGGCCTCACTGCTTACGCCAACTACAGAAAAATCGCTTTGTGCGCCCATCATCATATTGCCTTTTCCGCCCATACCTCCCGGTATCTGAGGCATTTCGGAGGATTCGCCGCTACCCTCTTCGCTTTCATCTGCCGAGTCGTTACTGACGGGTAAAAAATCCTCTGAGCCGTTAAGGGCGGCGGTCAGCTGATAGTAGAAGTCTTCAACCGTATCGGCCGAGGCGTATTTAGTATATTCTTCGAGGGTCAAGGCAGAGGCTTCGCCCATCATTTGGGAAAATTCGCCGCGGTCGAATCCGCCGAAACCGCCCTTTTTGCCTCCTTCGGACATTTCCTCCCTCATAGAGTTCATCATCAACTGACGGTCGAAAGAAATAGTGGCCGTAACAGACATTTCGGCAAGGGTCTCTTCCTTTGCCGATTCGGCCGCCTGACATATCGAAAGACCGAGACAGGCAGAAACTGAGATCGCAAGGACGATTATTCCGATAAGAATGTTGCGGCCCTTTGAACGGGAGATGCACTTAAGTGCGTTTCGTATTACGTACAATATGTTTCATCCTTTCGGGGAAAATTATGGTTATATTTTAATACCGAAAGGATGTGATGAATTGTGATAATTTTAAACTGTTTGTGAACAATTATGGAAAGAAATTGCGTTTTTCGCAGGAAAATTTCTTTTGATATAAAAACAACGCTGTGCATTCGCACAGCGTTGTTTGGTTTTAAGTTATTATTTTGCGAGGGAAACGAGGTCGCAGATGTCGACCGAGCCGTTTCTGTTAACGTCGCCGTTGCTGATCTCGGTGTTCTTAATGAGAACCACACGGAGAGCGTCGGCATCGGTAGCTTCGCCGCCTACTCCGTTTTCGTCAACGTCACCGATCACGGTTCCGCGGAGGCGGAGTGCAGGATATGCGCCGTCTGCCTTAACTGCATACCAAACGGATGCATCAAGTCCGGTCATTTCAGAAAGTCCTTCTGCACCGGTAGCTACGGTAACCTTGGTTACACCTTCAAGCGAAGCGTCTGCCAAGGTGTAAACGCCTGAGAAGGTGCAGTTGCCGATATTCTCGTGAGGTATTATCAAAGAAATGCAGTTGGTTGCGGTAACGTGCTTAACGGTCGACCAGTCGTCGCCCCAAAGTCCGCCGAGGTGACCGCCGCTTGCACCCTGTTTACCTTCTTCTTTGAAGGTAACACCCTGAGAGTTGAAGCCGTAAATATACATAGGCTTATAAGCAACGTCTGCTGTAACGTAGCAGTTATCTAAGGTTCCGGTAGAGCCGTTTTCAAAACGTCCTACAAGGCCGCCGAGGGCTTCGGAGGTGAAGTTAACTCCCGACCAGACCTTATCCTGCTCATAGCGGGTTCCGTCATAGTCGTCGATGGTGATTTCGCGGTAGGTCTCGCCGTCAAGGAGATAGGTTCCCTCTGCACTTTCAACATAGGTCGTAACCTCGGAGGCAGAGTAGCGTGTGCCTGTATATTCTTCTTCGGCACCGATCTCAACGTAGGTTTCGGTGTCTTCGTCGTACTTATAGGTTCCTGCCTCGTCCTCGGTGTACTGAGTAGAGGTTTCTGCGGCATACTTGGTGCCTTCATAGTCGGCGGCGGTAAATGCACGGTAGGTCTCGCCGTCAAGAATATAAGCTCCGCTCTCGGACTCGTTATAGGCATAGGTCATCGAGCCAAGGCAGAGGCCTGATCCGCCCGAGGTATGGATGTCGCTGTCGGACTTAACGTAAGCGGCGCCTGCGTCCCAGCCCCAAACGGCACAGGAAGCGTCGATATAGGTTCCGCTGACGGTGACCTTTGCAGAGCTTGTGGTATAGCCGATGAGACCGCCTGTGAAGCGTCCCGAACCGATGAAGGAATCTTCGATTCCGAGATCCTTAACGGTTACTGTACCTCCAACGTAGGGGAGAAGTCCCGAAATGGTGGAGGTGTTTCCAAGCTCGTAATAGAGGCCGTGGACAGCATAGCCGTTTCCGTCGATATGACCCTTGAACTGCTGGATGTTTCCGACATATCCGATATAACCGGTGCCGCCCTTCTCTGTGGAAACGAACCACTGCTCGGGAGCATAGCCCTCGTTTACGGTGCCGTCAAGCCAGTTAACTGCGTTTACGTCATTTACATAGATATCGTTAGTGAGCTTATAGTAAGCTTCGTTTCCGCCGAGACCGACCATTGCCTTAAGGTCTGCGGCATCGGAAACGAGGTAAGGATCGTCCTCGGTACCTGCGCCCTCGAACTCGGGAACGCCGAGAACTCGGTTAGCTTCGGTGAGCTCGTCAAGGAAGATTCTGAGGGTGGGATAGCCTTCGGTGGTAACGAACTTATCGCCGAGACCTGCCATTGTTACAACGGGAGCGTCACCCTTCATTGCGAGGTCGGAAACCTCGGTACCTGCGTTGGGAGCGCCTACATAAGTATAGGAATTATACTGTGCGGCAATGTTGCCGGACTTGCTGGAGAGGGGCTGAGTGGGGCTGAATACGCGATAGTAACGAGCCGAGCCGCTCCAGGCGTCGCCGGTGATACCGTAGTTGGAGGTTGAAACAGAGCCGTACTGAGTGTCTAAGAAGTAGGAGTCGCTGATGTTTGCGTGGAGGTCGCGGAGACCAGCAACGGCAGAACCGGTGAGATAGCTCTTAAGGGTTACGTCAGGACCGGTGAAGCACTCGCTTACGTTAAGATAGGTCTTAGTCTCGGCAGTCTGGTTATTTGCGCTGTTGGAGCCTACAAAGGCAGAAGCGTTACATCCACCGGAAAGATAGGCGTTGTCGACGCCTATCTTGGTTATGTTAAAGGTGGCTCCGTCTAAAACTCTGGGGAAGAGGGCTATAGATTGAGAAATTGCCCAGTAAGTCTCAGGTGTTGCATTATAATAAAGACCGTAAACAACGTGTCCGTCGCCGTCGAAGGTTCCCTGAACATTGATGTCCTTATACCAGGTACGTGCGCCGTAGCCTTCGGCTACCGTGCCGTTTGCCCAGTCGATCTTGGTGATATCGTTAAGATAGATATCGTTTGCAAGCTTATAGCTGGGAGCAACGTAGGAATAGAGAGTTCCGTCGTACTCTTCGCCCTCGGTGAGGGCAACGTAGGATGCAGACTCCTCGTCATACTTATAGGTGCCTGCGGCATCCTCTACGTAGATATTAGCGGTGTTGTGGATAGCATAAGCAAGCTCTTCACCGCTTGTGATGATGAAGGGAGCTTCAGAGGAGCCGGTACCCGATGCGATGCCTGTAGCCTTCCAGCCGCCCCAAACTTCAGGCTTGTCGCTGAATACCTTAAGCTCGGGATAGCCTGCGGTTACGGTAAAAGCGGCGCCTAAGTTAGGCATAGTGGAAACGGCATCCTTGCCGGGGGCAGAGGAAATGCTATAAGAGTTACTGGCCTTTGTTTCATAGCCGGGTCTGGTGATATTATAACCGTGTGCGGTGTAGCAGTTATAGATCTTTTCCTTGCCCCAGGAGTCGCCGAAAAGATAGCCGCTGTCGGAGTTGCTTTTAACGATGGTCGCAAGGTTGTAGCAGTTCCTGACCTCCGCACCATTTCCGCCGCCGCCTACGATTGCGGCAGCCTTAACACCGATGTGGTAAGCGGACTCGCCAACGTAGCAATTCTTAACAGTACCTACGGCACCGTGAACGTTTCCGAGAAGGAAGGCAGCGGTGTAATCGTTGTTGGTATTCAGATAAGCGTTTTCAATTCCAACGTTTATAACGGTACATCCGCCGCCTGCACGAGGAATGAGACCTGCTCCGTAGGAATTTGAGCTGTAGGCCTGATTGTTTTTAACGTAGAGACCGTTAACAACGTGGCCGTTTCCGTCAAGGGTGCCGACGAACCACATATCGGCAACGCCGTCGAACCACTCGTTAAGGCCGTTGTTTGCGTCGTCCTCAAGGTCGATGACCACAGAGGTGTCGGTAGCCTTGGTGGCAGAGGGAACGCCGTCTGTTACGGTAACGAGCATATCGTTAAGCCAGATGTCGTTCATAAGCTTACCCGTAATAGCAGAATAGTCGCCCGAGGTGCCCTTGCGTCCGTGATATTTAACGAACCAGGCAAGCTCTTCGGGAGTGTAGATCTCGAAGGCGCCGTCGCCGTCAGCATCCGAGGGCTGAACGTAGGTTCCGTCCCATACGTCAAGGGTCTCTTCTTCGCCTATTGCGCCGATCATACCGGGGATGATGATGCAGGAGGCAAGGAGAGCCATAGACAAGATGAGAGCCAGAATTTTTTTGCTGAATTTCTCCATAATATTCATTCCTTTCATTAATTTACGCCTCAAAAAGAGTGCGAATATATCCTTATCCATTATAATGCATTCTCGCCGTTTTTGTAAAGTATGCATAATAACAAACATTACCCCCCCCCCGTTTGTGCATTTTGACGAATTTACCCGAGATTCTTGCCTCTTCTTTCTTATCTTTTATCTCGGAGGAGCCACAAATTAGTTTTCAACTTTCCATTTTCAATTCAACATATGGAGAAGGCTCACTGACGATGTAATACGACTTTATTGATATACTTGTAGGGGAGGGGCTCTGCTCCTCCCCTACAACTGACGAAGCAATTTATATATTCCGTGGCGAAGCCACACATTCATTCTGCACTTTGCATTTAAAAAGTGCCTAAACGGTGCTTTATG